>JAOMDA010000009.1 GCA_028345295.1 Candidatus Nitrosopelagicus sp. | reverse complement strand
TTAATTCCAACATAAATTGCAGTTGAGATAATTATTGCATAGATTGGAGGTAATCCAGCTCCAATCAAACCTATTAGTAGAAATAAAATCCCAACAATTAGAAGTATACCGCGTCTTTCAAAACCCAATATTTTTCTCGATGATTCAATTTGATAAAAAGTTATGCCAAGACTCAGAGCCAATAAGTTTCCTTCATTCTAAAGTCATTACTCTAACTCGTCTTCATTGTCTGGCAATTACACTTGAAACTGCATGTATTAAAATTTAAGATGGGATTGGAGTGATTCGAACACTCGACCTCTGCGACCCAAACGCAGAATCATACCAAGCTAGACCACAATCCCAGTGAGATACAAAATTGCCCCAATTTAAGCTACACAAATAGATTTTAAATGAGTTAGAAAAATTATTCATGTATGGAAATAGAAGATTACATAAAAGCTGGTAAAATTGCTGGTGAAGTTCGCGAAAATACTAGAAAGAAAAACTGGGTTGGAAAAACTGTTTATGAAATATGTGAACAAGTTGAAAGTGAAATAAAAAAACGTGGTGCAAAATGTGCGTTTCCAGTAAATACTAGTTTAAACGAGGTTGCTGCACACTATACTGCCGAACCAAATGATCAACTTACAATTTCAGATGATGATTTAATCAAAATTGATTTAGGTGCACAGATTAATGGATACATTGCAGATACTGCAGTAACAGTATGTTATAATCCAGAATATGATCACCTTGCTCAAGTTGCAGAATCTGCATTAAACAATGCAATGTCAATGATTAAGGTTGGTGTAAAATCAAGTGATGTTGGAAGAACAATTGAAAAAACAATAAAACAATCTGGATATCTTCCAATTGCAAACTTGAGTGGACATTCTTTAGAACAATATACAATCCATGCTGGAAAATCAGTACCAAATATTTGGTCTATAGGTTCATTCTCTTTTACAGAGAATCAGGCTTTTGCATGTGAGCCATTTGTTACAACTGGAGATGGTTTGGGTTTTGTTCATGAGGGAAAAATAAAAAATATCTTTGCGTTGGCATCAAGGAAAAAAACAAAAGACAAAGAAGCTGATAGAATGCTGGATTATATTTGGCAAAACTTCAATTTACTTCCATTTGCATTAAGATGGTTGCTTACAGAGTGGGAAGAAAATGAGGCAAGAAAACTTATTGATGTGCTAATAAAAAAGAAGGCAGTTCATGCATATCCTGTTCTAGTAGAAGGTAATGGAAAAAGAGTTACACAAGCAGAGCATACATTTATTCCAAATGAAAATGGGGTTACAATCACCACTATTGGCCAATAATTTCGCCAAATATTTTTACAACCAATAAATTACCTTCACATTCATCACACGTTCCATTCTCCTCAAATACAATATCACCAGTCTCAAATTTTCTTGTTAATGATTTCTTGCATGATATACATTCCAAGTTAGTATAACTGACAGTGAATTTTTTGTCAGCATCTTTCATTGTGATACACCTAATGTATTACCAACACCAATTATCATAACAGTTTGTTTTGGTTGTGTGTTATCTCTAATCATTTCTTGAATTTCTAATCTAACCGATGATGCCTGATCAGCAATTTCTTTTGTCATAATCGTGAGTGCTTCATGTATTGATTGCTTTATAACAATTGCCAATATAGGAATGCTATTCTTAGTTGCAACATCTTCGATTTGGAATCTATCAGTTCCAATTCCACCCATCGCAGCACCAAACCCTTTTGCTATAGATGCTGAATCCTCACCTTCTAACTTTAATGATGCATCAACCATTATAATCAAGTCAGGTCTATCTGTTGAAAAAATTTTTTCTATTGCTTCCCCAAGTCTTCCGACAGTTGCATTTGGTCCCTCCGCCTTAACTAGTAATAATTTACGGTCTTCATATTCAGATTTTGATAGAACCGTCTGAAATGAGACTTTTTGTTTCTCTCTATTAATCATCATTCCACCTACAACCATTGGCCCAATACCATCACCAATTGGCTGACCATTTTTTAATGCAGTCATTGCATCTTTTAGTGCCTCAGCTTCTTCCATTACAAAAGGTATCATCATTTGAAGTGGTAGAATTAATGGAAAGTTCTTTTGTTTTTTTGCTGTCAAATATAGATGTCTTGTAGCTTTATGGAACATTTGCAGTGTTGTAACAATTTCTAGGAGATTATGAACTTTAGTTATTTCAAAGTCAGAGATGTCTCTAAATAATGATTTTACATGCATCCTAGTAAAATCATCCCTTGAACGAATTAGATGATTAATTTTTGGAATGATTCCATTTGGATCCAAGTCAACAGGCATTATGGTAAAGTACTCAAAAAAATCTTCTAGTTTTTTTGTAGGATCAATTTTTGGGTTAAGCGTTTTTTTCAAATAATCTATAAACTCTTTTTTGGTATCATTTCGAAATTTTTCTAATTTGTCTATACTTTTCTTGATTTCATTAGATGAAACCATTAACTGAATTCTTTGTCCATAAAAAACAAATAGAATTATTGGTAAAATCCATATAAGCATCATTAACGGGTTCGAATCATCATTCATACCAAAAAATTCATCTAAGTTAAAACTCATTAAATCCAATAATAATTTACAATAATTTTGTAAAATAAATCATTCGTCGTTCATACTAGATTTTTGATATAGTCACTTTTTATAAAAACTATTAACGAGTGTTTTTATTAAAGTGGTTTTCAGGATACTGTATTGCCACAAACAAAGCCAATTGTGAGTATTGAAAATGTAGTAGCATCTGCGACAGTTGATCAAAAAATGGATTTAAATGCAATTACAAAAAATTTTCCAGATGTAGAATATCACCCAGATCAATTTCCAGGATTAGTATTTAGAATTAAAAGTCCAAAAACTGCAACCTTAATTTTTACATCAGGTAAGATGGTCTGCACTGGTGCAAAATCGGAACAAATGTCAAGAAATGCGGTAAAGACAGTTGTCATAAAATTGCGTAAAGGTGGTATTAAAGTAAAAAAAGATGCAGTTGTAACAATTCAGAATATTGTTGCATCGATTAATCTAGGTGGAAAAATTCATTTGGAACAAGCTGCACGAACTTTACCAAGAAGTATGTACGAACCTGAACAATTTCCTGGTCTTATTCACAGGATGCTTGATCCAAAAACAGTCATTTTACTATTCTCATCTGGTAAATTAGTTTGCACTGGAGCAAAAAAGGAGGAAGATGTCTATAGATCAGTAAATAATCTACATGCATCATTAGAAGAGAAAGAACTAATGAAGTATGATTAAGATCATTTAATTTTTGTCCCTGAAACAACAGATTCATCAACAGATAACCAATATGGTTTATCATCAACATCAGCTGCCAAAAGCATGGCATTTGATTCAATTCCAGCTAACTTTTTTGTCTCAAGATTAGCAACTACAATTACAGTCATTCCTACTAGCTGTTCAGGATCATAATATTCTGCACCACCAATAATCACATCTCGTAATTCATCACCCAAAGATATCGTACCTTTTAAAATTCGAGATTTGCCAGGTATGTTTTCAGCTGATTTAATTTTTGCAACACGAAGATCGATTTTGGAAAAATCATCGTATGAAATTTCTGTCATGTGTAACGTATTAAAAATCCAAATTAATTTCTTACGAACCCTAATATTTTCGAATACTGGATATCGTTTATGGCTGAAATTCATGCATCTGTTGATGTAAGTGGAACAATAGACAAAGTTTGGGATGTTATTTCAGATTTAGATAATGAGCCTAAATTCTGGAAAGGAACTAAGGAGATTAGAAATATTTCTAGTAGTGAAAACAAAATTAATCGTGAAATTACAATTGCATTCAGGGATCAGAAATGTATGCAAGAAGTTACAATTTTCCCTAAACAAAAAATTGAAGCAAAATTTACCAAGGGAATCATCAAAGGCGAAAAAATTCTAAATCTAAAGGAGACAGTAGATGGATGTAGTTTAGAGGCAGTTTGGAAAATTAAACTTTCAGGTATGATGGGAATGTTTACCGGAATGATAACTAAACATATTCAGAGTGGAACAGAACAGGCCTTGCAAGCAATTAAACAAGAAGTGGAAAAATAAATGGTAGACATAGCACTTGATGTTTTTAATTATATCTTCACAGTGATATTAATTGGTATATTTCTAACTTGGATTTCTCTTATTTTTTCAATGTACAAATCTTTTACAAGAACCCCATACCTTGACAAATTTGGAAGTGTTTCTAAAGAAACCCCCAAAGTCTCCATAATTCTACCAGCAAGAAATGAAGAGAAGTTCATTGGAACTTGTCTAGAATCATTTGTACAGCAAGACTATACTAATTATGAAATAATAACAGTTGATGATTCATCAGACGACGATACTTGGAAGATTATTGAAAAATATGCAAAAAAAAGTGAAAAGGTTATTCCCGTAAAGGCAAGTCCAAAACCTGATGGATGGATGGGAAAGAATTGGGCATGTATTGAAGGTTTTAAACGTGCCACTGGGGATTTGTTATTATTTACAGATGCTGACACACGATATTCAGAAAAAGTAATTTCATTAGCTGTTACACATTTACTATCAGAAAAACTAGATGTACTAACAGTAATTCCTAGATTACTTTGCCTAGATAATATTACAAAAATTACACTTCCAATGCTATCAACATTCTTACATTCACGTTATTCTGCACTAAATGTTAATAATCCAAAAAAAGGAATTGGATATTTTTTTGGGAGTTTTTTTATTATAAAAAAAGAAATTTATGAAAAAATTGGAACTCATGAAAAAGTAAAACATGAAATTATTGAAGATGGCGCACTGGGTAAAATTACGAAAGAGTCAGGATTTGCACTAAAAATGGTTAGAGGTGAACATTTACTTGATGCAGTTTACTCACGAAGTCCACAAGAAATGTGGCATGGGCTAGAAAGACTAATGGTTCCATTATATCATCAGAATAAATCATATGCAGTAGGAGTATTTTTTGCAGTTTTGTTCATACTTTTCATTCCAGTTCCATTTTTGATATATTCCCTAGTTTTTATCTCGACCAATATTTTTACATCATTTCTTCCACTACTGATATCTGCAATTTTTGCAACAGGTGCTATTTTCACTGCCGCATTTTTAGAAGCAAAAATGGGTTTAAATTTGAAATCTGTGTTTGCATTGCTTGCACCAATTGGTGGTTTAATCGTAAGTTGTGGGTTTCTATCAGGAATTCTACAAGCAAACAAATCATCTGCAGTTTCATGGAGAGGACGAAAATACAGTGTTAAAGAATTCTCACAAAATTATATCAAACTCTGAATTCATAATCCATAAGAAATAGCAAGGAATATACGCATTGGTAATTTGATCTGGTTAATGGCAAATAGCGGTGTTATTATTGGTGGTACAATAGCAGGAATTGCAATAATTTTTGCCGTCTTCATTTCATTAAATCCAATTATACAAGATTCTGAATTAGGTTTAGCTGTTACAAATGGAAATCATTTAGAAAAATTTGGTGATGTAACAGAATCTAAGATGTCACTAATTCAATTGTTCCAAAAAGCTGAACCTGCAGTGATTCAAGTAAATACTAAAAAAATTCCAAATGAAAATCTAGAGGAGGAAACACCTGGTGGTGTTGGCTCAGGTTTTGTATATGATGAAAATGGTCATGTAATTACTAACCACCATGTAATTGATGATGCAATTAAGATCACTGTAACATTTCTTGATGGTGAATCATATGCAGCAAAAATTGTTGGAAGTGATGCAGATTTAGACTTAGCAGTTTTAAAAGTGGATGCTAGAAATAGTTACTTACATCACTTGGAATTGGCAAGTTCATCTGAATTAAAAGTTGGTCAACAAGTGGTGGCAATAGGAAATCCATTTGGTCTTTCAGGTTCTATGACTTCTGGTATTGTAAGCCAAATTGGTAGATTACTTCCACAAGAATCAGGATATTCTATTCCAAATGTAATTCAAACAGATGCTGCAATAAACCCAGGTAATTCAGGTGGACCTTTACTTAACATGAATGGAGATGTTATAGGGATTAATACTGCGATTCAATCTGAAACTGGAGAGTTTACCGGTGTTGGATTTGCAATACCATCAGATACTGTCAAGAAAATAACACCTATTCTCATTCGAGATGGTGAAATTAGACATCCATGGATAGGAATTTCAGGTGTTGACATTGATTATGAGTTGGCAGAGATCAGAGGATTAGATAGTACAAAAGGATTCTTGATAGTTTCTGTTTTAGAAGGTAGTCCTGCAGAGAAAGCCGGATTACTTGGTGTAGATATAACAAAAGAGATCGATGGGAGAGAAGTTCCAATGGATGGAGACATAATTACCAAAATTGATGGAAAAGTAGTTCGAAAGATCGCTGATATTCTTGTACACCTACAAATGGAAAAAATAGTAGGTGATGAAATGGTGCTCACAATACTTAGGGATGGAGAAGTAATGGATAAGACACTTTTCCTAGGTGAAAGACCAAGTAATTAGACATATCTACAAAATTAAATACTCGTTACCGAGATTTTTTCTATTGAGTAAACTTGAATATGATTTTGAATCATATAATAGAATTAAAGATGGATATGAACTAACTCAAGAAGATGCATACCAGTTAGCAACCAATTTTCGGTATACGTCAAATAGATTATTTGAAACTGCAACACAATTGAGAAATAAACACAAAGGAGACATTGTAAGTTTTTCTAAAAAGGCTTTTTTCAACATTGTAAATCTTTGTAGAGATACATGTGATTATTGTACTTACAAAGCAGAACCAAACAATGCAAAATTATCTTTGATGAATAAAAAAAATGTAAAAGACTTGGCAAAACTTGCAAAGAAATACAAATGTACAGAAGCACTTTTTGTAACAGGAGAAAGTCCTGAACAAAAATATCAAGAGGCAAAAGATTGGTTAAAACTAAATGGATTTTCATCTACAGGAGAGTATCTAGCAGATTGTTCTGAAGTAGTATTAAATGAAGGAATTTTTCCACATACAAACGCAGGAAATCTCACAAAAGAAGAAATGAAAATTCTTAGAGAAACAAATGTAAGTCTAGGTTTAATGTTGGAAAATTCAAGTAAGAGGTTAAGGGAAACTGGAATGCCGCATCATGATGCACCAAGTAAAGAACCTGCAACAAGAATTAACGTATTAAAAAATGCTGGTGAGTTAAAAATACCAATGACCACAGGAATTTTAGTTGGTATAGGAGAGACTATTTACGAAGTAATTGATTCAATTTATGCCATTAAAGACATTCATAAAAAATTTGGAAATATTCAGGAAATTATTTTACAAAACTTTCATCCAAAAAAAGATACATCTATGCAGGAACACAAAACACCAGATACATCTTATTTCAAATCAATTGTTGCTCTGTGTAGAATAATTATGCCAGATATGAATATTCAGATACCACCAAATCTTTCCCAAAAAAATTATCATGAATTCCTTTCAGTTGGAATAAATGACTGGGGTGGAATTTCACCAATAACTGATGATTATGTTAATCCAGAATTTTCATGGCCTCAAATTAAAAATGTAGAAAAAAAATGTCTAGAGTATAAGTTCAAACTAAAAGCAAGATTCCCTGTTTATCCAGAATTTGTCTCAGGGATAAGTAAAGAATTAAGAGATAGAATAGCTTTAATCGCAGATGAAGAAAATTATGTTAGGGAAGATTATTGGAAATGACTGATCAGATTACAAAAGTTGATAGTTTATTAAAATATGCAGACCCTATAATTTCAGATATTTTAGATAAAGCAATTTCGGAAAAAGAAATTTCTGAAAATGAGGCAATAGAACTTTTTGAATCTGATGGAATTGATTTCCACTTAGTTGGTATGGTAGCTGACATTTTAAGAAAAAGAAGAGTTGGAGATACTGTTACGTATGTTGTAAATCGAAATATCAATTTTACAAATGTATGCATTAAGCAATGTGGATTTTGTGCATTTAGTAGAGACTTTAGAGAAGAGGAGGTATACTTTCTTCCAATTGATGAAATACAAAGAAGAACAAAAGAGGCATACAGATTTGGTGCGACAGAAGTATGTGTTCAAGCAGGATTACCACCAGATATGGAAGGTGGATTATACGAGGACATCTGTAAAGGGATTAAGCAAGTAGCCCCAGATATTCATATTCATGGATTCTCACCTGAAGAAATCCTATATGGTGCTACCAGATCAAATATTACACCAAAAGAATATCTCATTAAATTAAAAAATGCTGGCGTCGATACCATTCCTGGTACTGCAGCAGAGATTTTGGATCAGGGTTTAAGAGATAAAATTTCTCCTGGACGGATAAGTGTAGATGATTGGATTAACATTATCAAAACTGCACACAAAATGGGTATAAAATCAACATCCACTATGATGTTTGGTCATTTAGAAACAAATGAACAAAAAGCAAACCACATAGCAACTATTCGTGAGATTCAGAAAGAAACTGGCGGTTTTACAGAATTCGTACCACTAAATTTCATATTTTCTGATGCACCGATGTATAAGCATCAATTACATGAAGGAATCAAAAAAGGAGCTAACGGAAAAGATGTTTTGTTAACTCATGCCATATCACGAATTATGTTGAATAATTATATCGATAATATTCAGATGTCGTGGGTAAAAGAGGGACAAAAGTTCTCACAATTATTGCTAAAATGGGGTGCAAATGATTTTGGTGGAACACTGATTAATGAAAGCATATCAACTGCAGCTGGTTCAGAATACGGTCAGTTGTTAAAACCAAAGGAAATTAGACATTTGGTTCGTGATATAGGTCGTATCCCTGCTGAAAGAAGTACAACTTATGACATCTTGAAAACATTTGATAAAGAACCAGCGATTGTTGAATCATTAGATGAAATATCAGATACTAAAAAATTTGGATCATATTTTGAATTAATAAAAATAAATAAATTCAGATATAAAAATCCAAGATGATTTATGTTTAGACCAATAAACTACCTAGATATATCACAAATGCTATTGCCAACCCAATCCCAATAGGCCGTGGAATATAGCCTCTAAACCCAATAAATAAAACTAAACTAAATGCAATCATTATGTAATAGTTTGAGAATGCATCCTCAGATATTGGTATGCCAACCATCGCCGAAGCAACACCAAATATGAGTAAAATATTGTAAATGTTACTGCCAACAATATTACCTACCCCAATGTCAGTTTGTTTTTTTGTAATAGCAATAACTGATGTAATCAATTCAGGAAGCGATGTTCCAATTCCAACTATTACAACTCCTATAACTAATTGTGAAAGACCCACACTCTCAGCAATTGCTACAGCTCCATCAACTGTAAAATGTCCACCAAGAAAAAGTAAAACAATACCAAATCCTACTAAACCCAATGCCTTAGGATATGTCTGAATTCTATATCTTGATAAAAATAATTCTCCTTCAACACTTTCATTATCAGTACTTTTATTTTCTGTAGTTCTTTGCTTATTTACGGTCTTTATGGTATAAATTGTAAATGTAATTAACGCAGCTATTAGTATAAGGCCATCAATCTGGGAAATTTCACCATCATATGACATCCCTATAACTAATAATGACACACCTATCATAATGGGTATCCATTTGTTGATAGTAACTTTGCTCATTAGAAGAGGAGCAAATATTGCAGAAACACCAATAACCATACCCACATTGCTAATGTTACTTCCGATTATGTTTCCAAAAATCAGCTCTGTATGTGAATTAAATGCTGCTAGTATAGCTGCAGCCAACTCTGGAGTAGATGTACCGTAGGCAACAACTGTCAGACCTATAATCATGCTACTAATTCGGAGTTTTTTTGCTAGAGAAACTCCGCCTGTGACTATGAAGTAGCCACCAATACATAATGCGGACAAGCCGAGTATTACTGATATAACATCAAACGCTTCCACAACGAATATTCAGTTTTGTCTTGTTTAAACCAGATACCTTGTTCAAAATTTACAATTATACCAATCAAAGTAGATCACACTTTTGAAAATCTGTTGACTAAAACTGATCACATAGCTCAATAAATCTAGAGCCAAGACTAATAAGGTAAAGTACGGTACACTACCGTATGAGAGCAAGATTGACATATGTTCCAATAGAAGTAGCAGAACAATTCGATGATTTCATTATAGAGAGAAATGAACAGATCTTAAACACAGTAAAGGCAAGAACCAAAGATTTCAGTACACTTTCACTATTGAAACTACTATACCAAGTAAAAACTAGAGAAATGTCATTCTCGGAATTGTATTCAAAATCAAATATAAGAATGAAAAAATCATTTCTTAATTATCTGCATTTATGTATGAACTATAATTTTATAGAAAAACATGCATCTGGTCCAAATATGATTTATTCTATTACAGAAAAAGGGCAGACAATGTTGGAATTATTCATACAAAAAAAGAGTAATTAAGCGAAGAAAAAAATATTCTAATAGTGCAACATAACGGTTTCCCAGAATCTCAAATATATGAGACAAAAAAAATAAGATTTAAGAGCCCAATAATTTTTGCAGGTTTTGTAGGAGCCGGATTATCAGGAACACTGTCAGTTAGTCATATAATTGATGAATTAAAAATGAAAGAAATTGGATTTATGCGATCAAAGTATCTACCACCATCAACTGTGTTCATGCAGGGAATGCTAAGACATCCATTTCGATTTTATGCGAACAAAAATGGAACTGTATGTGCAGTAATTTGTGAAATAACTATCAATGCAGATGGACTCTATACTATTGCTTCTAGTATTTTAGATTGGGCTGAGAAAAAAGGTTCAAATGAAATAATAATTTTAGACGGGGTAGCAAGTAAAAAACATGATAGCAAAGCATTTTGTGCTGCAGAAGTAGATTTATGTAGAGTTATGGAAGATAATGGAATCAAAATGGTTCCACAGGGATTCATTACAGGTATTGCCGGAGGAATATTAAATGAATGTTTAATTAGGAAAATTCGTGGTGTTACACTTTTAGTAAAAGCAAATGAAAATCAACCAGACCCAATGGCAGCAGTAACTTTAGTGGAGGCAGTAAACAAAGCATATGGAATAGGAATTGATACAGAGAAATTGAAAAAAGGGAAAAAGCAAATAGGTTTGGATTTTCAGGAACTTTCAGACAAATATACTGAACATAAAAAAGTGGATTCACATATGTACATGTAAAGGAGACAAATTGGGAATTACATACAAAAAAGCAGGTGTGGATATATCAGAAATTAAGAAAAGTCAAAATGTGATTGGGCGATTAATTGCTTCTACGCATAATTTACAAAAAAAGACAAAAACAACTCATGGCTTTGGACATTATGCAGGAATTGTAGAAATTCCTGGAGGGAAATTATTAGCCACCCATACTGATGGTGTTGGAACAAAAGTCATTATTGCAAATATGATGAAAAAATATGATACGATAGGAATAGACTGTGTAGCTATGAATGTCAATGATGTAATCTGTATTGGTGCTACACCAATTTCATTTGTTGATTACATAGCTGCAAACAAAAACAACCAGAAAATTTTCAAGCAAATAGTTTCTGGATTAGTTAAAGGGGCAAAAAAATCTGCAATGCCAATTGTAGGTGGTGAAACTGCAATTATGCCTGACTTGATTTCAGGTAAAGGTTTTGGGTTTGATCTTGCAGGAATGGTTGTAGGGATACTTTCTAAAAAAGAGATGGTGTTGGGAAATAAAATAAAACCAAACGATGTAATTATTGGAATTAAAAGTTCAGGGTTACATTCAAACGGATATTCACTAGCACGAAAAGTGCTTTTGTCAAAATATTCAGTAAAAGATAACATCAAAGGAATTGGAAATTTAGGAAGTGCACTTTTACACCCAACCGAAATTTATGTTAAGCCAGTTTTAGAGGCACTAAAGAAATGTAAAATTAATGGTCTGGCACATATCACTGGCGGTTCATTTACAAAATTATTAAGATTGAAAAATATAGGATATCATTTGGATAGCATGCCAAAGACTCCACCTCTAATACAATTAATAGAAGATACAGGCGTTAAAAGTGAAGAAATGTACAAAACATTCAACATGGGAGTAGGATTTTGTATCATTTCACCAGAAAATCAAGTCAGAGGAATTCAAAAGATTATCACCAAACATAAGATGAAATCTTATGAAATTGGCAGAACTAGTAAAAAGAAAGGCGTTTTTATTAATAAATTAAAAATTGCGTAGAAATCAATAACATCTTGTCTTAAGAAATTTCACTAGATTTGGCTTATATGACGTAACTCTAAAAATATCTGATAATGGCAGCAGAAGCAGGCTTCATTGAAGTTATCATAGGAGTAGGAATATTGTTAGCTGCCGCAATAATAGTGGGCGAATTATTCAGTAGAATAAAGCTGCCAGTCGTGTTAGGGCAATTAATAGCAGGAATGATTATTGGACCATTTGCACTAGGTGCATTTTTGCTTCATCCAGGTACAGGAGAATCAATTTTACAAATCGGACCAGAAATTAGAACACTTGGAGAAATTGGTGCAATTGTAATTTTATTTATGGCAGGATTAGAGATGACACCGAAAGAATTTTTGCGTGGCGGAAAGGCATCATTTACAGTAGGAGCTTTAGGAGTAGTAGTTCCATTCATTGCAGGATTTATAGTATTCCAACACTTTGGATTTGATGCATTACAGGCAATGATGATTGCCACTGCACTTACTGCAACAAGTATAGCAATTTCAATTCAAGTGCTAAAAGAGTTCAATAAGATTAAATCGCCTGAGGCTCGTTTAATTATTGCAGCAGCAGTTGTAGACGATATTTTGGCAATTGCAGTATTATCTGTCGTTACATCATTTGGAGGTGCTGAAGCATTAGATACTGTAGATTTAGTAGATGTTACATTTACAATTCTTAAGGTATTAGGATTCTTTGCAGCAATATTAATTGCAGCCATTTTCGTAATTCCAAAAGTTATGACGACAAGATTATGGCAATCATCTGGAAGTATAGAAGGAATAGCAACGGCATCGTTCTTTGGAGCAGCAGCAATTGCAGGAACATTGGGATTATCACCAATTGTCGGAGCATTTGCGGTAGGAATGGCTCTTTCAGCTACAGCAGTATTGAAGAAAGTAGAGGCGTTCACTCATAGGATTGGATTGATTTTTGCACCCTTATTTTTTGCGATAATTGGTGCACAAGTAAATTTCACAACTATAAACTTAGATATATTGATGTTAAGTGCTGTTGTAGTCGCAATTGCAATTGCAACCAAATTATTTGGATGTGGATTACCATCAATCTTATTTTTGAAAGATAAAGCTGCAGGAATGAGAGTAGGAATAGGAATGATTTCAAGAGGAGAGGTAGGATTGATTGTTGCAGGAGTTGGATTATCATCAGGAGTACTAACAGGAGATGTATACACAACAATTGTTATCATGGTAGCAGTCACAACTATAATCACACCAATTTGGTTGAGGATGGATTATAGAAAGGCAACGAGAGCATTGTACTAGAACCAGTAGGTTGCTTCAGTTGCATATTATATCAAATTGCTATATTTTTACTAGAATGCATAACAAAGAAAAATCAAAGCATTTTATGTTGTACTAAATTAGTTATGATAATGCAAAAAACAGATGATTTCTCCCGTGCCTGCCAGGAGATTATGGAAAATTTACTTACCATAGATAATCCTACAACTAGTGTAATAAAAAATGAAATCAAAAATGTTTGTACAAAGTACTCATTAGAAAGATTTCCCAGAAATAATGAAATTCTATCTATGGCAAATCCATTAGAGTTTAAAAAACTTCAAAATATCTTGCTTACAAAACCTGTTAAATCAGCATCAGGTGTTACAGTTATAGCTGTTATGCCAAAACCATATGCATGCCCACATGGAAGATGTAGTTATTGCCCTGGTGGAATTGAATTTAATACACCTAACAGCTATACTGGAAAAGAACCAATAACGATAAGTGCAATTGAAAACCAATATAATCCAAAAATCCAAATCTCAAAAAAAATCCAACACTTAATCTCTTTTGGTCATGATCCAACCAAAATAGAACTTGTTTTAGTTGGTGGTACATTCCTCTTCATGCCAATAGACTATCAAAAAAATTTCATAAAATCATGTTATGATGCATTGAATGGTTTTGACTCAATTGATCTGGATAGTGCAAAAAAATCTAATGAGACTACAAAACATAGAAACGTTGGATTTACTATTGAAACCAAACCTGATTACTGTAAACAAGAACATGTTGATATGATGCTAGATTATGGAGCAACTAGGATAGAAATCGGTGTTCAAAGTCTTCAAGAAAGAGTTTTTGAGATTGTTAACAGAGGACATAATCTCAATGATGTAATTGATTCATTTCAAATTGCAAAAGACTCTGGATACAAAATTGTTGCACATATGATGCCTGGATTACCAACAATGAGTCCAAAAGAAGACATTAATGATTTTAAAACGTTATTTGAAGATCCAAAATTTAAACCTGACATGCTAAAAATATACCCATCATTAATTTTGAAAAACACACCTATGTATGATGATTTTCAGAATGGAAAATACAAACCGTATTCTGATGAGGATATGTTGAATGTTTTAACAGAAGTAAAAAAAATTGTTCCAAAATGGGTTCGAATAATGCGAGTTCAAAGAGAAATTACACCTATGGAAATAATTGGTGGACCAAAAATGGGAAATCTAAGACAAATTGTTCATAAAAATCTCAAAAGCCAAGGTTTCTCATGTAAATGTATTAGATGTAGAGAAGCAGGACTTGCAAAGAAAAATACTGTTGAAGAAAAACTTGAATTAGAAAGAATTGACTATGATTCCTCAAATGGAAAAGAGGTATTTTTGTCTTACAAAGACTCTGAGGATTTAATTTATGGATTCTTGAGATTAAGAAAACCTAGTACAAATGCTCATAGAAAAGAAATTACTAATGATGTTGCAATTGTGAGAGAATTACATGTTTTTGGAAAATCAATAGAAATTGGAAAACACGAAAAAGAAAGTTTTCAACATGTAGGACTGGGTAAAAAATTAATGGCTGAATCTGAGCGAATTGCCAAAGATGAATTTTCATCAAAGAAACTTTTAGTAATTAGTGCAGTTGGAACAAGGGAATATTATCAAAAATTAGGTTACAAGATTTATGGACCATATGTATCAAAAGAGTTAATCTGATAAAAATGACTGAACATCAAACTATTGGAAAAGGAACGTGGATTGACAAGTTAGCATCAGAACTTATTGAACGAGAGAAACAACTTGGTAGAAACACTGATCTTCTAAGAGTTGAAAGTGGATTAGGTGCATCAGGAATTCCACATATTGGAAGTTTGGGTGATGCAGTTAGAGCATATGGTGTTAAACTTGCATTAGAAAATCTAGGATATAAATCAGAATTAATTGCTTATTCCGACGATCTTGATGGACTGCGAAAAATTCCGGAGGGATTGAATGTTAATGATGATCAAATAGGAAGAAGAGTATCTGCAATTCCAGATCCAGACCCTAGTGGATGTCATGAGTCATACGGTCAACATATGAGTAGTTTACTACTACAGGGTTTAGATGAACTTGAAATCAAGTATGACCATAGAACTGCGCATGAAACCTACAAAAATGGTCTGTTAGTTGACCAAATTCACAAAATACTTCTCAATCAAAAAAAGATTGGAGACAAGGTTGAAGAGTTAACTGGTCAACAAAAGTTTCAAACAGTTCTACCATATTTCCCAATATGTGAAAATTGTGACAAATTATACACAACTGAATCATATGAGTATGTTGAAAATGAGAAGAGAGTTAGGTACAGATGTAAAGATTCTGAGATTGGGACACACAAAATTGCAGGATGTGGGCATGAAGGTGAATCTGACATTACAAAGGGATTAGGTAAGTTAGCCTGGAAAGTTGAATTTGCAGCAAGGTGGAATGCATTTGATATTAGATTTGAGGCTTATGGAAAAGATATCATGGATTCAGTAAAGGTGAATGATTGGGTTTCAGATGAGATTCTCAACTTTCCACACCCTCACCATATAAAATATGAAATGTTTCTTGATAAGGGTGGTAAGAAAATTTCAAAATCACTAGGAAATGTTGTAACATCTCAAAAATGGCTTCAATTTGGAACACCACAATCAATACTGCTTTTATTGTACAAAAGAATCACAGGTGCAAGGGAGTTAGGCTTTGAAGATATTCCATCGTTAATGGGGGAGTATTCTGAATTAGAAAAAATCTATTTTGGAAAAATAAAAATTGAAAATGAAGCAAAATTGATCAAATCAAAAGGATTGTACGAGTATGTAAACTTGTTAAATCCTCCAGATATAATTCAGCCAAATGTAAATTATAGATTACTTGTAGAGCTTTGTAAAATTTTTAAAGATGATCAAGAAAATAGAGTTAATAAAAAACTCATTGAATATCATGCGATTAAAGAGACAGACCCAAAAATTAATAATTTAATAAAATTGGCAGGAAATTTTGCAAATGAATTTGATATATCTGAAAAATTTGAAATTGAGTTAGATGATGTAGCAAGAAAGGCACTTAGTGAACTTGTCAGGATATTAAAAAGTGATGAGGAAATTGAGGATCTTCAAAATTCAATCTATCAAATTGCAAAGAGTAATGAGATTCCACCAAAAGACTTTTTCAGAATTTTATATCAAATTATTCTATCAGCAACGCAAGGACCAAAGATTGGACCATTCATTTTGGATATAGGTAAGACAAATGTTGCTAAAACATTACAGGCATATCTATAATGTAAAATATGGCACATAACGAACATAATAGACCAAAGCAGTCAAGTGGTGCGTTTGCACTAATAATACTTGGTGCATTACTGTTATTCATAGCACCTACAATTTATGGAGATACACCAGATCTTGGAGTCATTTCACTAATTTTTGGAATAATTATTGGAGGAATTGGTTTTTATCTCAGATTTGTTAGAAAGGTTAGAAGAAAGTGATACAATGAGATTTCTAAATAGAATAAAAAAACAGCCAAAATCAGAAGACTATGAAGAAATAAGAACAAAAACTACAAAAGAAATAACTAATGAACAGAAAGAAACCAAATTTGAGGATTTACAGACACAAGTAAGTGAAAAAACAACACACCTTACTTCTATTGCAGAAAAACTGGAACTTACAAAAAAAGAATATCAAACTGTAATTAGCGATGTAATAACCTCAAAGAAAAAACTTTTAGAAATCAAAAAACAAATTCAATTAGCATATGCAGAATTTGACTTAGCACCAAAACAAGATGAACATCAAAAAATTATTGTGGAGTTAAATCAGTCCAAAAATGAATTAATTAGAATTAAAAAAGAAATAGAATCTTTTAATCCACAAAAATTAGAATTACAAAAAATCAATGAAGAATTCGAACAAAGAAAAAAAGAATTAGAAATAATAAAAAAACAGTTAACTAGCTCAAAATCAAAAATTAAAAAAGATGATAGTAGCACAAAACAAATTGTAGAATCAGCTAGTCAAGTAGTTGCAACGACAAATAAAAAACTGGAAAAGACGTTAAAAGAATTAGACATGATGAGACAAATCATAGAAAAAGAAAAACAAGCCCATAATGAAACTAAGAAGAAATTAAAATCATTAAAATAGAATCATTGATAGTATTTTTTCCATTTTGAAACAAGTTCATCCTCTGTAACTCCAAGATCATATGAAGGAGATGTAACTTCATAGAGTGTTTCCACCAAAACAATTACAATTGAATTTATTTTACTTTTAATACCATTTTTTTTATACTGCTCTAAAATTCCTTTAAACTGTTCTCCCTCAGAAATTATTTTTCCTGTACCCTTAAATCGAAATCCCTTTCGACGAATTGAATCAACTACATTAATTTCAATTGATGAGTTTTGTTTTAGATTTTCTATTGTTTGTGGTGAGCGAATATCTGCAAAAACTAAATGTGATTCATCAATTGCTATAATTGTCCCCTTTGGAGATAAGTTAGGCGTATTGTCAGACGAAACTGTTGCTACATATCCCAATTTTTGAAAATTTACAAAATTTCTAATTTCATTAGAAATTACTTTCATGATAATTTTTGCATGAAAGTTAAGTTAAAAGATTATCTCATTAGTTCTGCTGCAACTCCATAAAAGAGAAAAAATCCAATTCCTCCACCAAGTATGGCAATCCATATAGCAACATCTTTTCGACTATACATGATTATCTCATAAACGTTCTTAATAAAAACCTCATAAATACAAGTATTGTCAAAATTTGGCGCTATTGGTAGAGGGATCATGTTTGTTGTTGTTGGTGTAGTGACAATTATAGTTGGTTCATTTTTACTTAGAGGTAATATGCATATGTGGGATAAAACAAAATCTAAAAAATCAAAAGAAAAAAAGTAATTATCCACTATTTTATCTTTAATGCCTTTGATGGACAAGAATTAACAGTTTCACGAATTTTCTCTTCTGGAGCACCATCTTGAACTATGACAAAATTACCATCTTTTACTTGAAAGACAGATGGTAAACTATTAACACAGTTTGCTGAATGGGTACATGTATCCTTATCATATGTAACTTTCATGTACATTCATCATTCTCAGAATTAATAAATAATTATCAACGGGCCCGAAGGGATTCGAACCCTTGACCTATTGGTCCGCAACCAATCGCTCTATCCATGCTGAGCCACGAGCCCAATAGTTTACTTGAAAAAATTGTTAAAAATGTTTGGAAAATAATTATGCTTCTTTTTCTGCCTTGTTTACATATACATAATTCATTATTACACCAGCAATTATGCCACCAATGATTGGTGCTGCCCAATACAACCACTGGACTTCCAACAAACCAGCATCACCTGTTGCAACTGCTGGTGCAAGAGATCTGGCTGGATTCATTGATGCACCAGTTAATGGAACACCAACTAAATGAAGTAAGAAAACCATTCCTCCTATTGCTGCGCCGTAGACACTTTTTGGTGCATTTTTGTGAACTGCAGTCATAAAAATTACTACAACTAAGAAGAATGTTAGAATAATTTCAACTATAAATGCAGATTCCATACTGAAATTCAATAATTCACTTGGTCCTCCATGACCTCCCCAAAGAACGGCTTTTCCAATTTCAGGGAATAATGCCATTAGTGATAATGTTGCAATTATTCCGCCTATTACCTGTGATACTATATATCCAGCACCATCTGCTACTCCAATTTTTTTTGTAATAATCATCGGAATTGTTACAGCTGGATTGATATGAGCACCTGAAACATGTCCAAATGCATATACCATTAATGCAATGATTGCACCATGACCTAATGAAATCATTATTATTGACTCAATGGATAATCCGTCTCCAAAAACAACTACTGAAAGTATTACAGATAATGGACCGAAGAATACTAAACCAAATGTTGCAATTGCTTCAGCAAGCCATGCTCTTGGATTTACCATATTTCAAATGCAAATTTTGTATCCATATAAAACATACTAGTCAAAACGAATTTGAATAATATTTAATGCAGGCTAAAATCTTATGTATAATATGATAAGTGAAGGAGAGTCAGTCCCAAAATTTCAACTAAAAGATGCTAATGGAAAACTAGTAAAATCATCTGAATTGAAAGGCAAGAAATATGTTATTTACTTTTATCCCAGAGATTTTACTCCTGGATGTACTACAGAAGCTGACGAATTTTCAAAGGATTATGCAAAATTCAAAAAGGCTGGAATTGAAGTAGTTGGAATAAGTAAAGATGATATTACATCTCATAGAAAATTCTGTGATAAAATGAACATTCCTTACATCTTATTATCTGATATTGAAACAGAAGTGTGTAAGAAATTTGGTGTATGGGGAAAGAAAAAATTCATGGGTAGGGAATTTATGGGAATTAATAGAAGTACGTTCCTAGTAAATGAAAAAGGTAAAATTTTCAAAGTATTCCCAAAAGTTAAACCTGCAGGACACTCTAAGGAAGTTCTAGAAATTTTCAAAAATATATAAAAAGAAAAGTAATGTGGCTAGGATGGTTTCCAGCCTTTTGGCATTGAACCTTTGCCAGCTTGTGCTGCTGATGCTACTTCTGCTTTTGCTGCTTCAGCTGCTGCGGCTGCTGCCTCTGCCTTTTGTGTTTCTAATCGTACAAGATATTCTTTCTCATATTCTTCTAGAGATTGCTCCTTAGATTTTTCTCCACTTGATGATGTTTGCTGAACTTGTGGTTCAGGAGCTGGTGGTGGAGGTGGAGGTGGTGCTGTTTGAGTACTTGCAGGTGCATCAACAATCCATGTACCAAATTTTGTTGCTTCGGGATGATATGCAAGTCTCTGTTTTGTAGCAAAATACTTGTTAGAAGCAGCTGTAAATCCTGGAACTTTTGGTTTCTGATCATTCCAGTTTCCTGGAGTAACTTGAACTTGTGCTGCTAATCCTCTACTTCCAAAATACCTATTACCTGGAGCTGTAAATCCTGGAACTTTTGGTTTCTGATCATTCCAGTTTCCTGTTGGAATTTCACGGAATCTTTCGTGAAGTGGTGGTGCTGCTGCAGGTGGTGGAGCTGTTTCTTTCTTTGCAGGTTCAGCTGCTGCTTTTTCAGCTGCTGCTTTTTCAGCTGCTGCTTTTTCAGCTGCTGCCTTTGCTGCTGCTTGTGTTGCTGCTGCTTGTGCTGCTGCTTGTGCTGCTGCTTGTGCTGCTGCTGCTTTTTCAGCTGCTGCTTTTTCAGCTGCTGCTTTTGCTGCGTTATCAGTAGAACCTGATGAAAGTTTAGCTAACCTTGCTTCTAAATCTGCAATTTTTTTCTCTAATTCTTTTGCTTTTGATGCTGAAGAACTTGATTTTCTAGATGGCTTTCTAGTTACTTTTCTAGTTGGCTTTCTAGTTGCTTTTCTAGTTGGCTTTCTAGTTGCTTTTCTAGTTGCTTTTCTAGTTGTACGCTTCTTTGCAGTTGCCATTGCAACGACTATAAATTTGACCTTTATTTAGATTGTGCTTAGCCTCTGCTCAGATTATGATCTGTTTTATAAAGAATATTTGTTATGAGGACTTATGGACGATTTTGAAAAGGAATACCCTGGCTTTGATTGGAAAAATACCCCAGCCTATAAGCATCCAGGTGGAAAAAATTGCCCTTGCCCAAAACATGAATACATTAGAGAACAAATAAAATTTGCAAAAACAGTTAATGAATCTGGTTCTGATTCAGCTAAAGTGACTCTGAAATTTTGCCCTGAACATTACAAAGTTTACATGGATGAAGTAATTCCTGCAATGCCATTAAAATATAAAATTTTAACAAAAATTGCACTCAAACTAGGTGCAATACAAATTGAACATTTAACACATATGCAATCAGATCTATGTTTCTACTGTAAGTTTGGTTCAGGTGGTCATGGAAAGAAAAGTGAACTTCCTCCAATGCCATAATCACATTGGATTTATCAAAACTTTAGGTCTATTCGGAGTATCATGATGACATTTTTTCTCACAGATTGGACACATTTTTCTATCAAGAAAAATACATTGGCATATATGAGATTGTAAATAACTCTCTGCAGATTTAGTGAACTCGCCTGTGCCATTGCAGAAAGGACATTGAGAATCTAGTAATTCTATTGTTCCGTCACCCTTACAAACAAGACAATTTTCATCATTTGTCATTGTAAACATATTTTTCTAGCAACATTAAACTCTTAGCATATGAAAAATAGTTTACAATCCCGTTAACCTTATACATTCATCATGTCGAATGTTGTCGTGGCTATAGAAGACATACATGAACTAATTGAATTATTGGAAAAAGCAGGTGAGTTAAAAAAAGTAAGAACCCAAGTTGATACTGATTTAGAAATTGCAGAAATTCTTAGACGTACAATGTATGAAAATGGTCCAGCATTATTATTTGAAAACATAAAAGATTATGATGTCCCAATCCTTGGCAATGCATTTGGTTCAATCAGACGTTTACAGATTGCATTAGAAACAAATGACTTTACAGAAATTGGTCAACGAATTGCAGACATGACAAAGATGGAAATACCATCAGGGATTTTTAATAAAATTAGAAAACTTCCAGAACTTTCTAAAATGAGTGAATCCTTTCCGAAACTAGAAAAAAGTGGTCCTGTTACTGAAGTAATTAATGAAAATCCATCATTTGATAAAATCCCAATTTTAAAATCGTGGCCAAAGGATGCAGGTAAATTCATCACTTTTGGTTTGACTGCGACAAAACATCCAGAAACAGGAGTTAGGAATCTTGGAGTTTATAGAATTCAAATTGTAGATAGTACTCATGCATTAATGCACTGGCAAAAACATAAGCGTGGTGCAGAACATCATGATATCTCAAATAAGAAAAAAAGTAGAATGGAATCTGCAATAATTATTGGTAGTGACCCCGCAACAGTTTTTTCTGCAGTTGCACCAGTTCCTGAAGGATTAGACAAGTATCTTTTTGCAGGAATTACAAGAAAAAAAGGCATTAAGACAGTTAAATGTAAAACAATTGATCTTGAAGTTCCTGCAAACGCAGAAATTGTTTTAGAAGGTTATGTAGATTCATCTGATATTAGAGATGAAGGACCGTTTGGTGATCATACAGGATATTATACACCTAAGGAACCATTTCCTACTTTCACACTTACAGGTATTATGCAAAGAAAGAATCCAATTTATCTAACAACAATTGTTGGAAAGCCTATCTTAGAAGATGCATACATTGGTAAAGTCATTGAAAGTGCATTCTTACCAATGATCAGAATGTTCCATCCTGAAGTTGTTGACTTTGATATGCCAGCAGCTGGATGGTTCCAAGGTATGGCAATAATCTCAATCAAAAAAAGATATCCTGGACAGGCAAAAAAAGTAATGATGGGACTATGGGGAATGGGTCAACTGGCTCTAACAAAGATGTTTGTTGTAGTAGATCATGATGTCAACGTTCATGACATGAACGATGTAATTTGGGCTGTTACAACTAGAGTCGACGCGGCAAGAGATATTACAATTATAGATAAAACACCTACAGACACACTGGATCCAGCATCTCCACTTGTAAATTTAGGCTCAAAATTAGGAATAGATGCAACACAGAAAACTCTAGAAGAGGGATTTAGTAGAGAAATCCAAGAACAGGTCAAAGTTGATGAAGAAACTAAAAAACTTGTAGACTCAAAATGGTCAAGTTATGAAATTTAATGAATGCATACTTGGTTATAGAAATTATCTCTTTCTTCTACTGAATAGCCAATCTGTTTAATTGAATCAATAATTCGTTTGTCAGTAAGTTCAGTTGAACGAGAGCCAGTACAAGAAACTACTTCTTCGCCTATTAATGTTCCACCAAAATCATCTGCACCATATTGTAATGCAAGCTGTGCCATACCAACACCATTAGTTAACCATGATGACTGAATGTGATCTATCAGTCCATCAAAAACAATTCTTGAGATTGCAATCATTTTTAAAAGTTGTATACCACCTGCACCATAAGTAACAGTACCATCATGTTGCATTAGTGTATTATTAGGTTCAAAACTCCATGGAATAAATGCCATAAATCCATTTGTTTTCTTTTGTAGTTCTATAATTTTAGAAAAATGTTCTGCAATATCATTATCAGATTCCACATGACCATACATCATTGTAGCAGATGCCGGTAAGCCTAAAGAAAATGATTCATCCATTATTCTTAGCCACTCATTAGTTTTAATTTTTTTAGGACTAATTATCTCCTTTACAGAATCAGTTAGAATTTCTGCACCAGCACCAGGAACAGATTGCAATCCTGCATCTTTTAATCGGGATAAAACTTCAAGTGTACTTGATTTTTCTACTTTTGCAATCATATCAATCTCAGATGTAGATAGTCCATGAACACCTACTTGAGGGAATTTTTTACGAATCATTCTAAATGAATCCTCATAATATTCAATACCAAGATCGGGATTATGTCCTCCTTGGATGAGAACTTGCCTTATTTTGAACATTTCCCAACCAGTTTTAACTCGTGCTTCAATTTCATCTAGAGTTAATGTATACGATTCATCATGTTCTGGTGGACGATAAAATGCACAAAACTTACAATCCGTAATACAGACATTAGTATAATTCAGAATTATATTATTTACAAATGATGCTTTGCTTCCAAATTTTTTTCTAGTTAAATGACCTGCAGTCATACCCATAAGGAAAGTATCATCCGAGCGTATCAGCCTAAGACAATCATCTTGGTCTGGTATATGCCCGTTTAGTGAGTTCTCCAGAATGTCACCAATTTCACTAGAATGAATCTGTTCAGTTAATTGACTCAATACACCTACGTGTAATGCGTGAATATTTAATCCTTAGAAAGATTCTATTCATAAAAAAAACCCATTTTAAATAATTTTAAGTATGGTATGTCATGAAAATCATCAATGGCAACAGGTAAGGAGATTAGAGTAAATAGAATTATGAGAAAAGGAAAAATGCTCTGCATTCCAATGGATCATGGTATTTCAAATGGTCCTATTGAGGGGCTAGAAAAACCACATTCAATGATTTACAAATGTGAAACTCATGGAATTACTAGTGTAATTATTAACAAAGGAATTATCAAAACATTACCAAGACCACCGAAAGTTGGAATTTTAGTTCACTACTCAGCAAGCACTTCATTGTCAACTGCACCTAACAGAAAAATGCTTACAGGTTCAGTAAAGGAGGCATTAAGACTTGGAGCGGATGGGGTTTCATTACACATCAATATTGGTGGAAAAGAAGAACCAGAAATGTTGCAAGACTTGGGAATAATTTCAGAGCAATGTCACGAATGGAATGTTCCATTACTTGCAATGATGTATCCAAGAGGGGAAAATATCAAGGATCCACATGATCCTGAAATAGTTGCACATGCTGCAAGAATTGGTGCTGAATGTGGAGCTGATATTGTAAAGACATTGTATACTGGCGACATTGATTCATTTACAAAGGTAGTTGAAAGCATTCCAGTTCCTGTTGTAATCGCTGGAGGACCAAAATCAGAAACAGATATGGATTTACTAAAGATGACTGAAGATGCTATGAATGCTGGTGCAAAAGGTGTTACATATGGTAGAAATATTTTTGCTCATAAAAAACCAGAAAAAATTGTTGAGGCATTAGCAGGAATAATTTTCAAAAATCAAACATCAAAAGAAGCGGCTGAAAGACTTGGCACAGAATAAATTACTAATAGTACAACCAAAAGTTGGAAAAAATCAATTTACAAAATTTGTAAATCAGCTTGAGAATGAAGGAATTTCTTTGATTTATGCAGATCCAAAAAATATAACAAATAAGAAATCAAAAATTCAAACAATTTCCACATCAATAAATTCAAAATATGTAGTTTTGGATAAGAAATCAACATCTAAGATAAAAGGTAAAAAAATAGGCAAGAAATTCAAAGTTTTATCAAATAAGGATATAGAAAATATTTACGAGTCTGCAAAAAAAGGACTTGATTTTGTAATTATTGAAGTAAAAGATTGGAAGATTATTCCACTAGAGAACATAATTGCGAAACTGCATAAAATACATACTAAGATCTTTACAGTTGCACGTAATTCAATTGAAGTTCGTAAGATGTTTTCAATTTTAGATATTGGAGTTGATGGAGTAATATTTCAGACAAATTCAATTAACGATGTAAAAGAAACTCTTGTAAATATGGGTTCAAAACAATTTGAACTAAAAGCTGCTAAAGTTATGGACATTAAAGAAGTAGGAGATGGTGAACGTGTGTGTGTGGATACAGCCTCAATGTTACATAAAGGAGAAGGAATGCTTGTTGGTAGTAGAGCGAATTTTATGTTCTTGGTACATAACGAATCAGTTGGTTCATCTTTCACATCACCAAGACCTTTTAGAGTTAATGCAGGTGCAGTACATTGTTATACACTCTCACCTGATGGTACAACAAAATATCTTTCTGAATTAGAAACTGGTAGTGATGTGTTAGTACTTGATTCTAAAGGTAAGGCAAGAAGAGCGGCCATAGGTAGATGTAAAATTGAAAGAAGGCCAATGCTGTTAATTAAGGCAAGGGTAGGTGATGAATTAGGAGGAATAATTGCACAAGATGCAGAAACTATTCGTTTTGTGAAATCAAATGGTCATCTAGTTTCAGTTACACATCTAAAGAAAGGTGATTCAGTTTTAGTATTTTCAAAATCTGCTACAGGTAGACATTTTGGAATGGAAGTATCAGACGAATATATTTTAGAAAAATAGAAAATGAAATACAAAACATGTGTTTCAATTGCGGAAAAAAACCCAAAAAAGATTAAACAAATTCTAAAAAATGCACTATCTAAGTCTGAATATGCTGAAATTAGATTAGATTTCGTTAAACCAGGAGAAGTTCCAACTGTGTTAGAAAGCATCAAAGGAAAATTATCTAGATGTGTTTGTACATTACGACCAAAAAATGAAGGTGGAAAATTCTCTGGTACAGAAAAGGAGAGAGTTTCAATTCTAAAATTGATTACTGAATACAATCCGTTTTTACTAGATGTTGAATTCAATACAGTAAAAAAGGATCAAAAACTACACCAATATCTAAAAAAATCAAAGACAGATATTCTAATCTCATGGCACGATTTTAAAAAAACCCCAGATGTTAAGAAATTGAATTTAACCCTAAAAGAAATGAGAAAATTTTCTAATCATGTAAAGCTTGTAACTGTTGCAAAATCTATTAACGATACAAGTAACATTCTTTCACTATACAACAAATCATCAAAAATTAAATTAATTGCATTTGCAATGGGGGAAGAAGCAAGATTCTCTAGAATACTTTGTTTACATCTAGGGAGCCCATTTACATATGTCTCATTAGGAAAGGCAATTGCGCCTGGACAATTCAGTTTGAATGATATTAAATCATTTCAATAGACTACCAAAATTTAATATCAATAGTTTCTAGTTAAATTACATGCTCAAAACATTTGCAGTGATTGGAGATCCAATTGACCATTCTCTTTCACCTACTATACACAATGCTGCATACAGACAACTAGGACTAGAATGTACGTATATTGCTTATCGAATACCTAAGGGGCAATTAGATGTAGAAATTGATTCATTAAAAAAAATTAAAATTTCAGGATTTAATGTTACAATTCCACATAAGATCAATGTAATGGAATATTTGGATGAGTTAGATGAAAATTGTAAAACCATTGGTGCATGTAATACAGTGATTAATGATGATGGAAATCTTAAAGGCTACAATACAGATATGGATGGATTTCTAGAACCAATTAAAAATAGAAACATAGCAATTCAAGATTCAAACATACTGCTGTTTGGTGCTGGTGGTGCTGCAAGAGCAATAATTGCAGGCTTGGCGAAAGAGAAATCAAGGCATGTCACTATAGTCAATCGAACAACAGAGCATGGTCTGCAACTAAAAGAATTTTCAGGGAGCATTGGTCTAAATTCTGAAGTAAAAACAATTGAAGAAATGAATGAATTTCATGCAGATTACGACCTTATCATAAATTCCTCATCACTAGGATTAAAAAATGAAAGTAATCCTATTCCAATAAAAATAATTAATCAGGAAACAGTTGTGTATGATATTGTATACAAACCAGTTAATACTGAATTAATTAAAGAGTCAAAGAAAAAAAATGCTGAGATAATTTACGGTTATGAAATGCTATTGGGCCAAGCAGTACGTTCTTTTGAAATTTGGTTGGAACAAAAAGCACCATATGATGAAATGAAAAAGGCATTGTTAGGAGGATTTTCATGACGGTGGTTGAGGCAACTGTTCATGGTGCAGTATCAATGGTTAATGCAATTGCTACAGGTAAAGGTGCAACAATTGGCATCGATACATACGTAAAAACTAGATTAGAAACATCTGACGGCACTGGTATCTATATCTCATCTGATAATAAAACAATTAGTTCAAGGCTCATAAACAAAGTAATTGAAAAAATAGTACCAAAACAAGAATTAAAAAGAAACAAATTAAAACTTGATTTTAGTTCAGACATTCCAACTGGCTATGGTCTAAAAAGCTCCAGTGCGATTTCTTCAGCAGTTGCTTTAGTATGTTCAAAAATCTTTAAACCAAATATGAGTGACTTGGAAATTATAAAGGTGGGTGTCAACGCATCAATTGAAACAAAAGTTAGCATTACAGGTGCATACGATGATGCATGTGCATGTTATTTTGGAGGTTTCAATGTTACAAACAATCTAAAAAGAAGAATTGTCTTACAGCATCAAGCACCTACTAACTTACAAGTTGTAATCTTTATTCCAAGATCTAGAAAGAGAGGTAATCTAAAGAAATTGAAAGCTCTAACCTCAGCATTTGAGAAAGCATGGAATCTAGCAGCTGATTCAGATTATTGGAATGCTACAATTCTTAATGGAATTGCTACATCAGCTATTTTAAATTCAGATCCTCATATAATTACAAATTTAATAAATTCAGGTGCATTATGTGCCACAATTTCAGGTAATGGTCCTTCAATTATGGCAATTACTAAAAAACAAAATATCACTAATGTAAAAAAACAGTTTTCATCACTAGATGGAATAACGATTATTTCACATATTAATAACAAAAAGGCAGAAGTTCATGAAGTGTAATATAAAAAAATCAAAGATTCATGGACAAATAACATGTCCATCTAACAAAAGTTATACACATAGAGCAATTTTTCTAGCAGCACTATCTGATGGAAAAAGTATTGTAAAAAATATTCTTAGATCAAATGATACAGAAGCAACAATTTCTGCATGCAAGTCATTTGGTATAGAAGTTCATGAAGA
This sequence comes from Candidatus Nitrosopelagicus sp., assembly GCA_028345295.1. GTDB lineage: Archaea > Thermoproteota > Nitrososphaeria > Nitrososphaerales > Nitrosopumilaceae > Nitrosopelagicus. Next base: position 27,272 of record JAOMDA010000009.1, on the reverse strand, counting down.
AGATGATATAATCACAATCAAAAACACAATTGGTTCAACAGTTTCAGGTTCAATGATTAATGCTGAAAATTCGGGAACCACGATTAGAATTGCAATAGCTATTGCTGCACTATCTGGAGGTAACACAATGCTAACTGGTGATGATAGTCTAAGAAAACGACCTATGCGGCCAATTTTAAGTTCACTTGAAACTTTGGGAATCACAACAGAATCAGATGATGGTAAACCACCAATAACGATAAAAGGAAAGATTAAGGGAGATGAAGTTAATATTCAAGGTGACATTTCAAGCCAATTCATTTCAGCGTTGTTAATTATTGCACCTAGATTAGAAAATGGATTAACAGTAAACATACAAGGTGAATTGGTTTCCAAACCTTACATAGAATTAACAATTGCAATAATGAATGAATTTGGTGTTAATGTCAATTGCGAAATTCCATATAAGAAATATGTAATTGCGCATCAAATTTACAAGCCAACTACATTTACTATCCCTTCAGATTTTTCAAACTTAGCACTATTGTTAGCAGCAAATGTTCTTTTGGGCGATGGTGTTAATTTTGATATTAGTTTAGGTAATATGCCACAGGGCGATGAAGCAATAATAGATATTCTAGAAGACATGGGTGTTTCTGTAACATTGGATGGGGATAAAATCGCAACAAAATCTCCAAAATTATTAAATGGTGGTCGATTTGATTTAAGCGATACACCAGATCTCTTACCTGCATTGGCAATTCTTATCTTAAAATCATCAAAACCTATAGAAATTTTTAATGTAAAACATGCAAGATACAAAGAAACTGATAGAATTGCTGTGATTTGTAGAGAACTAGAAAAAATTGGAATAAATGTTAAAGAAAATGATGATGGAATGATACTAACACCAGCAAAAAATCTTAATCCTGCAGAATTAAATGCTGAAAATGATCATAGATTATTTATGGCATTTTCCATTATTGGAATGTATATTGGTGACTGTAGTGTAACTGACCCAGATTCTGTGAAAGTTTCATATCCAGACTTCATCAAAGACATGAAAAATTCAGGTGCCCAAATAATTCCTGTATAGAACAATTATTAACATCTTAAGTGATCTTTTATTGTGAGTAGTAATTCCATTGGCAGACGCTTAGTTTTGACCAGTTTTGGTGAAAGTCATGGTACATGTATAGGTGCAGTACTAGATGGATGTCCTGCCGGTTTAGAGTTAGAAGAAAAAGATATTCAAAAAATGTTGGATTTACGAAAGCCTGGTCAATCGTTAGTTTCAACACAAAGAAAAGAAGATGACAAAGTAGAAATTCTTTCAGGAACTTTTAGAGGATTTACAACTGGTGCGCCAATTACAATGATAGTTTGGAATAAAGACCAGAATTCTAAATCATACGAAAAATTAAGAACCGAAATGAGGCCTGGTCACTCAGATTATCCAGCGTATGTAAAATATAAAAAATTTAATGACCACAGAGGTGGTGGTAGATTCTCTGGTAGACTCACTGCAACACATGTTATGGGTGGCGCAATAGCAAAGAAATTATTAAAAACTACATTAAATATTGAAACTCATTCATACACATGCCAAATTGGAAAAACTAAGATGAAAAAACAATTTAATCCAATAGAAAAAACCATCAAATCCACTTACTCTAATGATGTAAGATGTCCTGAAGAAAATACTGCAAAAAAAATGAAAAAGGATATTCTTCAAGCAAGAAAAAAAGGTGATTCACTAGGCGGAATTATTGAATCCATAACAACTAATGTTCCAACTGGATTAGGGGAACCAATTTTTGGATCATTAGAATCAGAAATTAGTAAAGCAATGTTTTCAATTCCTGCCGTAAAAGGAATCGAATTTGGATCAGGATTCACAGGATCTGAGAAATTTGGTTCGGAGAATAATGATGCATATACATACAAAAATGGTAAGGTTGTTACAACATCAAATAACTCAGGAGGAATTTTAGGTGGAATTTCTAATGGAATGCCCATAATTTTTAGAGTTGCATTCAAACCTGCATCATCAATTGCCAAAATTCAGAGCAGTGTTGATATTAAGAAGAAATCTCAAACAAAAATTCAAGTTGGCGGAAGGCATGATCCATGTGTTGTTCCTAGAGCACCACCTGTAGTTGACTCGTGGGTTTCACTAACATTAGCAGACCACGCACTATTATCCGGAAAAATAAAAACTGTTTTGTAAAAATGTCTGAAATTGATGAACTCCGAAAAAAAATGGAGCAAATTACATTAGAAATGATAAAACTGTTAAAATCACGAACTGAAATTGCACAGAAAATTGGAAATATAAAAAGTGAATTAGGTATTACAATAACTGATGAAGGTAGAGAAACTAAATTAAGAGAAAAAATAATTTCAGAATGTAAAACATTAGATTTGGATGAAAGCATTGCAACTAGATTCCTAAACTTCTTGCTTAATGAATCTGTGAATGTTCAGAGTAAGAATTCCCAAACACATCTAACAATTTTTTTGAAAGCAAAAGAAATGGAAAAAAAAGGTAAAAAAATTATTCATCTTGAAGTTGGTGAGCCAGATTTTGATCCACCAGAATCAGTTAAGAAGTCTCTATCAGAAGTATATGATAAAGGATTTGGAAAATATGGCCCTGTAATGGGATTACCAGAATTTAGACAATCAATTGCAGAATTTTGTAGTAAAAATTTCCAAGGAAACATAAGATCAGACAATATTCTAGTTGTACCAGGTGCAAGATTTGGTGTTTACCTTGCAATTTCATCACTTCTTAATCCTGGCGATGAAATTGTTATTATCGAACCAGCATGGCCAGCATACAGGCAGTGTGCTATAAATGCAGGAGTAAAAGTTCGCACAATTAATACAACATTACAAACCAAATGGGAACCAACAATTGAGCAAATTAATTCTGCAATTAATATAAACACAAGAATGATAATTTTGAATTATCCAAACAATCCAACTGGAAAAATTTTACCAGAAAAACTACAAGACCAGATAATCAATATTGCAAAAGAACATAATTTATTTATTTTAAGTGATGAAATCTATAGTAATTATTCGAATAATTCATGGAAAAGTATACTATCCTATAATTATGAAAATGCGATTGTGACTCAATCATTCTCAAAATCACATGCAATGACAGGATATAGAATTGGATACGTTGCATCTTCTTCAGAAATTGTGAAAAAACTAGCAAAATTACAGGCACTCTGTTTAACCAATGTTTCTGAACCCATTCAATTTATCGCCATGAATTCAATTAATGATGATGTAAGTGAAAACACAAACCAAATCAGTGAACAGATGAAAGTTTTAATTGAAAACTGTCAAAAGATGGATCTGGAATTTGTTATTCCAGATGGTGCAATGTACGTGTTTGCAAAAATCAGAAATGATAAAACAAGCACTACAGAATTAGCACATAAATTACTTGAATATGGATTAGCTATTGCACCTGGCGAAGCATTTGGTGACTATGGAGAATTTTTTAGAATATCGGCATGTGTTAAAAAAGAGAGTATAATTGAGGGATTGAATATACTATCATCAGAGATTAACAAATGACAAAAGCAATTACAGTTATTGGTGCAGGTGGGAAAATGGGTAAATGGTTTTCGAGTTATTTTCTTAATAATGGATTTGAAGTTACTGGTCATGACTCAGAAAAGCCTGTTTTAAAATCAATAATAAATTCTGACTCATTAATTGGTTCTATTCTAAAAGCAGATTTTGTATTATTATCAACACCCACAAAAAAAACACCTGAAATAATTAGATTAATCTCAAAAGAAATGAAACGTGGTGCGTGCTTAATTGATATTGCATCACAAAAATCAAAAACTGCTGCAGCCTTAGCTAAAATGCCTAGTAAAATCTCTCCAATATGTATACATCCTATGTTTGGACCTGGGACAAAAACAATAAAAAATCAAAATGTGATTTCAATTCCTATTAAAGATGGAAAAAAAGAACTCATAATGGCAAAATCATTATTTATTGGTGCCAATTTTGTCACAATTGATTCAACTGAACATGACAAAAAAATTGCATTGATTTTGGGATTAACACACTTGCTGAATATTGCATTTGCAAATATTCTTGCAAAAGATGACAAAATTAAATTAACTGAAAAAATGGCTGGAACCACATTTAAGGCACAAAAAATAATTGCTGAAAGTATTTTAACTGAATCACCAGAATTAATTGAAACAATAATTTCTAATCCTGAGATTCGTAGAGTTGCAGAAGAATTTTGGAAAGATGTTGGTAGATTATTAACAGACGCACAAGAAGGAAAAAGTGAAGAGATTATTGCATACATAAATTCCAGTAAAGAAAAAATATCACAGAACGTTGATTTGGATAAATCATATAAAAAACTAACAAGAATGGTAAATATTATTGAAAAATAAACTATGCATTATACTGATATTGTTACATCATTCCTAAAACACGATAAAAAAATTCTAATTCTAAAAAGAAGTCAAAATGTAAAATCTATGAAAAATCTCTGGGGTGGTGTTAGTGGAATTATAGAAAATAATGAGCAGCCACTCAAAAGAGCAATAATTGAGATTTTTGAAGAGGTTGGGTTAGCAGAACATGAGATAAACCTGTTAAAGGAAGGTAAAGAAATGGATATAATTTCTCCACAATACAAAAATCATATGTGGCATATTTTTCCATTTTTATTTGGAGTATCTAATATCGAATTACAACTAAATTGGGAAAACTCAGATTTTAAATGGATTCAAATTGAAGAAATAAAAAAATTTGAAACAGTACCTAGCCTTGAAAAAGTTTTATTAACTCTGATTTAATGATTGGTTTTCTTTTTCGTATTTTCTCTGTTGTGGAAGCATAAGATAAACACATGCTCCACCACACATTGTACAGGGAACACTATTTCCTGGATGCTGTCCAGTTCTACTATGAATTTTTGCAGCTAGTTCTGGATCAATTGAAAGTGCTAATTGTTTCTCCCAATCTAAAGTTCTTCTAGCTTCAGTCATTTTCATATCCCATTTTATCGCCTTTTCACGAAGTTTTACTAAATCTCCAGCATGAGCAGCAATTCTATATGCAATTAAGCCTGCTTTAACATCATCTGCATTTGGTAATGCTAAATGCTCAGATGGTGTCAAATAACACAATAAATCTACACCTTCACTAGCAGATACTGCAGCACCTATTGCACTTGCAATATGATCATGACCAGATGCTATATCAGTAACTAATGGTCCTAATACATAATATGGAACATCACCTATGAGGGATTTTGCAAGACGAACATTTGCAGCAACCTCATTTAGAGGTACATGACCTGGACCTTCGATCATTACTTGTACATCTTTTTCATTTGCACGTTTTGCTAGTCTAGCAATATTGATCATCTCTTGTACTTGTAATTCATCATGTGAATCTAAAATTGAACCTGGACGTAATGCATCACCTAGACTGAATGTTACATCATATTTTTGTGCTAATTCCATCATGTAATCATAATGAGTAATGTATGGATTCTCCTTATCATATTTTAACATCCATGCAGCAGTAATAGTACCACCTTTACTTACTATACCACCATATCGTTCTACTTTGAGAATTCGTTTTGCAATTTCTTTAGTTATTCCAGAATGTATTGTTGTGTAATCTACACCATCTTTGATATTATTTTCAAATGCATTAAGATAATCATCCTCTGTAATATCAAGTGGATTTTTATGCTTTTCAACACCGAAATTATATGCTTCATAAATTGGAACCGTTCCAAATGTTATGGGGGCTGCATCCAACAGTGTTCTTCTAATTTGCCCGACATCACCACCATCACTAAGATCCATGATTGTATCAGCATGATATTTTAAAGCAACTTTGGCTTTCTCTACTTCTTCTTCGACATTTACATTTAGGGTAGAGCTACCAATATTGACATTAACTTTTGTTTTCATTCCTTTTCCAATTCCAACATTATGAATTTTCTGTGATCGTACATTATTACTTGGGATAATTATTGATCCAGTTGCAATTTTTGGTAGAAGCCATTCTAGTGTAACATCTTCATCTTTTGCAACCTGCTTCATCTGTTCTGTTGCGACACCTCTTCGTGCATAGGTCATTTGAGTAGCCATACCAAACATACGCAAATGGTAAATTTAAACAATCATTATGAATACGATCATTATGAATATACTTTCCATTGGTGGTTCTGATCCATCAACTGGTGCAGGAATACAAAGTGATGTCAAGACATTTTCAACCAATGGTATCTACCCATTTACTGTAATAACTGCAATAACTAGTCAAAATACAAAAAAAATCAGCTCAATTGAGCCTGTTTCTAGGAGAAGTTTAGAATTACAAATAGACTCAGTTTTGTCAGATTTTCATATAGATGCAGTAAAAATTGGAATGGTTTTCAATTCTCAAATAATCAAAGTACTACATTCAAAATTAAAAGATTCAAAATTTCCTATAGTTGTAGACCCAATTATAAAATCAACAACAGGTAAGTTACTACTTAAAAGAAGTGCATTACGTGATTACAGAAAAATGATTATTCCGTTGGCTGATGTTATAACCCCAAATAGGTATGAATCAAATGTATTAACGGGTATTACAGATGCAAGAAAGGCTGCAAAAAAAATACAAACCATGGGCGCAAAAAATGTAATTATTACTGGCTTTACTGAATCAAATAATAAAATAACTGACTTTGTACTAGAATCAACTCAAGAATATAAAATTTCAGGGAAAAAAATTCCTATCATTAATCATGGTAGTGGATGCAACTACTCAGCATCAATTACTGAATCGCTTGCAAAAGGATTAGTGGTTAATGAAGCTGCCAAAATTGCTAAAAAATTTGTGTACAAGCTAATTAAAAATTCAATCAGCATTGGTAAGGGAATTAATATAACACATGAAGAAATTTCAAAAGATGTTAAGCATCTACAAGATTCTATAGATGAATTTAAACAAACAAAAAATATACATAGAATAATTCCTGAATGCCAAACAAATTTCGTTTTTGCAAAAATAAATCCAAAAACAATAAATGATATTTTGGGTGTTTCAGGTCGTTTAGTTAAAGCAGGAAAAGAAATTGTAACTGCAGGTGAAATTGTTTATGGTGGATCACAACATGTTGCCTCTGCAGTAATACAGGTGAATAAAAAATTTTCAGAGGTTTTATCATGTATTAATATTAAATACGACACAAAGATTATTTCACTAGCAAAAAAATTAGGATTTACTGTTCTCAGTTATGATAGAAGTAAGGAACCAAAAAATATGAAGAAACAAGAAAACTCATCTATTATTTGGGGTGTATCAAGTATTTTAAAAAATAAATGCCCTGATCTAGTTTATCATAAAGGTGATTTTGGTAAAGAGCCGATGATACTCATTTTTGGTGAAAGCCCAAATGATGTGATAAAAAAAGTTTCAAAATTGAGGCTAAGTTACTAAAATTGTGTAATGCAACATAAATAATCTCATATTTGAAAAGAAATTCATGAAGGCAGTAATTCTAGCAGGTGGTTTAGGTACTAGACTATTACCATATACAAAAACACTTCCAAAACCAATGCTGCCTTTAGGTAAAAAACCAATCCTGGAATATGTCATCAAATGGATTAAAAAAAATGGTGTCAAAGATATTGTTTTATGTGTTAGTTATAAACATGAAAAAATTAAATCATATTTTAAAGATGGAAGTAAATTTGGTGTTAGTATTGAATATGCTATATCAAAAAAACCTCTTGCCACTGCTGGGCAGTTAAAAACTGCTGAAAAATTTGTTGATGAGACATTTGTTTGTGTTTATGGCGACTCAATTTTTGATTTTAATTTAAAAAATATGATTCTTGGGCATGTTAAAAAAAAATCTTTAGTTACAATGAGTTTGTACAATTACAAATTTGAATTAAAATATGGTGTGATTGATACTAAAAAAAATGGTATTATTACAGCATGGAATGAAAAACCAACATTTAATTCAAAAATAAACATGGGCTGTTATGTTTTCGAACCTGAAATTTTCAGCCTTATACCAAAAAATAAACAATATGATATGGATACTGTAATTAAAAAAATAATTTCAAAAAAGAAACGTGTAAACAGTTTTGTTTCAAAAAGAACATTCATTGATATTGGTAACAAAGTAATCTATGAAGAAACAAATAGAATGTATCGTAAAAAAAATAGAAGGAAATGAAGTAATTTGGATAATATACTTATTCGTGAAATTCAGGAATCAGATTTGGAAAAAGGATTTCTTGAATGCCTCGATAATCTCAAAATTGCTAGTGATTTAGGAAAAGATAATGCTAAAACTATTTTAAAGAAAATATTAGATGATCCAAATCATATTATTCACATTGCAGAGCTTGACGGCAAGATTGTGGGATCTACGACATTACTTATCGAACAAAAATTTATTCATAAAGGTGGAATTGTTGGTCATATTGAAGATGTTGTAGTTAGAGAAGGATTTGAAAGAAAACAGATTGGGGGGAAACTTGTTGAGTCATTATTAGAAATAGCAAAAAATCGTGGATGTTATAAGACAATTTTGGACTGCAAGGATGATGTGAAAGAATTTTATGAAAAGATTGGATTTAAACACGAATCAAATTGTATGCGATTTGATCACTGATGATTATGTGGAATCAATTTTTTTCTTATAATTAAATAATTTACCAACAGTATCTATTAATTCAGAATTTCCTTGCTCAGTTTCTTTACGTAAATTATTCATTGGAACTGAAACAATATTTTCTACAACAGACTTTGTTAGATCGTCAATAATTTTCTTTTTATCAGGATCTAGATCACCTAACATATTCATAGCTTTTTCTAATTCCTTAATTCTTATTTCATCCATATTTTTGAAAACATCTTTTACAATAGGTTCTGCTTCTAATCTTTTCATTGATGCCTCTAATACTGTTAATTCCTCTTTAATTATTTGTTCTGCAGAAGTTTTTTGACCCATTCGACTTCGCATGTTCTTATCAACCATTTCAGCAATTTGATCAATATTCATTAATTTTATTCCACTTAATTCAGCTACTTTCTCATCAACTGTTCGTGGGTTTGATAAATCTAAAATCATCATCCCACTATTTTTTTCGTTTAGTGCTTTTTGTATTCTCTCGTGTGTAACTAAGAAATATGGTGCAGTTGTGGCTACAAATACAACATCATATTTCTCAAATCCAGAAAGTATTTGATTAAAATCTATAGGTGTACCACCAATTGTCTTTGAAAAAGATGTTGAACGTTCAATTGTTCTACTTGTTATTGAAAACTGATATCCACGCTTTGTAAGAGATTTTGCAACTAATGCTGCTGCGTCACCTGTCCCAATTAATAAAATATGTTTTAACTTCATATCATCAACATTTTCTTCTGCAAGTTTCACTGCCATAGAACCAATTGAGATGCTACCTTTACTAATTCCAGTTGAATTCCTTACACGTGTACCTACACGAATTGCTTTATCAAATAATGTGTTAAGATGTTCACCTGATGATTTATTACTTCTGGCAGAGGCAATTGAATTCTTTATTTGACCTAAAATCTGTTCTTCACCTACAACCATCGAATCTAAACCAGATGTTAATTTTAAAAGGTGATCATAGACATCTGAATCCTTACTCCATTCTAAATTATCTTGAAAAGCATGTTCTTCCAAGCCTGATAATGATGCCCACACTTTTTTTATTTTGTCAATATCGTGTTTAGTACCACTTCCAAAAATCTCTACTCTATTGCATGTTTGTAATATCACACATTCCTGTAGGTCAGTATGTTTTTGAAAAGATGAATACGCATTTTCAATGTCACCTAATGTAAAACGCTCTAAAACATGAATTGGGGATTTTCTAAACGTCACTCTTGCATTAAATATTTCTTGTTTCATAGCCATTCATTTAATATTTTTTTAACTCTAGTCTGTGCTTGTTTGTATTTTCCATCTTTTAATAACTCTTTTACACGTTTATCGTTCAATATACTATACAAAAATTTTTTTCTCTCTATCTGTGTTTTTATAAACAGTTTTGCCTCAGATCTGGCAAATTTTTGTAGTCTTATTTGAAAAATTTCTTCATCTGAAATATTCTTTTTAAAGTACGATTCTGCTTTAAGTTTAATTTTACGAGCCATTGCAGGACTGCTTCCACCAGTAGATATAGCAATTTGAACAGTATCTGCTACATTAATGACAGATGGATGTGCAAAATCACTAACTTCTGGATCATCTGAGGCATATGCATATGACTTCATTTTCTTAGCCTTCTCAACAATTTTTCTATTCAATACTCTGTCAGTGGTAGTAGCCATTACAAGATATGGTTTATAATTTGAAAGAAAACTTGCGTCCTTTAGTTTAATCTTTTTAAATTTAATTTTTCCTTGCTTGACATATTTCTCAAATTGTGAATTTGAATTAGCACTTAATACAAGAATTTCACAGTCTTGTGTCAAAAGTGAGCTAACTTTCTTCATACCCTCATTTCCAGAGCCAATAACAATGGCAAGTTTTCCTTTTAGATGAAGATCAACAATCAACACTCTGCGGCATCATATATGATATTTATAGATTCAAGAGAACCAGTTACATTTTTTAATTGAGATTAAAGATTTGATATATTGACTGAAATGGATAAACTTGATACTGAAATTCTAAACGAGATACAGTGGACATTTCCATTAGTCTCTAAACCATTTGATGTAATTGCAAAGAAATTTCAAATCTCCTCCAATGAAGTGAAATCAAGACTAATTCAGTTAAAGAGAAAGGGTGTATTACGACAACTCAGTGCAATCTTTGATACAAGGAAGCTGGGATACACTAGTTCGCTGATTGCTATGGAAATTGAACCTGACAAGCTTGAACATATTGCATACCAAATCAATAAGCATCCAGGTGTAAGCCACAACTATGAAAGAGAGCACCAATTCAATCTTTGGTTTACTTTGGCTGTTCCTCCTGGATCGAACCTAGAAAAGGAACTTGAAAAATTTTCAAAACTAAATGGAATAAAAAAAACAAGAATGCTTCCTACACTACAGTTATTCAAGATTGGAGTGAAGCTGGATATGGTTGATGACAAAAAGCATGAAGTAAAGCCATCCGAAGAAAAGAAAGAAATTACAAATGTAAAGTTTGTTGCAACAGAAAAAGACAAAGAATTCATTAGAGAATTACAAAAAGATATGGAAATAGTTGACAGACCTTTCGAAAAAGCAGCAAAAAATTTAGCAATGACCGAAGAGCAAATTTTTGAAAATCTTCATCATTACGAAGAGATCGGAGTCATGAGACGTTATGCAGCAATTTTACGTCATCGAGAAGCTGGTTTTACTGCCAACGGCATGATTGTCTGGAAAGTTCCGGAAGAAAGAATTAGTGAGGTTGGAAATAAGCTTGGTGCTTTTCCACAAGTAAGCCATTGTTATGAAAGACCAGTATATCCAGATTGGCCATACAATGTATTTTCAATGATTCATTGCAAGTCTTTCGACGAAGCAGGAGAAGTGGCTGGACAAATTCAGAAGCAAATCAACGTTGATGAATATAAAATTCTGTTTAGTTCAAGAGAGTTTAAGAAAACAAGAGTTGAGTATTTTGTTGAACATGAATTTAATATCGAAGAAACCATCACAGCCTAGGAATTATATTTAATCAGAGTTTAGTAATGCTATGCCTGTTTTCCCAATATCAAGATTAAGACGTCTTCGAAGAACTGAAAAATTAAGAGAACTAGTACAAGAGGTTTCATTATCGCCTAAAGATTTGATTTGTCCAGTCTTTGTGGAAGAGGGTATACAGGCAAAAAAACAAGTAAACTCTATGCCTGCAATTGAGAGATTGCCTTTATCTGAGGTTGTTAATGAGGTTGATGCGATAGTTGAACTTGGAATTCCTGGTATCATGCTTTTTGGAATACCTGAGAATAAGGATGAACATGGAACGTCTGCATACGTAGAACATGGAATTATACAGAAGGCAATTTCAGAAATCCGAAAAAATTTTGGTGATAAAATAGTGATCATGGCAGATGTGTGCCTTTGTCAATATACATCATCTGGTCACTGTGGCTTGATAAAAAATGGAAATATAGATAATGATTCTAGTTTAGAAACACTTTCAAAAATTGCAATAAGTCAAGCAAAAGCTGGCGTTGATGTAGTGTCACCTTCAGCAATGATGGATGGTCAAGTTAAATCAATTAGGCAAGGATTAGATAACGAGAGTTTTTCAAATGTTGCAATTATGTCTCATTCTGCAAAGCATAGATCAAATTTTTATTCACCATTTAGGGATGCTGCAGAATGTGCCCCACAATTTGGTGATAGAAAAACGTATCAGGTTCCGTATACAAATCCAAGAGAAGCTATGAGAGAAGTAGAGACGGATATCAATGAAGGTGTTGATATTGTAATGATTAAACCAGCATTAACATACTTGGATCTTATCTCTGAAACTAAAAGAAGATTTAATGTTCCAGTGTCAGCATATAGCGTATCAGGAGAATATGCATTAGTAAAAGGTGCTGCAATGCAAGGTTGGATAGATGAGGAAAATATGACTAACGAAATTCTATATTCAATTAAAAGGGCAGGAGCAGATATGATTGTAACATATTTTGCAAAATCTGCTGCTACATCATTAGTAAAATAAAATGAGAAACGATGAACGATTTGAAATTGAACGTGCCATAGATCTTCTACCACATGTTGTAGGTGCAAGCTGGGCTATGACTTACTTTCGTTTAAAAAAAATTAGAAATCCTACAAAAGAAGAGTTTAGACAAAAAACAATTGAATACCTAATTAAAACTGAACCATTAATGGAATCATTCTCTGATGATAAAGTTTTTTCAGACATACATGAATACATAGAAAAAAGAATTACTATTGAAATTGAAAAAATTAAAACTGGTGCAAATAAAGAAGTTGAAAAACGATATGCCAGATACCGAGACTATGGTTAAATCTCTAGTTTTAAATCATCTAAAAATTTTCTCAAAATCTTTGTTCTCCTTTTAGCCTCGATTTTTGCAGATTTTGTATTCATTTGTTTTTCTAACATAAGTAATTTTTTAAAAAAATGATCTAATGCCCATCTTTTATCATCAAATCTCCTTTTTTTGGCAAATGGGTTATCCGGATTATAAAATGGTCTATTTTTGACCCCACTAACACAAAATGCTCTAGCGATACCAATTGAACCTATTGCATCTAATCTATCAGCATCTTGTAAAATTCTTCCTTCAATAGAATTAGAGATCCTCTTTTTAGTAAAACTATGATTTCGAATAGCTTCGGATATAACATTAATTTTTTCTTCTGGCATATCTAATTGCTTTAGAATTATTTCTGATTTTTCAGCACTTGCATCAGCTGAAGATTTTAAATTCTTACTTGAATATTGGACCTTAACTATATCATGCAACAAAACTGAAATCAATACTAATTTTTTATTTGCTTTTTCAGTTTTACAGATTTTTTCTGCGTTTTTATATACTCTCATAATATGTTCGAAATCATGCGCAGGATCATTTTTTAGATATATTTTCTTAACATGATTTTTGAGATATTTTATTTCGTTCAAAATCTCCACAACTTTGGTTTAATTAACTTAAATTTTCTTGAAACCAATAATAAATTCCAATCAATGCATGTAAAAAATATGACTACAGCAATTCCTAATGCATCAGCCACTAATATTCCAATATAACGATCTTCAAATAATTCAATAAATGGTGTTAATACAATTTTACTAATTGTAATCATTACATAATATGAAATTACTCGACCAAACCAAAATCCTATATATAATCCAAAACTTTTTGCTTGCATTAAACCATATGCAATAAAAAGCATGTTACTTGGCAATGGGGTTGCAGCAAACAGAAATGATGAAATAATGTACCCAAATCTTTTTCGATTTAAAAAATCCCCAATTGAATTTAAATTGGTTTTTTGTTGACTGCCAACAACTTTCCTAAAATAGCCACTAACTATCTTTAGTAGAAAACGACCTATTGTCGCACCTGTAGCACCAACTAATGCTAAAACAAGTGGGTCAAATGACTGATCTAATACAAAAAATGATGATAAAATGATCCATGTAGGTGGCATCAACAATGGTGCTGCATTCACACCTATTAGAAGAATAAAAATTCCTGCATAGGAATATTCAGCAATAGATTCAAACAAATTAGACATAGATTATGTTGAAATTGTTGGCATCTAAATATTATCTATCATGAAATGGATTTTATTACTAGGAAAAAAATCCCCTAAGAGACTCAAAAAATGAATTATTGGTACAAAATCTTTATATCAAAAAAAGTAAATTTATTTTTGTGACAAAAGAATCATGGAAATGTTTCAGATGTAATTTATTCTTTGATGATTTACCACATGCTAAAATTCATGAAGATTTGACAAATCACAAAGTGACATCAATCAAAAATGTAACAGCATAATTTTCTAAAATTAATATAAATTAATGGAGGGGGTGGGATTTGAACCCACGAACTCCTAAGAGAAAGGATATCTTATTCAAAGATCTTGAGTCCTTCTCGGTTGACCTGGCTTCGATACCCCTCCAACGAAGATCATTGCTGATTTTAACATATAACTTATTCAATAGAAATAATGAATTTATGATTGATTAGATAATAATAATTCAAAAACAAAGTTTATAATCATTTTAAGAATTTTTAATTCATGACAACAATTGATGAAGCCAAAAACATGAGATCGGGGATTAATGTTGAAGGTACTGTAGAACGAAAAGAGGAAGTACGAACTGTCAACACAAAAGCTGGCTCAACTGTAGATGTTGCAAATGCATTTCTTGTAGACAATGGAATGGAAATTAAAATTACATTGTGGGCAGAAGATGCAAACAATATTCAAAATGGCGACAAAATAAAAATTGAAAATGGCTATACAAACGAGTTTAAAGGAGAAGTCCAGCTCGGAAAAGGCAAATTCGGTAAACTTGAAAAGATCTAGATTAAAATTTTAATATTTTAATTATTTTCTAGTTTTTTTTCTTGTTTTTGGTTTAGCTTTTGCTTTTCTTGTTTTTGGTTTAGCTTTTGCTTTTCTTGTTTTTGGTTTAGCTTTTACCTTCTTTTTCATAATTTCAGATAATTCAGATGAAATCTTGATTAGTCTATTTTTAGTAGAGTCCTCACGAGCCTTACTAGAACTAAATTTTTTTGCTGTTGTTTCGACCTTACTCTTACTAATCTTGACCAGTTTAAGTAATGTTGGTTTTGATCCTAGATTTTTCTTGATTTTACTAGAAACTCTTGATTTTGATTTATTATATTCGTCAATTGTTATCTGTAGCTTTTTTTCCATTGACGTTCGTTGTTTTATTTCATTTTTTATATCATCAATAACAGTATTAATCATACTTAATCTTGATACAATAGAATCTTTTTCTTCTTCAGTATTAGCAAATTCTGATTCACCTTCTAATTGTTCCTTATTTTGCGACTCTAATCCTAATCTTTCAATAGCTGCATTCTTTAATCTTTGAACACTCTCTATCTGAGCAATTTTTTGATTAAGAATTTGCCCTAAATCTTCTGCATGTTCCCTTGAGGAATTGACCCTTTTTTCTAATGATGTTAATGATGATGAATATTTCCTGGATGCTGCTTTTGCCTTCTTAAACTCCTTTTCACTTGAACGTCGAATTTTACCAAGCTCTAATTTCTGCTTTGATAGTTTTTTTGCAGTTGATAATAATGCTCCCATAAAAATTTTAATTTTTTTTCATGCTTAAATTTATGCAAATATCATGTTTTGACTTAATGTAAAGAATTTTAACGCAGTTTACGAGTATTACAAAATATTAGTTAGATATGCCGAAGCATATTATGGATTTTCACCCATCACAGATTCCAATTGCAAAGATATTTCATTTGAAGGATGAAAAAGATGCATCTGAAGCTGCTCAAGAAATGGTGAAAATCGGTTTCTTTGCAGATGATAAGGGCTTCAAAGTTCTAATGCCAAAAAATGACAGAAAGATCGCTAAACGGATTGGTTATACTGTAACAACTAGTGTAACTTTTGAATTACGAAAAACAGATCAGGATAAAAATATTAGATATTGGACTTACCATGAAGATAAAGAAAACTATGCAATAGTTTTTGCAAGTCTAAATGTTTTAGAAAACTTAGGTTTTGACTGATCTAAATATTTGATCAAGTTTGAGCTTGTTAGAAACTATTCCTGCAAGAAATATTCCCAGAATCGTACCGCCTATAACATCAAGTGGATAATGTTGAAGGATGTAAACTCTGCTAAATGAAATCAATAATGGATATAACCAGATTAAATTAATCCATCTAGGAAATCTCTCAGAAAGGACATATGAAATTACAAATGCGAATATTGCTGCCCTAGCCGCATGGGCAGAAGGAAATCCTGCAGTCCAACTCTTGCCTTCACAGAACAATGAGAAACTATCAGGTTCTATACTAATAGGAAACTCAGTACCTTCCCAATCTAAAAATGGCCTGTCTCTATCTACACCACATTTAATGTACCCAGTAAGAATTGTAGAAATAACTATCAGAATTAAAAGTGTCATTCCTATTCTTCTAGTTTTTCGAATTATTAGTAAAACTATGCTAAATGGAAGCATTACAAACACATTACCTGATTCTGTGATGAGCCAAATACCTAGGTCTACTGAAGTATTTCCAGAAGAATCTTGAACTAATTTCATGAAATTTTTCTCAGACTCAAAAGTAAGTTCTGATAATGCAATTATTGTGCATATTAGAAACGCAGTAAGTAATAGAAAAAATGGTCTAGAACGAATGCCAAATAACATATTTTGCAATTTAGTATCTAAATTAATTATAATCTCACTTATAATATATGAACAACCAAATCAAAAACCAATATTACAAATTAAAATTTGATCGGATAAACGAATTTTAACTAGATTATAAGACAAAAACTGTGAAGATCAGAACATTAGATGATTTTGATGTAAAAGGGAAAACAGTTCTGCTAAGAGTTGATATGAATGTTCCAATAGATCCTGATACTAAACAGATTACAGGTAACAAAAGAATTGAAGAAGTTGCTGTTACAATCAAAGCCCTTAATGGTGCAAAAATTGTAATCATATCACATCAAGGTAGAGTTGGTAGAGATGATTTTGTTGGAATGGAGAATCATGCAAAGGAATTAGAAAAATTCTGTGGTAAAAAAGTAAAGTATGTTTCTGATGTAATTGGAACTCATGCACAAAATGAAATTAAGAGTATGAGTGATGATGAAATAATTTTACTGGATAATCTAAGATTATGTGCAGAAGAAAATTACGAATTTTCATTGGAAGAAAGTGCAAAAACAATGATGGTTCAACGATTAAAAAACTTGTTTGATTTATTTGTACTTGATTCATTTCCTAGTGCGCATAGAACACATCCATCATTAGTAGGATTTGCACAGGTTCTACCAACATGTGCAGGTAAATTAGTAGAAAAGGAAGTAAAACAATTAGAAAATATTCTAACTGTTGCTAAATCACCATTTGTAATAATTTTAGGTGGTTCTAAAGTAGATGATAGGCTAAATGCACTTAAAATGATGATTAAAAAGGAAAGAGCGGATCATGTTTTACTAACAGGTCTTATAGGAAATGTATTTCTTCGTGCCCAAGGTAGAATTAAGTTTCCACTAAATATGAAAAATGAAGATGCATTAGTTTCAGAGGCACATACACTAATTGGTGAATATCCAGATGTTTTTTCAACTCCTGTTGATATTGCAATAAATAAAGATGGAAAAAGATTAGAGATTGATGTCCGTGATCTAAACAAAGATGATCAGATATTTGACATTGGTCAAAAAACTTTAGACTATTATTCAAAAATGATTACAGGTTGTGGGACAGTATTCATTAGTGGTCCAGCAGGTTATTTTGAGAATGAGAATTTCCAGTTTGGTACAAAATCATTGTTGGAATCAGTGGCAAATTCAATGGCAACGTCAATTGTAAGTGGTGGACATCTTACTTTTGCACTAAAAAAATATGATTTAACTGAAAAAGTTAATCATACTAGTACTGCAGGAGGTGCACTAGTCAGATACTTAACAGGTCAAAAACTTCCAATGATCAAATGTCTTGAGGATGCAGCAAATGGCAATAATTCTAAAGCGTAGAACCACATTCATTGTTGTAACAAATTCTTGGTTCATCATTACCTAAAAATACATCACTATTACATGAATTACAATTCAATTTTTCCATAATATCATAAAGTTTGAACCATTTTGTTGTGAAGTTTTGTGCAATACAGCGAACTAATCCATCATCTTCAATTTTTTTAAACTGTGTTTCTAGATCATCAACTGTGATGGTTTTATCAAATACCTCCTCCTTTTTTAATAGATTAAGTATCTCATCATTATTGAATCTGACATCTATATCGTTAAAATTTTCAAATATGACTTTTCTAATCAGTGTTAAAATAAAATTTTGACTAGTCAATATAGATTTGCAGCCTCTTCTTTCAAATTTCCTGCAGATTCTATATCATTCATTTTATCAGCAAAATAGGAGTAAATCCCAAATTTAAGAGCCTTTAATGATAATAGAGCACATTTTATCCTTACAGGACTTGTTTTAATTAGATGCTCAAGACCAAGTTCTGAAAGCAATTCATCTTTTTCAAATTTCTTTACATCTTCAAGACTTTTTCCTTTAATCATTTCAGTTAGAACAGATGAACATGCCATACATATAGCACAGCCTTTTCCATCAAATTTTACATCAGATATTTTCTTGTCATCAATGTTAAGATAGAGATCTATACTATCACCGCATAAAGGATTACTATCATGTCTTTTAATGTGCGCATCTTCTATCTTACCATAATTTGATGGATTTCTAGAATATTCTATAATCATCTCAGTGTAAATTGGATCTCCACTCATAATTTGAACACCTTTGCAACTTGCTCAAGAGAATCAATTAAAGTATCAACTTCTTCCTTTGTAGTGTAAATGTAAAAACTAGCACGGTTTGTTGCAGCAACATTTAGTTTTTCCATTAAAACTTGTGCACAATGATGACCAGATCTGATTGCAACACCATTCTTATCAATTATTGTTGCAACATCATGTGGATGAACATCATTAAAGTTGAAAGATATTACACCACTAGCCTTCTGAGGATCTTTTGGACCATATATTGTTAAACCCTTAACTTTGGACATTTTCTCTAATGCATACTTTGTTAATTCTATTTCATGATTTCTAACATTATCCATTCCTATTTTTGCAAGATAATCAATTGCCGCTGCAAAACAAATAACATCTGCTACATTAGGTGTTCCTGCTTCAAACTTGTATGGAAGATCGTTCCAAGTAGTTTCATACTTGTGTACTTCTCTTATCATATCACCACCACCCTGAAATGGTTTCATATTTTCTAGTATATCTTTACGTGCCCATAGAATACCAACTCCAGTTGGACCAAGCATTTTATGAGCGGAAAAAGCATAAAAATCACAGTCAAGATTATCAATATCTACTTTCATGTGTGGTACTGCTTGAGCACCATCAACTAGAACTTTTACTCCAACATTTTTGCATTTCTTTATTACATTATGAATATCAGTTATTGTTCCAAGAACATTTGAAACATGACTAATAGCAACTAGTTTGACCTTACCTGTTGCCAAGTATTCGTCTAGTTGTTCAAGCATTAATTCGCCATTATCATCAATATTGATATATTTTAGTTCTGCACCTGTTTCCTGTGTTAGTACCTGCCATGGAACTATGTTTGAATGGTGTTCATATTCTGTTGTGACTACAATGTCGCCTTTTTGTACATTATCCCTTCCCCATGAATAGGCAACTAAATTGATAGCCTCTGTTGTACCTCGAACAAAAATAATCTCTTCACGATTTTGAATATTTAGGAACTTGGCTATTTTATCTCTTGTAGCTTCAAATGCTTCAGTTGATTCTTCAGCTAGTGCATGAACAGCTCTATGAATATTGGAATTATGATTCTGATAATAATCAGTAATTGCATCAATTACCTGATTAGGTTTTTGAGTAGTTGCTGCATTGTCAAGATAAACCAGTCTTTTATCATCACGTACACGTCTATTAAGAACTGGAAAATGGCTTCTTATTTCTTCTAAGGAGTAGGTATTTGCTTGTATCTTAATCACCTATACTTGTAATGCTGTTCAATTTCTGCATGTTCGTTATATCTTGTTTCTTCTACTTCGACTAGTGCCTTTAATTGTTCATCATTGTTTATTGATAGTTCTTTACCTTCCCATTTTGATTCTATGAGGTATGCAATCCATGCACGGACTTGATATGACATTGAACGTGATAATGGTTCCAAGAAACCTTCAATAATTATCCTTTCAGCTTCAGCACGACTTAAACAGCGTGAACCTAGATAGAAGATTTGTTCTTCATCAATCTGTGCAACTGAGGCAGAATGAGTTGCTTTAACATCATTTGTTAGAATTTCAAGCCCTGGTATTGCATCAGATTTTGCACCTTTGTCTAATAGTATTGAACGACCTGATAAGAATGAGTTGGAATGTGCAGCGTTTTCATTTATTCTAATCATTCCCTTGAATAGAGATTTTGACCTGTCCTTTAGAATTGATTTTTCAACAACTCTTGCTTCTGTTGATTCTTTATTATGATTAACAATTGTGTTAAGATCAAATGATTGTTCCTTATTTCCAAAAATAACTTCAGAGTCATTTGCAGTTGCTCCAGTTCCGTTTAGATGATAATCAATTCTATATCTAGATAGCATTGCACCAAATAGCCCAAGATACCAATTAATCTTTGAATCTTGTGATAATTGTGAATTTCTTGTGGAGAAGTTAATTGATGACTGATCCATCATTTGTAGTGTAGTTACACCAAGATTGCTATTTGCACCAATACTTGTATTCATTAATTCAAGGTAAGCTTGTTGCTCATTTTTAGGTGAGTATAATTCTTGGACAATGTTTGCTTTTGCATTATCATCAACAATTATAATATTTCTAGTAATAGTAGATATTCCATCTTCAGAAAGACATGAAAACAAATGAATTGGTTCATCGATGATTTGATTTTTTGGTATGTAAACAAAAATACCTGAATTAAACGCAGCGTTGTTTAAAGCAGTGTATTTATCTTCATTTGA
Organism: Candidatus Nitrosopelagicus sp.; assembly: GCA_028345295.1. Lineage (GTDB taxonomy): Archaea > Thermoproteota > Nitrososphaeria > Nitrososphaerales > Nitrosopumilaceae > Nitrosopelagicus. The sequence goes on along the minus strand of JAOMDA010000009.1, from coordinate 6,018 downwards.
GTTAGATGATTTTATTGCTTTTTCAACTAGGTCGTGGTTTTGTTTTAATGCATCATCAATTGAGGAGAGAATTACTCCTTTAGACTTCAACTCTTCAGAAAGATTAGCGGATAATATGTTAGAACCAATTTGAATAATTCCATTCTCAGTCTTCAACTCTTCAACACGATTTGAAAGAAAATTAGGTATTTTTGAATCAGAGTTTATGGATAATGAAATTTTTTGAGGATTCATTCTCTTTGCATCAGTATATTTATTGTATAAAGGAGAAACTTCAACTGGTAACTCTTCATAGATGCTAAGAGACCTTTTTCTGTATTCTTTTAGCCAATCTGGCTCATTTTTTGATGAGGAGATTTCATCTATTAGTGAACTTTTAAGTGATGATAATGCCATTTGTTCCATGATTTGTCAAGTAGAAATTCTAACCGACTGAATTATCCATTTCTAGTTTGATGAGTCTATTCAGTTCCACTGCATATTCCATTGGAAGTTCTTTTGTAAATGGTTCCATGAATCCATTAACAATTAGTGTTAATGCTTCTTCTTCAGAAAAACCACGAGTCATAAGATAGAATATTTGTTCATCACCTATTTTTCCAACAGTTGCTTCGTGAGTGATTGTTGCATCTTCTTGATTAATTTTCATATATGGATATGTATCAGTCTTTGAAGTATCATCTAATAGTAATGCATCACATCTAACAGTTGATTTAACATTTGTTGCACCTTTTGCAACATTAAGTAACCCCCTGTATGTTGAGCGACCATCTGCACGACTAACAGACTTTGATGTAATTTTTGATGTTGTATCAGGTGCGAGATGAACCATTTTTGCACCTGTGTCTTGATGCTGACCTTTTCCTGCAAATGCAATGGAAAGTGTTTCACCATATGCTTTTTGTCCCATTAAGTAAATTCCAGGATATTTCATTGTAATTTTACTTCCAATGTTACCATCAATCCACTCAACTGTTGCACCCTCATATGCATAAGCACGTTTTGTAACTAGATTGTAAACATCATTACTCCAATTTTGTATTGTAGTATATCGTAGTTTTGCATCTTTATGGGCAACTAATTCTACGACTGCAGAGTGTAATGATTCTGAAGAATATACTGGTGCTGTGCAACCCTCAATGTAATGAACTTCAGAACCTTCATCTGCAATGATTAGAGTTCTTTCAAACTGACCAATATTTTCAGCATTAATTCTAAAGTATGCTTGTAATGGCATATCTACTTTAACTCCTGGTGGAATATAGATAAATGAACCACCACTCCAAACTGCACTGTTAAGTGCAGCAAATTTATTATCTTCTGGAGGAATCATTTTTCCAAAGTATTTCTTGAAAATTTCAGGGTGTTCTTTTAGTGCACTATCAGTATCCAAAAATAGAACACCTTGTTTTGCTAAATCATCTCTCAAGTTGTGATAAACTACTTCTGATTCGTATTGAGCACCTACACCTGCTAAGAATTTTTTCTCAGCCTCTGGAATACCAAGCTTATCAAATGTGTTTTTTACATCTTCAGGAACGTCATCCCAATTTTTTTCTGTTTTTTCTGAAGCCTTTGCATAGTAGTAAATATTTTGAAAATCAATATGACTTAGATCAGCACCCCAAGTTGGCATTGGCTTTTTCATAAATACTTCATAAGAACGAAGTCTAAAATCAAGCATCCATTGTGGCTCGTCTTTCATTTTACTGATTCCAATCACAGTTTCTTTTGAAAGACCCTTCTTACTCAAATGAACATACATTTCAGTTGAATCTTTGAAATCATACTTTGAATAATCCATGTCAAAGTTTTCAGTTGCCATATGACAATTACAACACTGTTATTATAAAAATCCCAATAAAATTAGGTAATACTAAATAGGTTAAGCTAATGAAAATGCTTCCATAACTGCATCAATTGAACCTTTCACAGTATGAACATCAGCAATAATATTTGTAACGCTGAGTTTTTTCAATTCGTCAGCAGTAAAAGGACCAATTGCTATCACTTTCGTGTTTTCCAATAATTTGGTTAATTGCTGTTGATCATAATCATTAATCATAATTTCAAAGAATGCCCTTACAGATGATGCACTAGTAAAAATTATACCATCAATTTTATTTTGAGAAAATAATTCTCTAAAATCATTCCATTCAGTTGGATCTCGGAAAGCACAGACATCATACAGATAAAGCTCAATAACATTAATTCCAATTTTTTCTAATAAATTCTTCAAAAATGGTGTTGATGCACCGCTTCTAGGAATAATAGCTTTTTTTCCAACTGCGTTAAGTTTAGTAAAAACTTCACCAACCCCAACAGATGAATATCTTTGAGGCATATATGCAACCTTAATGTTTTCCTGCTCTAATGCATCTTTGGTTTTTGGACCAACTGCAATCACAATTGTGTTTGCAATAGCTAGTTGAAGTTTTTCAAATTTTGATATTTTTTTGGCAGTATCAATTAACAGTGTAACAGCCTTTGAACTCATAAATACAGAATAATCTGGATTCTCATTTTCTAATGATTTCAAAAATTCATCAACAATTTTCTCGCCTTTACTAACTAATTCAATAGTAGGAAGTGTAATTGGATGTGCGTTTTGTTTTGAAACAAGTTCTACAAACTCTTCTGCATCATCTTTTGAGCGAGTTATTGCAATAGTTTTTCCATCAATCATTTTTCCACCCAATTATTTCTGAAAGATCAACTACACGGCCTATTATAATATTAGTTGGAGGTTTAATGTTATTTTTTTTAATTTTATTAGCAATATTAGAAATAGTTCCCTTGATCATCCTTTGTTTTGATGTAGTGCCATTTTGAATCACAGCAACCGGCATTGATTTATCCATACCCCCCTCGATTAACTTTTTTGTAATAATTCCAATTCTTGAAAGACCCATCATAATTACAATTGTATCTACAGATTTTGCTAGTTTTTTCCATTTAACAGTGTCACTTTTCTTTTCTGGATCCTCATGACCTGTTACAAACACTACAGATGATGCAAATTGTCTATGCGTTAATGGTATTCCTGCATATGTTGCAGAGCCTATTCCAGAAGTAATTCCAGGAATTATTTCATATTTGATATTATATGATTTTAGAAGTTCTGCCTCTTCACCACCACGACCAAAAATTATTGGGTCGCCACCCTTTAATCTAACAACAGTTTTTTTTAGTTTTGCAAATTTTACCATTAATTCGTTAGTATTATCTTGATGTGTTGTATCATCCCCAACTGCTCTTCCTACATAGATAGACTCAGCACGTTTAGGAATCATGTTAAGAATTTTCTTACTAACTAATCTATCATATAGAACTACATCAGCCTTTTTGATTACATCAATTGCTCTTAGAGTAATCAAATTAGGATCTCCTGGTCCTGCTCCAACTAGATAGACTTTACCTGTCATTGCTTATTCCACTCTTCCAACTCCTCTCTCCAATTAGAAGCAATCTCTTTAACACCTCTATCTCTCAATTCATCACCAAGTAATCTTCCTAATGCCTGTGGTTCTTCAATACTCCCGGTTTTTTCTAGAATAATTGATTTTTTACCATCCATGGAATATACTGCGACTTTTAATGTTAATGAATTTGCATCAGATGTTGCAACTGCACCTACAGGAAATCTGCATCCTGAATCAACAGATTCTGATAATGCACGCTCTGCTTCAATTTCCATTCTAGAACTATAATCTTCAATTTTTTTTAACATTTTCAAAGTACTAGAATTATCTTCCCTAGATACAATTGCTAATGCACCTTGGCCTGGAGATGGTACAAAATCATTTGTTGATAATTTTGAAATCTTGGTGTTAGTTCCAAGTCTTGTAATTCCCGCTTGTGCCAAAACAATTCCGTCAAATTTACCTTCTTCGACCTTCTTGATTCGTGTTTCAATATTACCTCTAACAGGCTTTACAATTACATCTGGTCGTTTACGAGTTACTTGTACTGCACGCCTTAAACTACTACTACCTATCACAGAACCAGATGGAATTTCTTCAATATCAAATCCATCTCTAGTTATGAGTACATCATTTACTGCTTCACGCTTTGGAATACAGGATATTATCAGATTGGGATCTAGTTGTGATGGCACATCTTTTAGACTATGAACAGCAAAATCAACTTCCTTTTCAAACACCGCTCTGTCTATCTCTTTTTCAAATATGCCTTTTTGTTCCATTGCAAATAGGGGTCTTGTATCAGTATCACCCTTTGTGGTAATTGGTTTAATATCAAATGATAAAGACGAATCGGTCTTTTTCAATTCAGAGATAATCCAATCTGTTTGTGCTATTGATAATTTACTTCCACGAGCCCCTACTGTAAAATTCAATTTTTCACCTGTTTTAGTGATAAGCCATAAGCACCTAATGTTTTAGTTATATCAGCATCTGTATGTGCGTCTGATAGAAAAACAGTCTCATATTGTGATGGCGCAATAAAAACACCATTTTTTAGAAGATTTGAAAAAAGCTTCTGGAATTTTTTTGTATTTGATTTTTTTGCAGTTTTATAATCAATAACTTTTTGATTTGTAAAGAAAATTTGGAACATTGATGATATTGAGTTTATTGTATGTGGTATATGATAATCAGTTGCCAAATCATCAATCTCATCAACCATAATTTTGCAATAGCGTTCAAGTTTAGGATATAATCTATTTTTTATTTTATTGATTGTTTTGATAGAACTTATTGCAGCAGTAACTGATATTGGATTTCCTGCAAATGTACTTGCCTGATAGACTTTACCATCTGGTGATAATTTATTCATAATTTCTTTTTTACCTCCAACTGCTGCAATTGTGAAACCATTTCCTAATGCTTTGCCTAATGTTGTAATATCAGGATCTATGTGAAATAATTTCTGTGCTCCACCTTCAGAAATTCTAAATCCATTTACCACTTCATCAAAAATTAATGGAATGTCGTATTGCTTTGTGATTTTTCTTACATCAGAAAGAAATTTTTTTTCTGGTAACACAAGTCCCATATTTGCAAGAACCGGTTCTATGATAAGACCTGCAACGTCTTTATTTTTTGATAAAGTTTTTTCTAATTCATTGGCATCATTATATGGAACAACTAGTGTATTTTTTGAAACTTCATCTAATCCTCCATCTGATATTGATATACCGTTGTGTGCAGAACCTGAACCAGCCTGAACTAGAACAGTGTCATATGCGCCATGATAACACCCTTCAAATTTTATTATCTTTTTCTTCTTTGTAAAACCTCTAGCAAGTCTAATTGCAGTCATTGTTGCTTCTGCTCCTGTATTTACTGTTCGAACTTTTTTAATTGATGGGAAATTTTTGATAATAAGTTTGGATAATTCAATTTCTAATGAAGTTGGTGTGGTGTATAATGTACCTTTTTTTAATTGTGAGGAGACAGCGGAGATGATTTCTTTTCTAGTGTGGCCTAATAGTAACGCACCATAACCGTTACAAAAATCTGTATACCTGTTACCATCCTCATCCCATAATGAACTTCCTTCTGAGCGTCGTACAAAAAATGGATATGGTTCAATGTATCTTACAGGACTATTTACGCCTGATGGAATTACCTTCTTTGCATCTAAAAATAGTTTCCTAGATTTTGCCAATACGCCTAATTTGTTTACAGGTATTATATTCTAAACTTACTCTGTTGTCTCACAATTCAAGACTAAATCACTATTTAATTCATCAATGCTCTTGTAAACATCAAGATCATCTCCACCATTAACAATGTCAAGTCCAGATCCACCTTTCAAAATATCCTCACCAGACTGACCTTTTATTATGTCACTGCCTGAGCCACCAGAAATATTGTCATTTCCTTCATCTCCAAATATTATATCATCACCATCACCAGCTAAAATACAATCGTTTCCTTTGTCACCAGAAATAATATCGTCACCAGAAAATGAAAATATCAAATCAGGTAAGTTGGTACCAATTAGAATATCATCATCCGGAGTTCCTAAAATCTGATTATAGTAAGATTCTGA
>JAOMDA010000008.1 GCA_028345295.1 Candidatus Nitrosopelagicus sp. | reverse complement strand
CTTGCATCTTTTAATCCAAGTGACTTCAAAACTAATCCAAATCGTTTTTCAACATCTCTTAATGCATGAGATGTATCAATACCGTTTTTTTGAAGAGTATAGACTGAGAGCCCAATATCGTTTGAAATTGTCTTTAATGCTTTTTCTGAAAGAAGTTCTTTGACTTTGAAATCATCATTTGATTTCTTTATTGTGCCACCTGTACCAACTGACTTTGTTGTATAAAGAAATATGCCTATGTCAGAATCAATTTTAGGAATCACGATTCTATTTTTACAGTAATAAATTTGGACACTGTGACTTCATCATTACCAATACCAACAAGCACTTTGTAGTCTCCAGAGAGTGCGTTTTCACTTGCGTGGATAGTTACTAAGATACTTTCCTTATTGTTTTGAAATGATTCACGGGATGGAGTAATTTCAATATCAGTGAAATTAATGGTTTTAGCCGCAGTATGTGCAGATAGGAATTCACTATTAACATAACTACTTGCATCATTATAGTTTACATTAAGAACCGCATCAATAGATTCGCCTTTCTTTAGTGTTATTTCTTGTGTATCAGTTTCTATAGTAAATGGTAATGGTTTTTCTGTATCTAATACTCCAATATTATTTTCAACCCACTCAGTGAACCAAATTTTTTTGCCATGAATAGCAAAATCAAATACTTGAGCAATACCACAGTCTTTCAAATCACCACAGTCAGCCCAGTTGGGATTCTTTGATGGGATCGTATATTCGATAAATGATTCATTAGATATATTGAGAATTCCAATTCTATTTGACGTTTGTTCATTAAATACAAGATTTCCAAAATTATCAAGATCTGTCCAGTATGGTCTAGATATTGGATCTTTGATCACTCCAGTTTCATTTCCATAAGTAGATAGATGAGGTACATGTGTAATGTATTTTGTAAATTCTTCAGTTGTTGGATCAAACCTGAAGAAGAAACTACTTGATGTATCAACAATCCATATATCTCCATTATAGTCAATTGATAACCCATTTGCCGTGTTAAGATCCTGTGGGAATTCGAATGCTGCCACATCATCTTCTGATAAAGGTTCATCTTGGTTCAAATCTCGTGTATACATAGAGATATTGACTTTAGCAAGTACACCTACATCGTCTGGTCTCCAAGATGTATACCAAATATTATCTTGAGAATCTAAAGCAAAGTCGCCAGTAAAACTTTCAGGTATTGGGTTGACTATACTAGTATATTCTACTGCATCTGAATTCTTACTAATATCAAACATCGTTAATTTTCCTCCCGTGAAATCATTTACAAACACATTAGAGCCATAGATTTCTAATCTTTGAGGTAAGGAACCAGATTCAGATACAGGATATGTTAATGCGGTATAATTTTTGTCGTTAATACTAAACTGCCATATAGAATCAGTACTACCATCAGTATACCATAGTGAATTATCTGAAGAGTAATCTATTCCCCAATTCATAGAGCGGCTAGCCTCAGGCCAATATGGATTATCATATTCGGTGAAAGTCTCTGTTGTTGGATCAAAGTTTGCAATTCTACCTACGTTACTTTCAACAAACCATATTTGGCCATCAGGAGTTACGTGAATGGCAAGTGGTTGTGTACATACAGTTGGAATTTTATATTCGTTGACAAAAGTATTTGATTTTGCATCACCTATACCACAAAATGTATCACGTTGGTCATTTGGATAATTATCCATTGGACTTCCAGTTTTAGTTATTTCTGCTTCTGAGATCATTTCTGCTTCAGTCATTGTTGGAGCTGGAGGAGGAAGTGCAAACAATATAGTAGATGTTAATAAAATTCCGCCCAAAAATCCGAATGCAAGGTATGCCTTTGTCTTTTGTTTCACGATTCTTCAAAATCTAAGCTTGTTATATCTTATTCCGAATTACAGGAGTTTTAAATCTCCTGTAATTTTATCAATCAAATCTTCTGGTGCAGGACCCAAAGATATACAGGTTGTAGTTCCAGGTGCAATCTGAGTGTGACCTGCATCTGTGACTTCTGACCATGGAACTGCAATTTCAATTGCACCATCTCTAATTTTTTCTAATTCTTTTAAACCAGAAACTTTGACAACGACTTTTTCTTGTCCATTCCACCATTTCATAAACCAATCAGGATTTGATTTTCGAACATGTTCTGCGCCAAGTACACATGCATGACCTACCTGTGCAGCAATCTTTCCTTTACCCATGTCAAGATCTGTTCTAACTACAATTACCTGCTTGATTTCAGTCATAACTTATATGAAAAAACCGTTATGATAAACTTTACAACTAATGATCTGGACAAACATAAATTGGAATAAATAATTTAAATTTTAATGACTGATATGTATGATGTTATAGTGGCAGGTGGCAGTATTTCTGGACTACTAACTGCTCGTGAAGTTGCTAAGAGAGGTCATTCTGTATTAGTTTTAGAAGAAGGTTTTGAGGTGGGAAGTCCAGAACATTGTGGCGGTCTAGTAAGTGAGTCAGCACTAAAAGAGTTAGGAATTGAGCCATCAGAAAAATCATTTGAATGTAAAATTGATTCTGCTAAAGTATTTTTTCCAAACGGTGATAACTTCAGTATAGATTCAAGAAATCAAGAAATAATTGTTGTAAATAGACGTGAACTTGACAAACAAGTTGCAAGGCAGGCCAAAGATAATGGTGCAGAAATAATTGTTAAAGCTAGTTTTAAAAATAAAAATTCTAATATTATTGAGACATCAATAGGAAATTTTGATTGTAAGGTATTTGTTGATTGTAGGGGGACATCAATATTAGCTAATAAAAATAAAGATGGTATTTATCCCACAGCGCAATATGAAGTATATGCAGATTGGATAAAAAAAGATCAGGTAGAAGTTTATCTTGATCAGGAAAAATTTCCTGGATTCTTTGCATGGATAATTCCTTCTGGTAATGGCGTTGGAAAAGTTGGTGTATCTGGAAATTCAATTAGCTCAGTACAAGCAATCAATGAATTCTTAAAGAATAAAGGAAAGTTCTCTGTTATTAGAAAAATTTATGCTCCAATTTGGATTAAAGGTCCAATCAAACAGTTTGTACATGGTAATACAGTTATTGTAGGTGATGCTGCTGGTCAAGCCAAACCAACTACTGCAGGTGGAATTTTCTCATGTGGTATGGGAGGAATATTTGCTGGTCAATCAATCTCAAAATACTTGAAAACCAACATTGAATCAGAATTAAGTAATTATGAAACATTATGGAGAAATAAATTTGGAAAAGAATTTGAAAAACAAATACTTGCTAGAAAAATACTTTCAAGAATTGATAATAAAACAGTAAACAAACTTTATAGTTTTATAACACCAGAAATAATTAATGACATTTCAAAAAAAGATGATTTTGACTTTCATACAGGTTCAATTATAAAATTACTAGGATTAAAGAGATCTCTTGGAACTGCACAAGCATTAATTGGTAGTGAAATTAAAAAATTAATTCCTGGTTAGGAATAACTCAAGGAAGGTATAAATTCCGAACTAGAAGCCAAATTATATGTCATCAAGTATAGAATTACCTGTTTGTAGTTGTTGCCACAGACATATTATGCCTAATGATAAATGTGTAAAATTCAATTGCCCAGAATGTGATTCTATTTTACTATGGAGATGTGAAAGTTGCAGGGAATCAGCTACATCTTATACATGTGAATCTTGTAATTTCTCAGGACCTTAAGAATATGACTAGACTATTGTTAATTGTGAAAATACTTCCAACAGGAACTGAGGTTGATTTGGATGAGTTAGCTAATTCAATTAAAAAACAACTAAAGGATGATATTGAATTAAAAGAATATTCCAAGGAACCACTTGCATTTGGACTTGAATTCATAAAAGCACAATTTACTCTTGATGATGCAGAAGGTCAAATGGATTCATTAGAGAATTCTGTTAAATCTGTAGAAGGTGTAAGTGAGGTTGAAGTTCTAAATATGAGCAGAATGTCTGTTGACATGAAATAGGTGACTTCACTTGGTACAAAATGTTGATCCACTTCAGATGAGGGTTGGGGAAGCAAAAAATAGGGATATTGGTAAAAAAAGGGCACGGATTGGACCTGATGCCATGGATTATCTTCATGCATCACCTGGTGACACAATTAAGATTAATGCAAAAAATACTACATGTGCAATCATTTGGCCTGCTGATGAAGATGAAAAATATCCAGACACCATTAGAATTGATGGGCAAACGAGAAAGAATTTAGAAGTTGCATTAAATGATGTGGTTGAAATTCAGAAAATAAAGACATCACAAGCAAAAACTGTTACATTAGTTCCAGTTAGTGATATTGTTGCTGTTGATAAAGAATTTACAGATTTTGTAAAAAATAGATTAAAAGGAATGCCACTAAGTCAAGGAGATGAAATTTCAGTTATGATTTTAGGTAATTCAATGGACTTTAAAATAAAAAAGGTTTCGCCTAAAGGAATAGTAAAAATTGAAAGACCTACACAGGTAGTAATTCTTTCAGAATCTACTGGTGATAAAAAATCTGGAATTACTTATGAAGAAGTAGGTGGCTTAAGGGATGAAATAAAAGTTATGCGTGAAATTGTGGAATTGCCATTAAGACATCCAGAATTATTTACTAGATTAGGGGTAGAACCACATAGTGGAATACTGTTATACGGTCCTCCTGGGTGTGGAAAAACATTACTTGCAAAAGTTTTAGCTAGTGAATCAGAAGCCAATATGTTTTCTATTAATGGTCCAGAAATTATGAATAAGTATTATGGAGAAACAGAGGCTAGATTAAGAGATATCTTTAAAGAAGCAAAAGAAAATTCACCCAGTATTATTTTTATTGATGAAATTGATGCAATTGCACCAAAAAGGGAAGAAGCATATGGTGATGTTGAAAAAAGAGTGGTTGCACAATTACTTGCATTAATGGATGGTTTAACAGAAAGAGGTAATGTGATAGTTCTTGGTGCAACAAATCGACCAGATAGTGTAGATCCAGCACTTCGTAGACCTGGGAGATTTGATAGAGAAATGGAGATATCTGTACCAAATGCAGATGGTAGATTGGAAGTACTACAAATCCATACACGTGGAATGCCAATTGCTGATGATGTAGAATTGAAGGTTTTAGCATCAGAATTACATGGATATACTGGTGCTGACATGAAATCTCTCTGTAGAGAAGCTGCAATGAAATCTATACGAAGATACTTACCAAAAATAGATTTAGAAACAGAAAAAATTCCTTCTAAAATTCTTCAATCAATGGAAATAAAAATAATTGATTTTTACGATGCAATGCATGAAGTAGTACCAACTGCTATGAGAGAATTTTATGTAGAGCGATCCAAAATTTACTGGGAAAATGTTGGTGGATTAGATGACGCAAAGAAAATCTTGGAAGAAAACCTGATTGCTGCAATGAATGAACCTGATAAATTTTTGAAAATGGGAATAAAACCACCAAAGGGTGCATTGCTCTATGGGCCACCAGGATGTGGAAAAACAATTCTGGCAAGAGCAATGTCAACAGAAAGTGGAGGTAATATGATACTTGTTAGAGGACCAGAAATTTTATCAAAATGGGTTGGTGAATCTGAGAAGGCAATAAGAGAAATTTTTAGAAAAGCAAAATCCTCATCACCATGTGTAATAATTTTTGATGAGTTAGACTCTCTTGCAAAACTAAAATCCGGTGAAGAAAGTGGTATTGGAGAAACAATACTAAGTCAATTACTTACAGAGATGGAAGAAGGTTCTAGTTCCAGAGTAGTAGTTATTGGAATAACAAATAGGCCCGATGTTATTGATAATTCTATGTTACGCTCAGGTAGACTAGATTTAAGAATTTTTGTTCCACCACCAGACGAAAAAGGAAGGTTAAGTATAATAGAAATTCTAACAGAAAATATGCCTATTTCAGCTGATGTAAATTTAAAAGAAATTGCACTTGCTACACAAAATTACTCTGGTGCAGACCTTGCAGCATTATGTAGAGAAGCCGCTGTTGAGGCAATGCAAAATAACTCAACTAAAATCACCAGTAACAATTTTGCATTAGGATTAAAACGAATTAAACCATCTATTAGTAAAGAAGTAGAAACATGGTATAACAAGATCAAAGAAGGAGTTTCAAATGTAGTTCCACAGAAGATGGATAATACATTTTATGGTTAAAATGACTATTCCAATAAAAAATAAAATATTAGAAAATATTACCGAGAAGGGAGGACTTACAGATAAAGAACTTGCAAAAATTCTTGTAAAAAATGAAGTCATAATTACAGACAATGAATTTAATAAAATTTTACTAGATTTAGAAATTATGGGACTTATCTCAGTTACATGGATGACTAAGGATACAAAACGAATTGAAATTGTTTCCATAAATGAGAAAGATGATGAATATGAGAAACAAATCCAAGAATCTGAGGATAAAGACTATGAAGCGAGTTTCCCCGGAACAGAATAAAAAATAATCATATTCTAAAATGGAATGCAGCATCTAATGCAATTGCTAAAAATATAATTGTAAGATATGGTGCAGTTACTTTATACGCTTTCCATGCAAATTCTGAAGTAGGAAGTTTTGTTAATTTATAATGATATACTAACATTAGACCACCTGCAGCTGCAGCTATACCAGTGTAAACTAATCCCATACCAAATGCATAAAGCATTAAAGAATATGGTAAGAGAATCAGAGTGTTAACTAAAATGTAAGTCGATGTCTTTTGCATTCCAATTAATACTGGTAACATAGGCACTTTTGCTTCAGTGTATTCATCTTTCATTTTCATGGCTAGACACCAAAAGTGTGAAGGAGTCCATACAAAAACCAAAAATCCAATTAGAAAGCCAAGAATATCCATTGAGCCTGTTGCTGCTGACCAACCCGCCATAGATGCAGCACTTCCTGCAAATCCACCAATAACAATATTTGAAGAATTAAGTCGCTTCAGCCATACAGTGTATATTATAACATAAAAGAAAATACCTAATGCGATAAAAAATGCCGAGATGTAATTCAAAGTTAGTGCACCATATACTACCGAAATTACACTTACCGCAAGACCATAAATTAAAACAGAATTTGGCTTCATTCTTCCAGAAGGAATTGGTCTAGTACTTGTTCGTTTCATTAATGGATCAATATCTCTGTCATAATAGTGGTTCAACGCACTTGATCCAGCAGATGCTAATGCACCAGCAATTATTATATGTAAAAGACCCCAATAATCAAGATCTGGCCCTACTAATTTACTAGCAGCAAACATGGATGTTACAGCAGTTATTACTAAAAGAACCACAATTCTTGGTTTAGATATTTCTAGGATTTCATTAAGACCCAATGATTTATCTCGCCTATACATTGAATTTATACCAATCTAATAGCGATCATAGTTATTTCACAAAGATAAAATATTACCGAGAAACCATCAAAGCTAAAATGAGTAATTGGGATTTAATTATGCCTGGAGCAGGTTTGACTGCTATTGGGCTAGCAGGGTTAGTAACATCGTATTCTGGAATAGCTCACACTTTCATTGATGGTATGCATGCCCTCACTGGACTTCTTACTATGATTGGATTAATTATACTTGCAGCTGGAATATTAGAAGGTGGTATTTCAACAACTAATAGAACCAAAGCAGTGATTTTGGTAATTGTTTCAATTTGTCTTGCATTTGGTACATTTGCAACCACCATGACTGAAAATTCTACGTTACCAGTTTACTTTGGATTATTAATTATGATTGTAATACCATCTATTGTAATTGCATACTTTGCAATGAAAGTTCCACAGTATGTTAAACCAATTGGACTAATTTTCATCTTAGCAATAGGTAGTGGTGTAGCATTATATGTTGGATTTGGTTTTACTGGTCCTAATGCATACTTAGTAACAGAAGAAATTGTGGAAGTAGAAGAAATTATTGAAGTAGTTCTTGAAGGTCCAGTATTTGCAATTTCAATTCTAGCAGGTTCAGCTGAACAAGGTAATCCTGACTATGATCCTGACGAATCAATTATTTCTCAGGGTTATGTAATAGAGTGGTTAAACAATGACGAAATGCCACACACTGTTACAAGTTCGGTAGATTTTGGTGAAACATTTGATTCAGGTATGTTAATGGCTGGTGAATCTTTTAGTTTGGATAGTAATACACTTGATTTAGGCATGTATGAATACATGTGTATTGTACATCCTTGGATGGTAGCAACGTTTGTTATAGATGAACCAATAGAATAAGACAGTTGCAAAAATCAATAATTATAACAAATTCAGACAAGGAAAAGCTAATTCAACATGCAAAATCTGAGGAACCGTATGAATCATGTGCAATTCTAATTGGACAAGAAATTGAACGTGGTTGGAAAGTTATTGAAGTGTTCTTAACAGAAAATACAGAAAAATCTAAGATTAATTTTACAATTAGTCCTCAGGAAGAATTTAAAATTGATGAAATTGCAAAACAAAAAAATCTTGAAATAATATCAATCTTTCATTCACATCCAACATCTGAACCAATTCCATCCAACACTGATAAAAAATTCATGAAGGTAAATCCATATCCATGGATTATTTATTCTGGACATACAAATATTATGAAAGCATATTCTCTAGATTTAGAATTGAATGATATTAGTATAGATGTTGTTTAAATTAAATACTCCTTATTTCATGAAATAATATGGCAATGGATATACATGTCTACGACACTTATGTTAAAGCCAAAGATGGTCATACAATGCATTTTGATGTAATTACTGATGTGCAAGATCATGACAAGGCAATTGAGTTTGCAAAACAATGGCTTTCAACAATAGGTGAAGGTGATGCTACAGTGACTGGTGAGGAATGCCAATTCTGTCATACACAGGGTGCACCAGAACCAGTCGAAAACGAAATTAAAGAAAAGGGATTCTACATCCAAAAAATGGAAGGCTGTCCTTAATCCTATAATCTTTTTTTATTTTATTTTTCTATGATTAGAGTTCGGATCTAACATTTTCCATTTTTTGAGCAAAATAGAAGCATATTACAACACCAACTATACCTACCGCAATGAATGGAATAGACATGCCAAATGTTTCAGATGTAAATCCATAAAACATTATCAAATTACTTGGAATAATTCCAGCTATACTTCCAAAAATACAGCCTATCAAAATTACAACAAATTTTTGTATCATAAATAATTACTATCCTCTACAAAATATAGGGATTTTCTATAACACTATGATTGCAAAGAATACAGGTACGAATACAATTGCAATTGTGTTGAGTAGTTTGATTACTGTGTTAAGTGCAGGACCTGCAGTATCTTTGTATGGGTCACCAATAATATCACCTACAATAGCAACTTTATGTTCTTCAGTACCTTTCTCACCTTTCATCTCAATTAATTTTTTAGCGTTATCCCATGCACCACCAGTATTAGCCAAGTGATATGCAAGGAAGATTCCAGTTACAACAGCTCCCATTAATAGACCTGCAACTGCAGAAGGACCTAATAATATACCGACAACTATTGGGGCTGCTACTGCAATTGATGCAGATTTCCATAATTCACCTAATGATGCAACAGTAGCAACATCAACACATTTTGCATAATCTGGCTTTGATGTTCCCTCTAAAATTCCAGAATCATTCTTGAATTGCCTTCTTACTTCATCGACCATTTTCTTTGCAGCTCTTTCTACACCACTAATTAATTGGCCAGTTATGATAAATGGAATTAATCCACCAACAAGAAGACCTACAATTACTGAAGGATTTGAAAGACCATAATCAATAACCATTTCACTGAAATAATGTGAGGCTTCAAATTGGAATGCTTGGATCATTGCCAGTGCAGCTAGTGCTGCACTTGCAATTGCAAAGCCCTTAGTTACAGCCTTTGTAGTGTTTCCAACTGCGTCAATTTCATCAGTGATTTTACGATTATCTTCACCCATTTCAGTCATTTCTACAATACCACCTGCATTATCTGCAATTGGTCCAAATGCATCAATAGCAAGAACAATTCCTGCAAGACTTAACATTGCCATAGCAGTTAATGATGTTCCAAATATTCCATAAAGCAGTGGGTCAGTTCCTTCAGGTGCTGCAGAAGATGCAATTGCAAAGGATACGATAATTGCGGCAACTAGTGCAATCATGAATGGGCCAGTTGATTGTAATCCTTTGATGATTCCCATTAGTGTAAGTGATGCATATCCCCATTTTGCAGATTCAGAAATTTCTCTAACAGGTTTGGAATTAGCATTTGTGTAATAGTCTGTAATTTTTTGTATAACTGGAACAAGAATTACACCTATGACTGAACAACCAAATAATGCATATGCGATTGGAGTTGTTCCTAGAATCACATAAGTAAATGCAAAGTTTAATGCAATTGCAATTGCAGCTGTAACATAAAATGAAATATTCAGTGGCTTCATAACATCAGTAATCTTTCTTGTTCCAATTGTGGCTGTACCAATGATTGATGCGATTAATCCAGATGCACCAATTAAGATTGGATATGCAAAGTTTTCAGGTGAACCAATTAGCGCTGCAATTAATAATGATGCCAAAATTGTTACAATGTAAGATTCATAGACATCTGAACCCATACCTGCAGCATCGCCTACGTTATCACCTACATTATCTGCAATTGTAGCAGGATTTCGAGGATCATCTTCAGGAATATTTGCTTCTACTTTTCCTACCAAGTCTGCACCCATATCTGCAGCTTTTGTAAATATTCCACCACCAATTCTGATGAATAATGCTATCAAACTTGCACCTATTCCTACACCTGCAATAGTAATTGGGTTTGGAAAAATCATATAGAGTATAGCAGTTGCAGCAAGTGCCATAGCAGGAACTGCTAAACCAACGGTTGCACCACCTCTAAAAGCAATTGCAAATGTTTTACCTAAACCAGAACTTGTTGCATTAGCTGCTCTCACAGCTGCTTTTACAGTAACTTTTAATGAAATAAATCCTGCAACTGCAGAAAGTGTTGCACCAACTGCAAATGCAATTCCGTTTGATTCACCAATAAAGAATCCAATAATAACAGATAATCCAATAGCTATTGGAACAATAATTCTCATTTCACGTCTCAAAAATGCTGCTGCTCCTTGTCTTACAGCTTCTGAAATTTCAAGCATTTCTTTTGTGCCAGGTTTTTGTTTTGCAACCCAAGCAGTGTATAATCCAGCAACTGCAAATGAAGCAATTGCCGCGATAACAGGTAAAATGACCTCTAAAGGCAAAGGAAGAGTATCTTGAATAGCCATCTTAATAATCAGAAACGAAATTCTGAAGAATATAAATCATCAAGGTTTTTTGTTTCAATTATTTTCGTTTTTTATACGGTGGGAATGTTTTACCCTTCAATCCTAGTCGTACTAGTTTGTTAAATCGTCTCCCATGACTGAGATATGGAAATCTATGATGGATCAGTTCATGGACAATTGTATTCTCAAGTATCTTTTCATCGGGAATTCTTTTTACATTGATAAAAACAGAATTATGCTCCAAATAGGCTACCCCATAATATTTGTAGGCAGTAGTTCGTCGACCTTCTGTAATTACTTTTGGAGCCATCATTACTTCTTTACTTGTTAGAAATACTTTAGGTTCTAATATTGAAAAGCGATTTGAATAAACACCGATTTTTTCTAATATAGATAATCTCACATCATCATCTAATTTCATATTTATATTTTAAAAAAATCTGTTTATCTGATAATGTCAATTGTTACTGGTCTTTTAATAAAATAAAGAGGTCAGAGTTTAGTGTTGTAATCATAATTCATACAGCCACCGTCTCATCATTCCCTTAATTCATTGAATTTACTATTTTTTGAACTTTTTCTTTTATTTCATGATTTATGTGAACTATGACCAACCCTTCATTTGGCTGTCCATACATAACGACACAATTCTCTGGTGCATGAAGACAGACAGGTATTACCAATAAGTCTTCTTCACCATTTACTGTAATTCTAATAGGTGGTTTTGAGTCAAATGCGTCTCTAATTATTGAAATACTTTTTTGAGAAATTTCACCTGGTGAATTCTGACAATCAAGATATGTTTTAATTAATTCAGACTCTGGGACATTACGTTTGATCCTTTTTTCTTGACCATCTATAATTTGTAGAAATGGTATTAACCCCATTTTTAGAAGCTTTTCAGTTGTGGCATCTCCTACAGTAATTATTAATGAGTTTGCATATGTTTCTCTAATAATTTCTTCTTGGTTAGGATCAGTTTCTAATATTAGTCTGCCAAATGGAGTTTTCAACTCACTCCGTAAATTTTCTGGTAAAATCAAAGTACTAATTAGTTGATGGTGCAGTTTCTGCTTGCATTTCTTCTTGAAGTTTGGCTGCAACAATACTACATTGAGCTGCAACGTTTTTTGCTGAAATTCTAAATGCTTCTGCACTTGGTGATTCAGAATCTGTCATCATAACTGGTTTACCTAAATCCGAACCTTCCATTATACCAGAATTAAGTGGAACTTCACCTAAAAATGGAATATTATGTTTTTCACTTATTTTCATTGCACCACCATTACCAAAAATATAATGTTTGTTAGAACAATCAGGACATATGAAATAACTCATGTTTTCTACTACACCTAAAATTGGAACGTTTAGTTTTTCAAACATTCCAATAGCTTTGACTGCAACATTACTTGCAACATCTTGTGGAGTTGTCACTACTAGAATTCCTGTTATAGGAATGGTTTGTGCAAGTGTTAAAGGAATATCACCAGTTCCTGGTGGAAGATCAACAATTAGATAATCAAGATCTGACCAATTTGTATCAACCAAAAATTGTTTAAGAATACCAGAAATTATGGGACCACGATAAATTGCAGCTTGATGTTCTTGTTCAGCAAAAAATCCAAATGATACAACTTTAAGATTATTAAATTCAGCTGGTTGTAGTTTATTATCTTCAACTTCCATTGCACCATCTTTCATTCCAAGCATTAATGGTATTGATGGTCCATAGATATCTGCATCAAGCAATCCAACTTTAGCACCTGTTTGTGATAATGCTAATGCCAGATTTAATGAAACAGTTGATTTACCAACACCACCTTTACCACTAGCTACGCCTATAACATTTTTTACAGTTGCCATTGCCTCATCAGCATCTAGTGAACGACCTTCCATGACTTTAGCTGTAACTTTCATATCAAAATTTTTAATTTCTTCTAATTCGTCTACAGCCTTTCGTACATCCGCTTCAATTTCATCATTGAATGGACATGCAGGTGTTGTTAACTCCAATGTAAATTTTAAGTCGCCAGAATTCAATTCTAGATCTTTAATCATGCCCATTGATACTATGTCCTTTTTTAAATCAGGATCAATCACAGTTGCCAATTTCTCTAAAACTTGATCTACTCCAACCATTATCCCAAATCATTACATACTTTATTTAAAATTAGATTTACTTAGTCCAAACTAATTAAAAATTTCATCAGATTTGGGTAAAAATTTACTTTAATCACGCAAAAATTGTTATTTCTGCTTTAAATTATCATATTTTACCCAAAGGTTCATAAATTGAAATTCATAAAAAAATTCGAAGTTGTTTTCTGTTTCAACGCTAGTAGATATTGTAAGGATACCACCTAGTCTATTTGGTACTACCCTGAAAAAAGCAGCTGAAAATATTCTAAAATCAAAATATGAAAGCATGATAAATCAAGATTTAGGATACATCATAATGATTATGGGTGCAAAAGTTAATCCATTAGGAAAAATGATTCCTGGTGACGGTGGAACTTTTCACAGAGTTGAATTTCAAGCATTAACGTTTTATCCAAAGCTTCAAGAAATTGTAAATGGTGAACTAGTAGACATCACAGACTTTGGTGCGTTTGTAAGAATTGGTCCAACTGATGCATTGTTGCATTTGTCACAGGTAATGGATGATTATCTAAAAAGTGATGTTGCGTCAGGAATGATAATTGCAAATCAAAGTGGAAGAACATTAAAAGTTGGCTCTACAATTAGAGCTAGAATAACTGCAGTGTCATTAGGTAAAGCTGCGTCAATGGGTAAGATTGGAATCACATGTAGACAACCATTCTTGGGTTCAGAGGAATGGATTGCTGAAGAAATTAAAAATACTGAAGATGGTAGTAAAGATGAACCAACAGAAAAAAAATCATCAGTAGTAGAAGTAAAGGAGAAATAGTATGGCAAAAGAATTAGCATGTAGAAAATGTAAACATGTAACAGTTGGAAAAGTATGTAGTGTTTGCAAGTCAACAGATCTTTCACCTGATTGGAGTGGAATTGCATTAGTAGTTGATCCTACAACATCACAAATTGCGAAAACACTAGGTATTACTGAAAAAGGCAAATATGCGTTAAAGGTAACTTAAGTTGGGTTTTAAGGTAAACCGTGAACTTAAAAGATTTCTAGAAGAAGATGTTGGAAAAGAGGATATAACTAGTAGACTCTTAAAGAAGAAACAAATCATAGCAAAAATCATCTCTAGAGAGAAAACCATTGTTGCAGGAGTGGATTTTGCTAAGCAAATTTTTGAATTGAAAGGTTGTTCAGTAAAAATAATCAAAAATAATGGGAAAAAGATCAGTGCCAATCGATCAATCTTGGAAGTAAAAGGTACACCATACTCAATCTTGAGTTGTGAAAGAACCGTGCTTAATTTATTATCTAGAATGTGTGGTATAGCCAACGAAACAAATCATTTAGTAAAATTACTTCAAAAAAATAACTCAAAATCAAAATTATTTGCAACAAGAAAAACTGCACCCGGTCTAAGATATTTCGACAAAATTGCAGTAGAAATTGGTGGTGGTTACAAACATAGAATGTCGTTAGATGAAATGATAATGATCAAGGATAACCATAGATCACTGGAAACACTTGAATCATTAATTAAAAAAGCGAAAAAAACCAGCAAGACGATTGAAGTTGAAGTAGAAAATCAAAAAGATGCAATACTAGCTGCAAAAATGGGGGTAGATATTATCATGCTAGATAATTTGACACCAATACAGATTAGAAATTTAACGCAAAAACTGAAAGATTTGGGACTGCTAAAAAATGTAAAAATTGAAGCATCTGGAAGAATTAATGAAAAAAATATTGTGGCATATGGAAAAACTGCAGTTGATATGATTTCTATTGGAAAAATAACAAACTCTCCAAAAGGTGTGGATTTAAGTTTAGAAATCTAACTTATAGACAACATTCTTTCTATTGCCAGTCTTGCTTTGTTAGCTATTTTTTTGGGAACTTTAACCTCATATTTTTCATTTAGTAAAGAGTCATAGACTTTTTCAAGTGTAATCATTTTCATAAATTCACATTCAGCATTTGTTGATGCAGGAACAAAATTCTTAGTAGGGTTTTGTTGCTTCATTCTGTAAAGTATACCAGTTTCTGTAGCTACTACAAAATCATTTGATTCTGATTTCTGTGCATGAGACATCATTCCTTCAGTTGATAAGATTTGGACTTGGCGTTCATTGTAACTACCTGCAGCAACATCATACAGCATAGGAGAAGTACAACTGCATTCTGGATGTATTAAAAATTCAGCATTCTTTAGGGAATCAAGCTTTGATTTTACATCATCTGGTGTAATTCCTGCATGAACATGACACTCACCAGCCCAAATGAACATGTTTTTCCTACCAGTCATTCTTGCAACGTACGAACCTAGGAACATGTCAGGTAGGAAGAGAATTTCTTTATCAGCAGGTATTGATTTTACAACATTTACAGCGTTAGATGATGTACAACAGAAATCAAGTTCAGATTTAATTTCTGCAGTTGTATTTACGTAACCAACAGAAATTGCATCTGGATGTTCTTTTTTCCATTTTTGCAACTGTGACACTGTAATAGAATCTGATAATGAGCAGCCAGCGTCTAAATCTGGGATTAAGACTTTCTTATCTGGGCTAATTATGACTGCAGTTTCTGCCATAAAATGCACACCACAAAATAAAATTGTTTTATGTTTTGTTTTGGCAGCCTGTCTTGCAAGACCTAACGAGTCACCTACAAAGTCAGCAATATCTTGAACTTCTGGAATCTGATAATTATGTGCTAAAATAACAACATCTTTTTCCTCTTTTAATTTAGTTACCTTATCTTTTAACATCCGAAAAATTATCGGTATTGATTATCATTTAAAGGATTATCTGCTGTCAAATTTTTTAACAAATATTTATGAAACTGGCAATTTTTGCCGTTCTAGGTACCAATTTTAATTTCATTAGTACAAATTGAGCGTAGCATTTCTATGGCTGAAAGAACAGCTAGCCTACTTGTTTTTGGATTAGTTGCATCTGGCACGTTCTCTATGGTTGTAGTAATCTTACCAAAAGTTCCTTTAGATTCAATATGATGTGTATTCTTGTCTGTGCTAGAGTCTACTACAACTTTTACTATAGTCTCATGACTTCCTATTCCAGCCAGACTTAGTAATGCTGACACGTTAACATTTTTTGGAAATAATCTAACTGCCTCACTTGCAGAACCCTCAAAAATTGTCGTTACTTCAGATATTTTGTCAAGTTCTATGTTTGATGTTTCAAAAAACTTAGCACCTTTCAGAGAGTTTGGATGTTTTGTTGTAGTAATTGTTACTGACTCTAATTCATTTTTTACAGATTTGAGTGCATCCAAACCTGATATTGCACCTGATGGAAGATAAACAGTTTTTTTAAATTCCTTACATGCATCAGAAATTATTTCATAAACAGATTCATCCAAGAGTGCACCACCACTCATAATCATTAAATCCTTTCTGTTCTGTAAAATGCTTAATGCATTATCACTTACTGCATCTTGTGATGCAGCCTCTACCACCAAGTCCAAAGGATTTGATGAGAGTAGATGTGCATTTTCAACTATCTCAGGTTTTTGTTTTAATTTTGTTAGTAAAGTATCAGCCTTTGACACATCAGAATCAAATATGTGTGTGAGTTGTGCTGGAATCATTCCTGTATCAATTGCTATTGCAATTTGAGTACCTATAGCACCACATCCTAACAATCCTATACGCTTCATTTCGATAATTTGGTGTATGGATAATAAATAAACTCTGAGTTATAGGCAAAAAATACAAACAAGAAAG
The DNA here is from genome assembly GCA_028345295.1 of Candidatus Nitrosopelagicus sp. Taxonomy (GTDB): domain Archaea; phylum Thermoproteota; class Nitrososphaeria; order Nitrososphaerales; family Nitrosopumilaceae; genus Nitrosopelagicus. The sequence goes on along the minus strand of JAOMDA010000008.1, from coordinate 41,468 downwards.
ATTCAACGCTGGCTAATAGCCAGCTAATTTTCTACCCCAATGTTCATATTTATGAAATGCCAAATGATTGATTATGCTTAATAGTGTATTCAAGGATGCAATTCAAAATAGAGAGCAGACGCTTTCTATTCTTAAAGGGCCCCAATATGAAAAAATAATTCAGAAGGCAAAGGAAAACTGGGTTGAATACAAACCACAAAAAGAGGATATAGTTTCTGCAGGAATAGATAGTAGTTTCAATAGTACAAAATTTCAAGGTGCAGAACTTTGGGCAGTTACTGCAGTTTCAATAAAATCAGATGGAGAAATTATTGCAGATTTGCATGATTTTGGATTGGATACAAGTCCAGAATTAGCATCTATGGCAAGCAAGATGGAGATAGAGGCATGTAACATGTCAATTGATGATGCAGATTTAGTTTTGATGGATGGTTCACTTTATTCACAATTTATGACGCGACAGGCATCTTTAACACAATTAATGATTAAATCAATGAAAAAGAGAAACAATGTTGTTTTTATTTCAAAAACATCTAACACACGAAAACAGTTTGAAGATTTAGGAGCAATCGCTGGTGACATTTTTTATTATAATCATGCAACAAAAACTCCTGGCTTCAGTAAGATCTTTGAGGATTCAAAATTTGGGAATGACAGAATTATAACATCAGTATTTGCTCGACTAGCAGATTCTTTACCATTAATCAAGGTGGAACTTTTTGGTTCAGGACATACAGATAATGATGTCATCCAAGTCTTAAACAGAATTTACAAAAACAGTATTGGTGGATACCCATATTCATTGAAACTTGCACACAATAATTGTAAAATTTCAGGGAATGATCTTGCCAAATTGGCTAGTATTCACGGATTATCCAATGAAATTGGATCTAGAGAGGTTCTAGGATGACATTAGGCTTTGTTATTGGTGAATCAAAACCAACACTAGTTACAGCACAGACATCAAGGTCATTACCAATAGGCGAATATGTCATCATTGATTCTCAAGATGGAAAAATTGTTGGTCTGGCTGAGAAATCAGTTGTTTCAAGTGCTGCACTTGGTGATGTGAAAAACTATGATGAGGCATTGGAAAGTATCGAAGTTGCAGATCTTAACAAGCGTGACAAAAGTTATACTGCATCAATTCGAATCTTAGGATTTCTAGAATCATTACAAAAAGGCAAGGCTATACTTCCTGCAGTACCACCAATTCCAGGAACACAAGTCATAAAGGCAACAAAAGAAGACCTAGGTCAAATCTTTGGTCCTGAGAATAATGAATGGATAAAGATTGGTAACCTGCTTAGAAATTCAGAAATAGACTCACTGATAAATTTGAATAAAATTGTTTCACGCCATGTTGGAATACTTGCTATGACTGGCATGGGAAAAAGTAATCTAGTTACATTACTTGCAAAACAGATTGCAAAACTTGATGGAACTGTAATCATCTTTGATTATCATAATGACTATTCTGATCTAGATATTCCAAAAATTAACGTCATTGACGCAAAGATTAATCCTCGACTTTTAGAAGCTGATACACTTTCAGATGTACTAGAAATTAGAGAAAGCGCTGATGTACAACAAAGAATTTTACGATTAGCGTTTACACCTGAAATCAAAGAATCTGCTAATTTCTGGGAGGCATTAGATGAACAAGTGCAATACATTGGTGCAAATCCAGAAAGAAAGGAGGACAGACACTCTGCTGATAGAGTACAAGATAAAATTGATGATGCTCGCAGTAGAGCATCTGAAATATTAGATCCTGATATGACAAATCCAGTTGGTCTTATCAAAGAAGGAAGATTAAACATTCTGAATGTTTCAGAGTTTACTGATAAACAGGCAAATGTTGCAATTGCATATTATCTGCAAGAACTTTTAGCTGACAGAAAGGCGGCAGTTAATGCCAAAAGTGCAAAATCAAAATTAAAAAGAAATTATAGGTTTAACACCCCAATCTTTGTCATTATCGAAGAGGCGCATGTATTCATACCTAAAAATGAGGATGCCAAAGCCAAATACTGGGCAGGAAAAATTGCCAGAGAAGGAAGAAAGTTTGGTCTTGGTCTTGGAATTGTCTCTCAACGACCAAGAGACATTGATGCAAATGTTCTGAGTCAGATGGGCTCACTTGCGGTAATGAAAATCGTTCAAGAGGATGATCAAAGACAGATTGCATCTGCTGCAGAGTCGATTAGTAGAGAATTCATTTCACAGCTTACATCACTAAACATAGGTGATGCAGTGCTAGTTGGACAATGGGTAAATCTTCCAGCAATTGTACACATTGATGAAGTGAAAGGAAAAACTATTGGCTCTGACCAGAATGCTGTTGGTGAATGGGCTGTAGCAAAAAAAATTGATGATGCGGGAGCAAAGTCTAGTCAAGACCTAGTTCAAAAAGATCTTCTGATGGATTAAAATGATATTTTCACACATTTCTGATACACATCTTGGACTAGAGCAATATGGATTAGAGGAAAGAGAGCAAGACGTCTATGATTCATTCAATCAGGCAATTGATATTTCAATAAAAGATAAAGTAGATTTTATAATATTTGCAGGTGACATATTTCACACACCAAACCCAAGTGGCAAAGCAATACTACAGATGGCAAATGCATTAAAAAGATTAAAACAAAATTCTATTGAGTCGTTCTTTATTCTAGGTGAACATGACATTAGCAGAATTCGTGCTACGCCTGTATCCTATGTATATCATAACTTGGAGTTTTCAAAATATGTTGGAAGAGGAGAACCTGTTTATCACAAAGACGTAATGATTGCTGGTTTTGATAAAATAAGAAAAAATGAAATTACACCATTTGAGGAGAAATTTAGAAAACTTGACAGTTTAGCAAAACAGCACAGTGGTCATAAAATTCTTGTATTACATCAAGGAATTACTGAGTTAAACCAATTTGCTGGAGAACTAAATGCATCAGATCTTCCAAAGAACTTTACTTACTACGCCATGGGACACTTACATGATAAGATTGTAAAAGATTTTGATCAGCTTGGAGGACCACTTGCATATCCAGGCTCTATTGAAATGACAACAAGTGAAGGCATAAAAGAAACTGAGAAAGGATTCTTTGAGGTTGATATATCAACAAATGAGGCTAAACCAACCTGGATTAAACTAGATACCAGACCACAATTCTCTTCAAAAATTGATTTTGAGGAATTTGATGACTCCATTACTAAAGTTATAGAAAAAATAGGTACATTTGAGAAAAAGCCAATAATTGAGATTAAGATTCATGGCAAAACTGCTGAGAGAGATGTAGTAGAAGCAAAGGTTTTACAAATAATTCCAAAAACATTGCATTGTTCATGGAAGATATCACAAACTGATGATGGAACATCTGTCCTTCTAGATAGACCAACAAGAATAGATGAAGAATTATTCAAACTGGCAATTAATGCATTAAAATCAGAAAAACTTGCAGGATTTGCAATTAATGAACTACTTCCACTATTAGAAACAAGTCAACTTGAACAAGCAACAGAACTAGTAATTGAAAACTTTGAACAATACAAGGAGAAAAAATGATAAAAAGTATTGAACTAGTTGATTTCCTATCACATTCTGATACTAAACTGGAATTGGATGATAGTACAACTGTGTTTGTTGGGCATAACGGTGCTGGTAAATCAAGCATCATAGATGCAATTACATTTGCATTATTCGGTAAACACACAAGAAAAACTAATAAGAGTTTGATTAGGCGTGGAGCAAATCAAGGATTTGCTAAGATTGAGTTCTCAGCAAATGGGAAAAACTATCAAGCTTTAAGAAAAATTAATTCAAAAGGAGAGCTTATTGCACAATTCTCTGAGAACGTTAATGGAAAATTAATTACTATTGCTGAAGGAGAGCGAAGGCAATTCCTTGAATCAATGACAAAAGAAGTTGAAAAGACACTTGGTATAGATTTTGAGAAATTAAAAATTGCATCAATAGTTCAACAAGGTCAGCTCAAGTCAATCATAGATGCAGGAGGTAAAGATAAGAAAGAACTACTGAATGCTATAATTGGTATAGACAAATTAGATATTGCTCTTGGTTCAATGAGAACAGTACAAAAAGAATTCAGAAATCATATACAGAAAAAACTTGGTTATGATGACACACAAATACAACTTCTTGAGAGTACAATTACTGCATATGAGCTTGAATCCAAAAATGCTAAACCGAGATTAGAAAAACTTGTAATAGATAAAAAAGAAATTGAGGAAAATATCTCAAATCTTGAGGAAGAAGTTCAAATTAATACTTCAAAAGAGTCACAACTAAAAGAGCTAGATTCAAGGAAAAATGAATTAATTTCGTATGCCAGAGATGTGATAAAATCAATTCAAAAAGAAGTTTCAGAGAAGGAACAAACAGTAAATGAGTGTAAGCCATGCTTTGTAATATCTAAGAATAAAGAGGGACTCGAGTCTGAGATTAACAAGACACAGGAAAATCTAGTTACTGTAGAGACTCAGATTAGTGATTTAGAGAAAAAACAAGCTAAATATGAAGAAAAAGAGGAGTTAGCTGCTAAACTTGAATTAAAAGATGGTAAATGCCCAGTGTGTGATTCAAATGTTGACCATCTAAATCCAGATTTTCAAAAAGAGCACATAGAAAATGAAATTGAAGGAATTGAAAAGAAAATTGTAGAACTGGAAAATGAACGGGAAGTACTATTAGAAAAATCAGAAAATCTTTCTAATGAACTAGAAGAATCAAAAGAAGCTGCAACAATACTGAAAACTCATAAAATTACAAAAGAATCACAGATTGAGGAAATGATTGCTGAGATTAAAATTAAAACAAAACAAATTCAAAAAATACCTATTACAGTTAATTCTGGTCAACTTATTGAGGCTGGAACATTAGATGATCATACAAAATCACTTTATGAGAATATCACTACACTTGAAAAATCAACAAATGGATTCAATCAAGAGGAATTCCTCGAAATGAAAGAATCTTTACATGATTCCAGAAGTAAATTAAGTCAAATTGATCAAGAATATGGGGAAATTTCCGGAAATATCAAAAAAATAAATTCTGAGCTTGAAAAACTTGGCACTACATTAAAAGATCTTAAACAAGTTCAAGGTTACGTTGGGGAACTTGAGGAGATTCAAGATTCTGTTTACAATCGTGATGGTCCTGTAGGTAAAAGTCTACGTTCCTGGTCATTGGAAATCATCTCAGAGAAGGCTTCAGAGTACTTGGAGAAGCTAAATACAAAGATTCAGAGAATTTCGCTGTCAGAAACAACACGAGATGTAAACATTGCATGTTATGCAAGAAATACTACTCTTGAACTTGAATCACTCAGTGGAGGAGAACAAGTCAGCATAGCACTTGCGCTTAGACTGGGTATGGCACACCTTCTTGGTTCATCAAATCTCAATTTCATGATACTAGACGAGCCTACAACACACTTAGACTCAGAACGTAGAAAATCACTTGTTAATGTGCTATCTCAACTGACAAATGTCAAGGAAGATAATTCTTCAATGCAGTTCATTATCATAACTCATGATGCTGAAATATTTGAGGACTCTTCAGTTGAAAACATATACAAATTTGAACCCTCACAAAATGGTACTATAGTTTCTGCTCTTTAGCCACCAGTTAGTTTAGCAAACTTTTCATTTTTACTTAGAGTCTTCATAAATTCCAGATTCGAAAGTGCAACTACTGCAGAATGTCTAACTGATTCTTCTGGATCATTGAGTGCTTTTTCTAAAACATCAGAACCACTTTTTGAACCGACAACACCTAATGCTACTGCTGCTTCATGTCTTACAAACATGCTTGGGTCATTTGCAGTTGCATCTTCTAAAGGCTCAATTCCACTACTATAACACATCTGACCTAGTGAGAATGCAGCCTCATGTCTTACAAGTTCATTTGGATCATTCTTTAGAACCTTAGCAACATATTGGACTTTGTCTTCGCCACCAAGGTCCACTAGAATACATGTTGCCCTACAGCGAACAACATAGTCATCATGATCCAATAGTTTTACAAAATAATCTGTATCTTTCATTTCGTAATGAGATTCCATTTCTGCAAAAAGATCTATTCTAGATTGTGGTACTACTTCCATGTCAAAGATTTTTTTTAGTCCTTTTTAATTCTACTTTAAGAAAATATCAGTTATGTTTTTAATATAAAACCAAATCACAGAATGCATGGCAGTAATTGGCGAAAAAGCACCAAATCTAAAATTAGGAAAATGGGTTCAGGGAATGGATACAAATCTGGATAATGAGGGTGACAATGTAAAACTAGTTGAGGTCTTCCAAGTAAACTGCCCTGGCTGCTTCATGCACTCCATTCCAGAAATAATCAATATTTACAACAATTACAAATCAGATGGACTTTCTGTATTTGGTGTAGCTACTGCTTTTGAGGATTACGATAAAAATACACTAGAAAATCTTGAAATGTTACTAACAACTGGCGAGGTTGTAGGCGATACAAAACAAGCACTTACACAATATGGTCAACTTGATGATGGAAAATTACAATTTAAAATTCCATATCCAGTTGCAATGGATTCACTAGTAAAAGAAGCAGGAGACCCATCCAAAGAAAAAATGAATGCATTTATCAACAATCAAATTCCTAATTTTGAATCACAGCCTGAAGATTATAAAAACCAGATTTATGAAAAAGTAAAACAATATTATAAATCAAAAGAATATTCTGCAGAAACATTTGAAATGTATTCACTACAAGGAACTCCATCTACAATTCTTGTAGATAGAAATGGAATCTTACGTGATGTATCATTTGGACAAAATACAAACTTAGAATCAATGGTTCAAAAATTACTTAATGAGTAATTAATAATTTAATTTTTTAAAACGTTTTAGAATAACTATTATTCCAATTAACGATGTTGCCAAAACAATTGGTGCAACTTCAGCAAACTCTGGAAGATATGTAGTTCCTATAATTTCAAGTTTATGAGCACCTTTTCCATCAAATTCAATAGTAATAAAAGATATATCATTACCCATTGAAACTTTGGGAAATATTTCTGAACTATCTAGTAGGAAAGTAAACTCACCATTAATCAAATTTGTAGGAATTAAAATTTCAAGTAGATTGTAGTCAAGTGAACTATCAATATACAGAGTAATTATTTTCATATCTTTATCAAATGAAAGATCAGTGACATCAAGATTTCCTGTGACTTGAACTGGAAAATCATATCCACCAGTTTGCACAATGAATGTGTGTGTTAATCCTGTACCATCTTCAGACAAAACAAGTCCTAATGCAGTGGGTATTGTAATTATCATCGATAAAAGTAATATGAAAAGTACTTTCATCATGCTACACTTGGTAGCACTCTTTTTCTTAATTCTTTATCTTTTATGATTCTAGGATGTGATGGATCAGCTAGGATCACTTCAAACCAATAATGCATTCCATCTTTGTAGATAAAATATGAACCTAAAAGAGTCATGTTTGGATATCTTTCTAAAACCCTACGGTCAGCAACTTGTTTCATATTAACAGCCGCCTTAATTCTAGTGACACCAAGATGTTTTGGTCTTCTACCACCAGTTGGTCTTTTTCTTCTCATTCCGCCAGTTCCAACTCTCATACGAACTACTATGATTCCTTGTTTTGCTTTGTATCCTAATCTTCGTGCTCTGAAAATTCTACTAGGTTTTTCAATTCTAGTTACTGCATCTTGTTTTCTCCATGTGACAACTCTATCCCTAAGTTCTGGTGAATTATCTTTCCAGAGTTTCAACCAAATTTTATCTTGTGCAGCATTCATGGTAAGAGTCAAAAATTGCCCTTAATATTCGTATTAGGTATTAGAAAAACTCATTCCACAATCAAAATGATTTATAATTAGTTTCAGGAATTTTTGGTTAAATGTTTAAAATTATGATGTTAGTTTTAATGATGTTTACTATTTCAGTTTTAACTACAAGTGCATTTGCACAAAATATTCCAACAGTAGAAATTATTATTTCATCTGAGACATACAAATTTGGTGACAAGTTGGAATATCAGATTATTGTTTCAGAGGTAACCAATGAGAATGCAGTTATTTACATTATAGATGAATCAGATATAAGAAGTCAATTATTGACAATGCCAATTGAGATACAAAATACGGTTGTCACTGCTCAATTTCCTTTTGATAGTATAGTTTGGAAGGAGGGACAATATATTCTAGAATTGGAGTATTCAGGGGCATCCTCTATTACCACGTTTAGTTTGATAGATGATGGGAGTGTTAGTTTACCATTTTGGTTCAGGGATGTTACCATGATGTGGCTTAATGATGAGGCGACGGATAAAGACTATGTAAGAAATGTAATTGTACAATTAATTGATGAAGGGGTAATAAACGAACCACACCCACCTTATCTAGATGAAGATGTAATTTTCATTCCCAAATGGTTTAAGACTGTTGCAGGTTGGTGGTCAGTTGGATATATGACAGATACACAGCTTGTTAATAATTTAAAATTTTTGCTTGAAAAAGATATTATAGTTATTTCTGATGCACAGTTAATACAAGATTAACTAGTTTCGTTCTGGTGGAATTACTTTATTACTTCTTTTACCAATTCCCCATAGAATTAGTACTACTGCCAATCCAATACCCATTGCACCAAATATGCCCAAAAGTAATGGTGTTGAATCAATTGGAGGTGATTCAATAATCGGATTTTCAAGAATACATACACCATCTTCAAGAATTGTTCCTTCACCACATTGTTCTTCTAGTATAGAAATAATTTCAGCTTCCTTCTCTTCCTCTTCTTGTTTAATTGCCTCTTGTTCTGCTTTAACTTCAGCCTCTTGTTCTAAAATATATGAAGCTCCAGCAAGATCACTTCCGATAATTTCAATTTCCTCAGTACCAGGATCAACTAAAAATGATATACTTCTATGAGAATCGTCTTTGGTTTCTTCAAATGATAATTCATCTCCATCTACAATTACAAAGAAATCATCATCCTCAGAACCTAATTTAGCATCAAAGAAGTCCCTATCGAAATTAAATTCCAATTGTCCTTCATTTAGTAATACATCTACTTCAAAAATTAATGAGATAAAGTCCATATCTGCAGTAACAGAACTTATTGTCAAATCAGTAGCCGTATACTCAATATTATATGTGGAATCACCTATATCAACAGAAATTGTGTCAGCAAACGCAGCTGGCACTAACGAAAATACAGAAAAAGCCACAATTGCAAATACAGTTTTTGGGAACACCCTAGATAACGCCTCTTAGTATCTGTATTATTTTCTCTGCTATAACATTTGCAGCTAAAGACTGAGCTTCTTTTGTCTGAGCACCCATATGAGGCGTGGAAATAAAGTTTGGAAGTGTAGCAAGTTTGTTTGACGTGGCAGGTTCAACTTCAAAAACATCCAATGCTGCGCCTCCAAGTTGTCCATTCTTCAGTGCTTCATACAACGCTTCCTCATCTATTACACCACCACGTGATGTATTGATTATTCTTGCAGTGTTTTTCATTGATGTCATTTTTGCAGAATTAATCATGTGTTTTGTACTATCTAATAATGGAACATGTAGTGAAACATAATCAGAACTTGCAAGTAATGTATCTAGATCAGCTTTCATAAGACCAACTTCTTTTGAAAACTCATCATCAATTGGAACAACATCAAAACCGATAATATTCATATTTAATGCTCTGGCTAATCTACCAAGTCTTTTCCCAATGTTACCAAGCCCTACAATTCCAAGATACTTACCTCTAAGTTCAGTTCCCATCAATTCTTTTTTTATCCAGTTACCGTTTCTAACTTCTCTGTCGGCTCTAGGAATCTCCCTTGCTAAGGATAACATTAAACCAATTACTAATTCTGCAACTGCGTTCATTGCACCTTCAACAGCATTAATTACTCGAATTTCTTTTTCTTTTGCAGCATTTTGATCAATGTTATCTAGTCCAACACCAACCCTAGCTATAATTTTACATTTACTTGCTTTTTCAATCAAATCCTTGGTTAATTTTGTTCTACTTCTAACTATCACAACATCAAAATTTTCAATCTTTTCTGAAATTTGTTCTGGAGTAATTTCTGGTTCATATGTTATCTTTAAACCATTTTTTTCTAAAATCTCATTTAATACAGGATTTACTTGATCACATACTAATACAGACTGGTCAAGGCTCATGCAAATCAGGATTTTTCATTTAATATAATTATTATGCGTTAGTATAGAATTACTAAAATTTAGTTCTCGCCTAGATAAACTATGGAAATAACAAATGACTTGCTTTTTCAGGTTCTTCCAATAGTTTGTATCGTGGCTGCAGTAGGAATCTTAGTTGGAACACGAATCTGGATTATGTTCAAATAGGCATAATCCAGTTTCTGAAAAAAATAAAAAAGAAAAAGATGTGGGATAACCTAACTTTATTGTTCGGCTTGTGCAGCTGATTCAGCTAGAATAGCTGGAACTGCTTCCCATAGTGGTATTGCGCCATCAGCGATTTGAGCTGATGCTACATCGTCAGTACACATACAATGCACGTTTTTAGCTGCGTGGGAGATACTGTTTGCTCCTGCTGGAGGAATTGCATCATAAGGATTTCCTAATGCACCAACATATGATCCAGCACCAACTGCGCCATCAATAACTGGGAATTTCTCAGTTGAGATTGCTGCGGCTGTCTCGTTAATTGGAGCTAATGGTAGTCCTGCAACCATTACGGTTGCTGCACCACTATAGATTGCGGCATAATCATGGTTTACTGCAACATAAACACCTGGTTCGTCAAAGACGACATCGGCAATCATGTTTTGTGAACCACCAAGTAACCAAGTCTCGGTTCCTTGTGCTTGCACTCTATTAGCTTGTGTTATTCTATCAATGATCTCACCGACAATGTGCCAGTAAACTGGCATGTTGCCTTGATTCTCAACAAAGAATCTTACGTGTGTATCAGTTGGGAAGAATATCAACTGTGATTGGTACTGTTTCAAATCCATTGAATTCCATGGTTGTGCAACAAAGATGTTCTTATCCATGTCGCCGAACATCAATAAGTTATGAATTGAATTTGGTACATAACCGAATTGTTGTCCGTTAACTACAGTTCCTGTAGTTGAGTGTGCCATCATCTTACCCATGTCATAGTTGCCATCGGTAACATATAGCTGATTGTATTGGAGTTGTATTTCCAATGCATCTGCACTATAGAATTGTCTGTCTTTAGAAACTTCACCACCACTTACTGATGTCTTGTCTACCATCAATCGTTTGTAACCATCGAGTGGGTCAACAATGGTGATACCATACATACCAGATAGTACGTGTTGGTCCATTGCTGCGACATTAACACCAGAGCAGTGATACTTGTAAACGCCTGGTACTTCTGCAATGAAGCAGTATTCACCAGTCTCACCAATATTTACTGCACCCATGTAAGGTACAGCAGACATTTGTGATGCGTGCATATCGTTTCCGTGTTGTGTTGGCTCGTCACCTGGGATAGTCAAAGTCATGTGAACTACGTCACCTTGTGTAACTCTGAGTGTTGGTCCTGGGATTTGTCCGCTAAAAGTCATTGCGTTGTAGTCACCACCTAACATTGGTAGTGAATGACTTTCGCCTGTCAAATCAAAGTTTACAACAGGTCTATCTGAGTTTAAAAGCTCATCACAAGTACCTGAAACTGCATATGCACCTGGCATTACAAGTTGCAAGCCGCCCATTCTTTCTACTGCTTCAAGTGCTGATACTGGAGTATCTGCGCCTTGTACAGAGATTGGGGCTGCTGTGAGTGTACTTCCGAATAATGCGCCTGCCATAACTGCAACTGCAGCCATGGACATTATTGTTGAATAACGCTTATTCATTAAAAAATTTAATTTTATTTCTTTTAATAAACCCTTCTAGGCATGTACTGGTACACATAATGGTAATCTAAACAATACATAGATCATATTTTAATATTTGATAATAAGAATTAGATCTCTTTTTTCAATTTGAAATTAACGAAAATAAATTTACAAAAGTGTAGTACAATGTTCGAATAATCTTTATGTTTAATGTTAAATTAGAATTAATGTGAAAAACAGAACGGATAAAGATTCATTGGGTTCTGTAAAGATTCCATCTAATGCATACTATGGGCCTTTCACAGGAAGAGCAATTAAACAATACCACGTAACTGGAAAAACCGCACACCCAAATTTAATTAAATCATTTGTAATGATAAAACGTTCAGCTGCAATTGCAAATATGAAAACAAAAGCAATTAACAGAAAACAAGGACTTTCAATTGTTAAAGCGTGTGATAGTATACTGAAAGGTAAAGCACAAGATCAATTTGTTGTTGATATGATAAACTCTGGTGCAGGCACTGCGTTTAACATGAACACAAACGAAGTTATTTCAAATGTTGCATTGAGAGTTTTAGGTAAAAGACAAGGCCAATATCAATTTCTTCATCCTAATGATCATGTGAACATGTCACAATCAAGTAATGACACTTATCCAACTGCAATGCACATGGCAATTTTATTTTCATTACAAAATTTAATTCCTGAAATTGAAAAATTGATAAAGTCGCTGGATAGAAAAGCAAGGAAATTTTCAAAGTTCAAGAAAATTGGACGTACTCATCTAATGGATGCATTACCAGTAACACTTGGTAGTGAGTTTAGTGCATATGTAACTGCATTAACCAATACCAAAGAGTCTATTTTAGGATCAAAAAAACAATTAGAACAAGTTGCATTAGGTGGAACGGCAGTTGGCACTGGTGCTAATACACCACGTGGTTATAGAAAAATTGTAATTTCAGAGCTTGGAAAAATTTCAAAACTTAATTTAAAACCCGAAAAAGATATGCAATATTCTCTACAAAGTAAATTTCCAATAACTAATGTATCATCAGCATTGAAGAACTTTGCAATAGAACTTGGAAAAGTTTCAAACGATATTAGATTAATGGCATCAGGGCCAATTGCTGGTCTTAGTGAACTTGGAATACCTGCAGTACATGCAGGTTCATCAATAATGCCTGGTAAAATAAATCCTTCACTTGCAGAATGCATGAACATGATTTGTTTTAGTGTGATAGGAAATGATACTACTGTTTCTTTTTCAGCACAGGCTGGGCAGTTTGAACTAAATGTAATGCTGCCTGGAATGCTAAAAGCAGTACTTGACTCTACTGACATGCTAACTAACTTTTTACCAATTTTCTCTGCAAACCTTGTTGATGGACTTACAGCAAATCAATCAAAACTGAAAGAAAATATTGAGAACAGTCCAGTAATTGTCACATTGTTAACACCAAAAATTGGATATCAAAGGTCTGCCGAATTATTCAAAGAATCTCTAAAAACTGGAAAAACAATACGGGAATTAGTTGTTTCAAAAAAGTTATTGACAAATAAAGAAGTGAATTCTCTACTAGGTTAGTATGGCAAAAATTTGGGTAGAAGCATATGGATGCTCTGCTAGTTTTTCAGACTCGGAAATGATTTCAGGTTTGATTGTAAATGGAGGTCATACTTTAGCAACAAATTCAGAAGAATCAGATCTGAATGTGATTGTTACATGCTCTGTAAAAGATGCGACTGCGGCAAAGATGGTTCATAGAATTAAGGAGTCAAAATCCAAGCCATTAGTGGTAGCAGGTTGTCTACCAAAGGCTGAACAGAAGACAGTTGAGAAATTTGCTGAAAATGCAAGCCTATTAGGCCCAAATTCTATTGGAAAGACGCTCCAAGTAATTGAATCAGCACTTGATGGGCAAAAAATGATTGCGTTAGAGGATACTGACATATCCAAAGTTGGATTACCAAAAATTCGTCTAAATTCTGCTATTGGAATTGTAGAGATTGCAAGTGGTTGTATGAGTGAATGTACGTTTTGTCAGACCAAATTAGCAAAAGGGGACTTGGCTAGCTATAGAATTGGTGATATAGTAAGACAGGTTCAAACAGAAATTTCCGATGGATGTAATGAGGTTTGGTTAACGTCAACTGATAATGGCTGCTATGGTTTAGATATTGGATCAGATTTGCCTGAACTAGTAAATGCTGTTTCACAAATAGACAAGCAGTTTTTCATTCGCATTGGAATGATGAATCCTATGTATATGCCAAAAATTAGAAATGGTTTATTAGAATCATTTGAAAGTAGCAAAGTTTTCAAATTTTTGCATGTTCCTGTACAAAGTGGAAGTAACAAAGTTCTAAATGATATGAAACGAGGGCACACAGAACAGACTTTTAGGGATGTCACCAATAAGTTTAGAAGTAAATTTGAGAAATTTACAATTTCTACTGATATAATTGTTGGATTTCCAACAGAAACTGAAGAAGACTTTGAGCAGACACTAAAACTTTTAGAAGAAACAAAGCCGGACATTGTAAATTTGTCAAGATATAGTCAAAGACCCGGAACAGATGCTGCTGAAATGAATCAAATTGATGTAACTGAAGTAAAGCGCAGAAGTAAAATTGCCTATGAGTTAATCAATAAGATTTCTGAGGAAAATAATAGAAATTGGATTGGGTGGGAAGGTCAGGTAACTTTTGATGAAGAGCACGAAGGTCAAATAAGAGGCAGAAATTTTGCATACAAACCTATTTTTGTAAAAGAAAAACCAAGAATTGGTCAGATTTCTAATGTCAAAATCATAGATACAACAACTCATAGTCTAATCGGGCAAATTATGAGCTAAAAATTTTAGATCGGAATTCTAACCAAAACTAAGTAAACAGTTTTTTATCAGAATTTGCAATAATGTTCATGACTTTTGAGATATCTGAGCCTGTATTGGTAATTGGCCTTGGTGGAGCAGGCTCAAAACTTGCAAAGGAGCTAAAAGAAGTAATGAATTCTGACTGTATTTGCATCAGTAATGATAAAAAAGATCTAAATGGTGAAAATTCAATTGAGATTTCTACCAAATCAATCATTAATCCTTCAATCCAATTGATTAGAGGTTGTGCATTAGAATATACTGATGAGATTACCAAATGTATATCAAACTATGATACTGTAATTATCATGACAAATTTAGCTGGTAAAGCAGGTGCAGCATTATCACCAATTGTTTCTTCAGTATGTAAAGAGCAAAACAAAAACGTATTATCATTTGCCATTATGCCATTTAAATTTCAAAAAGATCGAATTTTCCAATCAGGTATATCACTAAAAAGACTTAGAACAAATTCTGATTGTACAATAATTATTGATAATGATGCATTACTTGACAGTAATCCAGATCTTACTCCAGAGAAATGCTATGAAATTACAAATAAAGCAATTCATTGCCTTACAACTTCACTGAAATCATCAACACTCTCTGATGACATGAATATCATGTCAACAAGTAGGAATGCAGAAGATCTTGAGACGTCATTAAAAGACTCTATGAGAATGCTTTACGAAGATGCAGCTCCAACTAGTATCAAACGCTCTATGCTGTATGTTTATGGCGGAAGTAAGATCCCAGTTGGTGTAATAAATTCTGTATCAAATATTGTAGGTGGTATATTTGAAGAAGACAATACACACATAGATATGTCATCATCTGAAAATACAAACGTTGTAATGCTCAGTGCAATTCAAGGTGAAACACGTTTTGATAAATATGATCCACTTGGAATGATTTCCCATGATAAAACAATTGATTGGGATGAACCAGAGTGTAGTATAGAATGTGAACTTAATATCCCACAATTAGAATAAAATAATTACTTAGTTTTCTTTGGTGCAGCTTTTGGTTTAGATTCTTTCTTTGGTGCAGCTTTTGGTTTAGATTCTTTCTTTGGTTCCTCCTTAATTTCTTCTTCGGATGTTTTTGTTGGAACATATTCTTCGACTTCTCCTTCTTCTGGTTCTATTTTTTCTGCTTCCACTTCTTTAGTGACCTTGGGTGGTTCTACTTCTGGAATTGCTGTAGATTCAACTTCTTCTTCATAACTAGAAACAAGGATATGACCTTCGTCTGTTTTTGTCATTTTTACTCTAATTTTTCTTGGTGGACTACGAACACCACGTGCCCAAATCTGATGACTTACTTCTTCATCAATTTTTATTTCATATGTCTTCATATGACGTCTTGCAAACTCTTTAATCATATTGATCGCGCGAACTGCTCTATGAGTATTTGCGCTTAACAGAACTTTTCCTAATGGAATAGTATACACTCTTTCAAGTTGTTCTTGGGACAACTATCCAACCTCCACGTCAGTGCTTCTCCATGATCTACGTTTAGGATTTGTTCTGACTGCTCGCTTAGTCTTAAGAATTACCCAAGCTGGAACTGGTGATGTCTGCTTGGTTTTTTTGATTAGTCTTATTTTTCTTGCTGATGTTTTGCGAGTTGCCATAAAAATCAGGCATGTTAGCCTCTTTTTAAATCAAACGAGGATTTCTTAAAGAACAAAATATTCAGCGTCTGGATGATGAACAATAATTGCTGCAGTAGACTGCTCAGGGATAATTTGACCAGACTCAGTTAATTCCATTCCTGATTTTTCTCCATGTATTAGTTTCCATACAAGGTGCTGTTGAGTTGTATCAGGACAACTTGGATAACCCCAACTATATCTTAGTCCACCTTTTTCTGTTATTCCCAACTCTGTTTTTATTTTCTGGTTAAGCCATTCTGCCATTGCCTCTGCTGTTTCAACAGCCAATCCATGCAGAAAATATGCATCAGTATACTTATCTTCTTTATCCCATTTTTCAATTAAGTCAGCAGCCTTGGTTCCTACAGTAACAGATTGAAATGCAACAATATCATCTTCGCCAAAATAATCAGTCAAACATAGATGTTTAGTTTTAGATGAACGAGGAAAATCAAAAATGATTTCTTTCTCATTAGGTATATCTACAACTAATTTGTCATCACGATTGTGACATACAAAATATCCATAGACAGCTTTTGGTTCAAAGAGATTATCATTTAATACTCGCTGCTTCCATTCAGTAAGAAGTTTTTCAGGATCATTAATAGAATCAGTTTTTGAGTTTCCTTTTATGCCCCAGGACAGCTTGAAAAGGGATTTTTTGTTTAGATATTTCCAAATTTCATTTAGGTCAAAGTCTTTAGGTTCAAGTCTAGTAACTTCGTTAAGTTTTGGAGGAGTTGGTGGTGAGATAGGCTTTACATCACTTTTAGGTAGGTTTTCAGCTGTAACTTTTTTTGATGATCTTTCTTCCCATTTTGATATTTTTTCCTTCCAATTATTAACAAAAGCATCTTTTTCTTCAGAGACTAGTTTATCCATTGTTTTTAGTCCATCAAACATTGTTCCACAGTAAAATATACCAGGTTGATAGATTCCATCCTGTTTTGCTATTCGATTAATGTAATTACTGTTTATGGCTGCACCACCACATAGTATTGGAATATTGACATCAGTTTTTCTTGCATGTTCAACAAAGAATTGCATTTGCTTTGATGTAGATACCAACAGTGCAGATAAACCAACTGCATTTGGTTTTACTTCTTTGATTTTTTCAACAAATTTTTGGAGTGGTACTTGTTTACCTAGATCATGTACAGTGTAACCATTATTCTCAAAAATTGTTTTTACCAAATTTTTTCCAATATCATGTACATCGCCATAAACTGTTCCTAAAACTAGAATTCCCTTACTGGTTCCCTCTTCTTTTAGAAGATATTTTTCTAACTCTTTAACTGCAGCCTTCATACATTCTGCAGATTTTAGTACAAATGGAAGGATTAACTCTCCTGCACCAAATTTGTCACCGACAATTTTCATCGCAGGTAAAAGATCCTCATTTAATGTTTGAATAGCACCTTGATGGGTGATTTCCTTACTAGCATTAATTGATAAGATTCCATCATTATCTATTAGTAAATCCTGATCAGATAATTTTTCAGCAATAGCAGAAACCACATCATTTTGAATTCCATCTTTAAGACGATTAATTATTCTAAAGTTTGAACGTTTACCAGCAGGCCATGATGGATCAACATCAACTTTCTTTTTCTGTAATGTAGAATCTTGACTGATATTTTCAAAATGAGAAATTAGATCAGATAATGCATTTTGATGTGTATTAAAAATTAAATCTTCTACAAGTTTTCTTTCTTTTTCATCAATTTCAGTATAAGGTGTTATTTCTCGTGCATTAACAATTGCACTATCAAGACCCGCTTTAACTGCATGATATAGAAATACAGAATTTAGAACACGTCGTGTTTGTGGAGCTAAACCAAAACTAATGTTACTCAAACCCAGAGTGGTAAATGAATTTGGGAACCTTTCTTTAACAAGTTTAATTCCTTCCAAAGTGTTTTTTCCAGCATCAAGAAATTCATCCTCACCAGTTGCAAGTGTGAAAGTTAAGACATCAAAGATGAACTGATCTGCACGTAAGCCATATTTTTTTCCAGATTTGTATAATAGTTCTGCAGTTTCAACTTTTTGAGTTGGAGTTTTTGCCATTCCTTCAGGACCAATACATAATGCAATTGCAGGAATTCCATATTTTGCCATTAATGGCGCTAATGCTTTGAATCTACTTCCATCACCTTCCAAATTAATTGAATTAATAATTGGTTTGCCTGGAATTTGTTCAATTGCAGATTCAATTACTTCAGGATCTGTTGAATCAATTACAAGAGGAGCTTCTATCTCTAGACTCAAGTTTTTTACTAATTTTAGTATGAACTCCTTTTCATCTGAACGTTCAGTTGTTGCCACACAAACATCTATACAATGAGCACCATCTTCAACTTGATTTCTTGCAAGATCAACTAATCCATCAAAGTCATCATTTAGAACAAGCTGTTTTGCTTTTTTTGAACCCTGTGTGTTTAATCTCTCTCCAATTATGAGAGGTCCCACTTCTTGTTTTAGATCAACTGATTTTATTGAAGAGCTAACTCTAGGCTTTAACATGCATATTTTTAAATGAAATTTTCTAAATACTTATCTCATCAATCTTTCTTTTGCTGGTCAATAGTTTTTCTTAATTGTGCAATGTGCTCAGGATTTGTTCCACAGCAGCCACCAATTATGCTAATTTGAGGGTATTCTTCAATGAATGAATTAAGTGTAGATGCCATTTTTTCAGGTGTCATTTTGTATACTGCTTGACCACCAACATTTTCTGGCATTCCTGCATTTGGAACTATAAGCAATGGTTTGTGCTTTTGATCATTTAGCCACTGTATACTTGGTTCCATCTCAATTGGACCTGTAGAACAGTTTAGACCAAAAATATCAATTCCCATATCAGAAATTGTGGTATATGCAGACTGGACATTTGTCCCAAGAAGCATCTTTCCATATTGATCCAGAGTAACATTTGAAATTAATGTCACCTTTTTTCCAGTTTTTTCCATTGCTACATGAGATGCCTCAACTGCCAATTTTACTTCAAGTATATCCTGACTAGTTTCAATTAGTAGAGCATCTGCAGTTCCTTTGATTAATCCCTCAGCCTGTAATTCAAAAGCTTCTCTTATTTCAGATAAAGGCATCTGACCAAGATCAGCATCATTAGAACTAGGAAGATAACCAGTAGGACCCATAGAACCGACAACAAATCTTTGTCTATCAGTAAATTCATCACACACACTTCTTGCTAGTTCTGCATTTTTTTGATTGAGTTCAACAGTTTGAGAGCCAAATCCATATTCATCTAATTTAATTTTATTTGAACCAAATGTATTAGTTTCAATACAGTCAGAACCTGCTTTAAGATATGATCTATGGATTTCTTTTATCCATTCAGGTTTTGAAAATGATAATCCATCATTAAATCCATCCTTACCATCTGGAAAATCTTCTGATTTTGGATCCAATTTTTGAATTTCTGTTCCCATAGCACCATCAAATAAGATAATTCTAGTATCAAGTGCTTGTAAAAATTTTTCTTTAGTCAAGATTCAAACTTGAAAAAAAATCAAGTGCCCCTTTAAAGTCGTTTGGAGAAGTAATCAATACATCGTTGGTTAGTTTATGGATTTGATTAACATATTGAGTAAAATTTTCTTTGTAATTTGACCAATCTAGTTTAAGAAATTCTGCGGATTTTACATTATTATCAGATGGAAATAGTATACATGGAATAATTTCAAATCCCTTCGGATTTAGATAATTGTAAATTTTTTCTGCCTCTTCATAATTATGTATGACCTGAGTAACAAAACCATTTGGTTCAGAGTTTACCTTTTTTGTAATCTTTTGAAAATTAGGTTTATTTGGTATCGAAAGAAAAACTTCAATTTTTTCTTTATACTCATTTTTAGTTAATTCAGAAACTACTTTACTAGGAAACAACTGAGAATTTTGTTTGGTGTCTACAGGTGGATCACCCATTAAAACTAATACACCATCAATTTTATTCTCAATTAATTCGTTTAAGATTGAATAGATCTGTTGACTTGTTTTATCAATTGTTCGTAAACTAACTGTCACTTTTAGTTGGGGTTTTTTTTCTTTAATCTTTTTTGCAATGTCAAGTGGTGGAATTCTAGGAATTCCTAATACCGATTCAGTAACATGAATGCCATCACAAAAATGGCTTATGTGTTCAATTCGGTCTTCTAATTTTTCAATTTGAGCATCAGTGTTATCACTCACTTTTGGTGGATTTATCTCATATCTTACTGTCATAAGGTGTTTTTTCGCATACTTGATTAAAACTTCTCTATATTCTGCTTTATGATTAGTCTGAAATGTATTTATTTAATTTGAGCAGAATATCGTAATGAAAGTTGCAATAATTCTCACATTTTCAGTAATTTTACTCACTACTGTCTTTTCAAATTTTGCAGAGGCAGAAAGTGGTGTATACATACCGGATCATGAATATACCGGATTTTTTGATAGCGATGGGATGTATACTGTAATTGCTGGTATCAAAAATCAAGAAAATTTTGCTGTTGTTCCAACTTTGACTGTGTCAATAAATGATGGAGGTAAAATAATCTCATCTGATTATGAGTTTTCCACAATAATGCCTCATCAAATGCTTCCTATGAAAATTAAATTACCAGAAATAACAAGTGAGAGTCCAATTTTAGAAGAGCCGATAATTACATACACAAAATCTGAAAACAAGTTTTCTGGTGGTTATGTAATTTATGATGATACTCTAATAATTCATGATGATGCAAGTCTAACTGGAAAAATTCGAAATGGTGGTGAGGAAATATTTGAAAACTTTAGAGTTTATGCATTAATCAAGGACAAAAATGACACCATACTGGATGTGGCATTTTCAGATAAGTTTGATATGATGAAACCTGGTGATGTTTTTGATTTCAAGTTGCTAGCAGCATCATATATTGCAGATGATGTAGAATACTATAGTTGTTTTTCATTTGGTGATGATGCAATTATGCCTCTTACAGTAAAAAAAGGAGATGGTGAAATGACATTTAGATACACAGCTAATGCATGGTTCAAAGATGGGACGTTTAATTCTGATGAAACTGTTTTAACATTGTATTCGTTAAATGGTTTTCAAATGCCAGTAATTGGAAGTTTTGAATTTCCAACAAATTCCATCAGCGAAAAGTATGATGTGGTTTTGGACGGTGAGAAATTTGAGATTGGTGCCAGTTCAAAAGATCCAAAAATAAAAATCACTGAACAGATTGAGACATTGCAAAGTATAGATGAGATGGGAAATTGGCATCTATATTTTGAGGTCCCATCAGGATTTCAGGGTAATGTAAGTATCTCAGGTTTTATGAAAAATGATGGAACTATTACAGTGCCAGATGAGATTGATTTAACCAACTTAGTGTACTATGAAATTACAGGTGGTGAGGTAAAACAAATTCTTGCCAAACCAAATGAGGCATCATTGCAGGTTTTAATTGAATCTGAAACAGATGGGCATTTGATGATTAAGATGAATGAATTTCTTCTACGACCATTTGAAAATGATGAATATGTAGCAGTCACAGAAATGATACCTGAGTTAGCTACTGAGGATAAAACTGCGTATATTATAACAGATAGTTTTAGTTTTGATAAAGGAAAAACGATAACAATTCCATTTACTGCTGGAACAGAAAAGATTGAGATTTTTGGTAGTTATGTTGTTCCTGAGTTTAATCATATTGTAATGATAATCCTAATTTTGGGAATCATCGGCATGATAGTTTTTTCAAAAAGGACAAACTCCATATCAAACTTGTTTTATAACAGATTGTGACTCTAGAAAAAATTAAAACCACGTTAACAAGTGAAATTAATCCAAAAATTAACAATTACGGAAATAACAAACTTGCATCAGTTCTAATAATAATCTATGACGATCCCCCAAAAATTTTGATGACAAAAAAACCAATAAGTATGGCACAGCATGGAGGAGAAATTTCATTTCCGGGTGGAAAATATATTCAATCTGATAGTGATTTACTTGAAACTGCTATACGTGAAACAAAAGAAGAAACTGGATTGGAAATTTCCAAAAGTGATATTATTGGACAGCTAAATCAGGTTACAACTCTAAATTCAGGATTTACAATTCTTCCATTTGTTTGTGTTTTAGATAAAATTAACAATCTTGTGGCAAATTCTGAGGTAGAATCATTCTTACAAATTCCACTTATTACATTTTTAGAGACACTAGAAAATGACATGGATCCGAATCATAACTCCATACAAGAAATGTACATATTCACATTTGAAAAAAACTTGATTTGGGGTGCAACAGCCAGAATGCTAAAGCAAGTTAAGGATAATCTAACAAAAAAAAGTTCTTTCTAATATGATGAAAATATATCTGCTAGATTACCAGATGCATTTTCAACTAGATCAGGATGATATTCCGAGATTAAATTTGCTATTTGTACTTCTTTAATTATTGAATATTTTTTAAGTACATTATTTGTGGTTCTAACAATTTTATCTTGCACTAGTTTTTTGAGATAAAATGAAGTAGTTGCTGGAGCCATTCCAATTTTTTCAGTAATTTGTTTGAATGTAAGTTCTTTGTCTTCTAGTAAAACCACTAGAATTTTTTTTGGAGTTGGCATTCTTAGATATTTAGTTAATTTTAGTTCATCATCAGTTAGATCAGGCATAAAGAATCTTGAAACACCAGATTTCCTTTGTACATGAACTGTGCCGATTTTTTCAAGTTTAGTAATATAATAACTGAGTATACCGTTGGTTATGCCTAACATTTTCATTAATTCTCTAAATCTAATACCGGGGTTATTTTGTATCTCTAAAATTATTTTTTCTTCTCTTGTTAGTTTTTGCATAATTAATTCCTCTTAAAAATTGCTATTGCAAAAAGTACAAGCATTCCAAATAACATAATATGTGATATTTCAGTTGGTGATTCCCAAAAATTATGAATATGAGTTTTTTCTGCTTCAAGTAATTGCACTAGTTCGGCAGCTGTAAACATCAAAAATGCACTAGAGACAACAATCATTTTCTTTGCCCTATGCATAAAGAATGAATTTATGGACAAAGTTGCCATTATGAGGGACAAAATTATTCCTGCAACATGTAATGCCAGATGGTAAATGTGAGTTCCATGATAAACATGTGGATATAAAATTGGTATAGTACATGCTGAAACAATACCAATAATTGAAAAAATTACAATCTTACTTCTTTTTTGTACAAATGTTTGATAGTTAAACATAAAGTGAAAAAAATTCGATGGTAATTTAAAGATAAATAGTACAATTATCAAATTAGCACTGGATTCTTTCAAATTAGGTAAAAAATTATCATATGTATGAGTCATAAAATAGGTCTTAGTAATCTTGTGAGAGGTTCAACATTTTTCCAACATTCTGGAATAGCAATAACTTTTGTGTTTATGCCAATCATAGCAAGCGGAGTTGCAGAA
This sequence comes from Candidatus Nitrosopelagicus sp., assembly GCA_028345295.1. Classification (GTDB taxonomy): domain Archaea; phylum Thermoproteota; class Nitrososphaeria; order Nitrososphaerales; family Nitrosopumilaceae; genus Nitrosopelagicus. Next base: position 17,583 of record JAOMDA010000008.1, on the reverse strand, counting down.
TCTGTTTTTGAGATTGGTATAATTGTTGCAGCATTTGCATTTGCACAAATTTTAACTGAAACATATTTTGGTCGAATGTCAGACAGAAAAGCAAAAAGATTACTTTTCATAAGAGTGGGTTTCATTTTATGTGCGCTTACATTCGGGCTACATTATTTTGCAGATAATACAACATACCTGCTGATAGCAAGAATAGGTGCAGGAATATCATCAGGAATAATGATTCCACCAATGTTAGCATATGCATATGAGGCTGGAAAAGGCAAATCAAAAGTAGCATCAGTCATATCATTTCATGCTTTAGGATGGCTTGCAGGAATAGTTGCAGCAGGATTTGCAAATGATGAAAGATTGATTTTTGTGATAAGTAGTGGATTTTTTATCATAGGTTTCTTAATTTCATTGAAACTGCCAAAATTACAAACAACGAAGATTGTTGGTAAAGGAATTATCAAGAAAATAATTGTAAAAAACAAGTTTCTGTTTTCATCACTACTGATTCGACATGTTGGAGCAGCTGCAGCATGGACAATATTACCAATTATGTTGATGGAGTATTTCGGTGCAGAATTGTATCAAGTTTCAATCGTATACGTAGCAAATACACTAACAGCATTTCTTGTAATGAATTTAATGTCAAACAAAATTCAGATAAAAAACATTACAAAGTTTAAGATTGGAATTGGCATGACAGTTATAGTATTTGTTGGATTATCAATGATTACAGATTGGTGGATGGCAATGCCATTTATGGCAATAGTGGGATGCTCATGGGCATTTTTGTTCATTGGGGGAAACTTCCATTTGATGGAAAACAATCCAAGATCAACATCAACAGCAATCTTTAGTTCTACACTTGCAATTTCTACGGTTATCGGACCAGTGATAGCAGGTGCTATTGCATATTATACAGACTATACAATTGTGATGTATTTTTCAATTATAATGACTCTATTAGCATTTATAATTTCAAGTAAAATGCAATCAGAAAAACCTAACGAAGTCCCCATCTAGACATTACTTTGTCTTCTATTCTTTTGAAAACAAATCCATCAATTAGGATTCCAATGCCCATGATTACTAACATCATTGCAATAACTTGAGAAACATCATTTAGTTGCCTTCCAACATTTAACAAAAATCCAAGTCCTAAGAATGAAAATAGTAACTCTGCACCAATCACTCCTCGCCATGCAAATGCCCAGCCTTGCTTGAATCCAGTAATCATGTATGGAAATGCAGCAGGAATCAAGACTGTTGTAATAAGCTGACTGCCTTTTGCACCCATGTTTCTTGCAGCCTCAATGTATGAGGGGTCTATGTTCTTGACTCCAGTGTATACATTGATTGTGACAGCAAAGATTGCACCAATTGCTGTGACAAAAATGATTCCAGCATCTGTAAGTCCAAACCATAGTATGGCTAATGGTACCCACGCTACCGATGGTATTGATTGTAATCCGAGAACTAATGAACCAATTGTTTGATTCACAGTTTCGACTCTAGCCATAAAAATTCCAAGTATCATTCCACCACCAATGGCAATTGCTAATCCAAGTATCAAACGCCACATACTAGTTCCAATTCCATAGAACAAACTTCCATCAGATATTCCATAGATCAAGTCTTCCCCAACTTCAATTGGTGATGGAAATATGTTATCTGGCCAGATATCTGCGCTATCAATAACCTGCCAAACTATAATGATTGCAATGTAAAACAGAATTTTTTTTCCAAATAAATTAGCCTTCATCAACATTCACTCCTATTTTGGTCCCTGATGTCGTAATGAAGAAAGAATTTCTTTTTCATATACTCCTAGATTTTCATCTTCAGCAACACGTGGTCGTTTATAATCAACATCTATTATTTTTTTAACAATCGATGGTCTAGCACTAAATACAGCAACTCTTGATCCAAGTACTGCTGCCTCTGGTACGTTATGTGTCACAAAAATAATTGTCTTTTGTGTTTTTTTCCAAATTAACTGCATTTCAACCAAAAGTAGGTCTCTAGTCTGAGAATCGAGTGCTGCAAATGGTTCGTCCATTAGTAATACATCAGGATCCATTACCAATGCACGTGCTATAGCAACACGTTGTTTCATTCCAGTTGATAGTTGATATGTATATGAATTAGCAAATTGAGTGAGCTGCATCATGTCTAGGTATCTATTGGAAATTTCATTTCGCTCTTTTTCTGGAATTCCTGAAATTTTTAAACCATATTCTACATTATCCCTTACTGTGAGCCAAGGAAACAATGCGCCTTCTTGAAAGACCATTATGCGCTCAGGACCAGTGTCATTAACTTTTTTCCCATCAAGCATGATTTCTCCTCCATCAGGTTTTTCCAATCCTGCTAGAATTCTAAGAAAAGTAGATTTACCACATCCAGATGGACCGACAATACATACAAACTCACCATCATTTACAGTAAGATTTACACCTCCCAGTGTTTTGAGAGGTTTTCCATCATGTTGGAAAAATTTCTCAACATTTTTAGCTTCTAGTTTACCCATTCTGATTTTCCTCCGATGGTATTAATGAAGTGTCATACTCATAAAAAATTTCATTAATATCATACCCTGCACGACCAAGATATCCTAATGAATCAGCTCGCTCAGCAAAAGTGTAAACTGATTTTTTTAACGGATCAGATGTTATAATTAAATTTGAAAATGATTCATTAATTATTTCATCTGGTAATGTTTTACCCATGTAATTTGTTAAAAACTCACTATAGATTTTTTTTGTTTGTTCAGGATTGTTATTTATCCATTGAACTGTTTTTTCATTAGACTCAATCCAGTTTCGTATAACTTTCGGATTATTTTCAACAAAGTCTGTTCTAGCAATCAATAATACAGATGAAAATTCCCCATCTGGCCAAAACTGACTCTCATTAAATACTCTCACTCCACCAAGTTCTTGAACAAGCATTGTAGCCCAAGGTTCTGGAACCCATGCACCATCAATATCACCTTTTGCAAATAATGTGAATATGTCAGGATTAGAAATATTTAGAACATAAACTGTTCCACCTGTTTCAACTGGTTTTAATCCATTTGATGATAAATAATGCCTTAGTGAGACATCTTGCGTATTACTAATTTGTGGTGCTGCAATTCTCTTACCATCAAAATTTGCAATTAAGTCTAACCCAGAATCTTTCTGTGCAACTAAACTTGCTCCACCATCTGCAGCTCCTGCTAAAATTTTTAGTGCATCACCATTAGATTTCAAATAACCATTAATCACTGGTCCAGGTCCAACATATGCAATATCAATTGAATTTGAGAATAAAGACTCTATTACTTGTGGGCCACTATCAAAAATTTTTACATCGATTTTAGTTTGGTCATCCAAGTTTTCTTTGAAAATTTCATTTTCCATGCCAACAATTGGTACTGCATGTACAATACTTGGGAAAAACGCAATTCGAATTTTTTCTTCTGATGTATCAATATACGATTGACTCAAACTAGCGATTACAGCAATTGCTAGTGATGCTACTCCTATTCCAATTAGGTATGAAATTTTCATAAAACAGCGTTATATCTGAAAGTTAAATAGTGATCGAATTTTAGCTTTGCCTACTGATTATACATACATCAAAAAAATCAATCTAACCCTCGGAATAGTTGAGAACATAAAAGATAAATGATAAACTAGATTCAGACAGTTGCTTGAAGAAACAAAAATCAATACTTGCGTTTTCTGGTGGTCTTGATACCTCAGTTGTCGTAAAGTATATGCAGGAAATACATGACATGGATGTCATTACAGTTACAGTAGATGTTGGACAAGGTGACAACCAAAATAACATAACAAAAAAAGCAAAAAAACTAGGAGTAAAAAAGCATTACAATATTGATGCAAAAAAAGAATTTGTTACTAATTTTATTTTTCCTGCAATTCAGGCAAATGCTCTATACCAAAAAAAATACTGCCTTGCAACAGCACTTGCACGTCCATTAATTGCACATAAAGTTTTAGAAATTGCAAAGAAAGAAAAAGTTTCGTCATTAGCACACGGATGTTCAGGAAAAGGAAATGACCAGGTTCGATTTGACAACACACTTCGTGCTGGTTCAAATCTACCTATCATTGCACCAATTCGAGACTTGAATTTAGATCGTGAAACAGAACTAAAATTTGCTAAAAAACATGGAATTGAAATTGATAATGTAGCAAAAAAATTTAGTATTGATCAAAATTTGTGGGGAAGAGCAATTGAAGGTGGAGTACTTGAAAACCCATTCAATGAACCACCATCTAATGCATTTATTTGGATAAAGACAAAAAATCTTCCTGCAAAACCAACTTATCTCAAAATTAAATTTGTTAAGGGGATTCCAGTTGAAGTTGATGGAAAAAAATTACCTCCTGTAAAACTAATCGAATACATTAACAAGAAAGCGGGTGCAAATGGAGTTGGAATAATTGATCACATTGAAGATAGAGTTGTTGGTATAAAATCACGTGAAGTTTATGAAACACCAGCAGCAGTTTGCTTAATTGAAGCTCATTCTGATCTTGAAAAAATGGTACATACAAAGCATGAAACAAAATTCAAGTCCCTAGTAGATGATGAATGGTCATGGCTTGTATATTCCGGTTTGTGGGATGATCCTCTAAAAAATGATCTAGACAAATTCATAGAACAGACACAAAAACGTGTAACTGGAACTGTGAAATTGAAACTATTCAAAGGCAGTGTAAGGGTTGTAGGAAGGGAGTCTAAGTATTCATTATACAGTCATAACATTGCAACATATGGAAAAAAATCAACATTTGATCAGAAATTGGCAAAAGGTTTTGTTGAATTATGGGGTTTGCAGACAACAGAAGCTAATAAATTCGAGTGAATTATGGAAAAAAAAATATGAATTGCCCAGAATGTGACGCAAATTTGAACATCCCTGATGATGCAGCAGTAGGAGAAATTGTTTCTTGTGCTGACTGTGGTGCTGACTATGAAATTGCAAAGAAAGAAGGTTCTGATATAGAACTAAAGCAAGCAGAAACAGTTGGCGAAGATTGGGGAGAGTAATTGCAAAAAATTTGTATTGTGTTTGACCGATTAAGAACTGAAGAAAAATTACTTCAGACTCAAGCGTCTGAAATGGGCTATGAAACATCGATGATTGATGCAAAGATTACAAGGTTTAACACTGACAGTAATAAGAGCGAGTATGACTTTGGTGATGTAGTACTTGAAAGATGCATAAGCTACTATAGAGGATTACATTTTACTGCATGTCTAGAATTTTTAAATGTTCCAGTAATAAATTCATTTGAAGTTTCAAACACATGTGGAAATAAAATGATTACTTCAATGCTGCTTAAAAAAAATAATATCCCAACTCCAAAAACATACTTTTCCTTTTCTGCTGAATCAGCAATGGAGCATTTTGAAAAAGTAGGATATCCATTAGTTATTAAACCAATAATTGGAAGTTGGGGACGTAGTGTAATGCCAATAAAAGATAAGGATACAGCTGATGCTATAATAGAAAATAGGCAAGTTACAGATGGTCCACAAGATAGAATATACTATTTACAAGAAATGATTGATAGACCACCAAGAGATATACGTGTGATAACAGTAGGTGATCAAATAGTAGCTGCTATGTATAGAAAATCATCTGGAGGATTCAAGACAAACATTGCACTTGGTGCAGAACCTGAGATATGTAAAATAACAAATGATATTGAAGAATTGTGTCTAAAGGCATCAAAAGCAGTAGGCGGTGGTATATTGGGTATTGACTTGATGGAAGATAAAAACAGAGGCTTAGTAGTACACGAAGTTAACAATACTGTTGAATTCAAAGGATTAGTCAAGGTTGCAGAGAAAAATATTCCTAAAGAAATGATTGATTTTGCAATAAACTACATTAGAAAATAGCTCAATTAACGTTAAATTATGCTGTGTTACAAATAGGATTGTAAATGAAAGTAGGAATTGTAGGTGCATCAGGGTATGTAGGAGGAGAAGTTCTTAGATTACTTCTAAGCCATCCAAAAGTTGAAGTCTCAATGGTAACATCAAGGCAACATGTAGGAAAATTTCTACATAAAGCTCAACCTAGCCTCAGAGGTTTTACTGACTTAAAATTTTCAGAACTAGATTATGAAAAGATGAGTGACTCGTGTGATTTAGTTTTCACAGCAGTTCCACATGGTACTGCAACTGAAATTGTAAAATCATTTTACGACAGGGGTATGAAGATTATTGATCTTAGTGCAGATTATCGTCTACATAATCCAGAAGATTATGGAAAATGGTACGGTTGGGAACATCCACATCCTGACTACTTGGAAAAATCTGTCTTTGGTGTTCCTGAACTTCATCGTGAACAAATTAAAAATGCACAACTTGTTTCATGCCCAGGTTGTATGGCAGTAACTTCAATGCTTGCATTAAATCCATTAATTAAAAATGATTTGATTGATACTGATCACATTGTGGTCGATTCAAAGATTGGTTCTTCAGGTGCAGGTGCAGGTGCAGGAACGTCACATGCAATGCGTGCTGGAGTAATTCGACCATACAAACCAGCAAAACATAGACACACTGGAGAGATCGAACAGGAACTAAGTGAAACCGCTGGTAAAAAGATCAAAGTGTCAATGAGTCCACATGCAGTAGATGTTGTAAGAGGAATTTTATGTACAAATCATACATTCCTTAAAAAAGACATTGATGAAAAAGAACTTTGGAAGATTTACAGGTCAGAATATAGTGAAGAGCGATTTATCAGATTGATTAGAGATAAAGATGGTCTACACAAATTCCCAGATCCAAAGTTTTTGGTTGGCTCAAATTTCTGTGATATTGGATTTGATCTAGATAAAGATAATAATAGATTAATTGCATTATCTGCTTCAGATAATCTCATGAAAGGTGCAGCAGGCTCGGCCGTTCAAAACATGAATGTAATGTCAGGCTTTGATGAGTTCGAAGGAATTATGTATTCCCCATTAACACCTGTATAATAGATGATAACAATAAAAATTGGTGGAAGTGTAGTAGATAATCTTCATCCAACTACTATATCAGATATCAAAAAAGTAGTAGACCGAGAAGGTGTAATTCTTGTTCATGGTGGTGGAAAAGAAGTAACTAAGGTTACAGAACAACTTGGAAAAGAGCCAAAGTTTGTAGTGTCACCAAGTGGAATAAAGAGTAGATACACTGACAAAGAAACATCAGAGATATTCACAATGGTGATGTCGGGAAGAATTAACAAGAATATAGTACAAATGTTACAAAAGAATGGAATTAATGCTGTAGGTCTTTCTGGAATGGATGGCAAAGTAATACAGGCTAACAGGAAGAAAAAACTAATCATTACGAATGAAAAAGGGCGAAAACAGGTAATTGATGGTGGATACACTGGCAAAATTTCTGATGTAAATGCAGATCTAATTTCTACAATTTTAGAAAAAGGTTACACGCCTGTTATTTCACCAATTGCAATAAGTGAAGAATTTGATTTCCTGAATGTTGATGGTGATAGAGCTGCTGCAAATGTAGCGGGTCATGTAAAGACTGACAAGGTGCTATTCATAACAAATGTTGATGGATTATTAATGGATGATAAATTAGTTGAAAATTTGACTCTATCAGAAGCAAAAGAGATCTTACCAAAAATTGGATTTGGAATGGAAAAGAAAATTCTTGCTGCAACTGAAGCATTAGAAATGGGTGTAGGAGAAGCATTAATTGCAAATGGTCAAAAGGAAAACCCCATATCCTCTGCAATTTCACATAATAATTGTACGGTGATAAAAAAATGACTGAAGATCAATATCTAGGAAACCTTTACCAAAGATTTCCAGTGACTATAGAAAAAGGACTCGGTGCACATGTATGGGATACTAACAATAAAAAATACATAGATTGTATGGGTGGTTACGGTGTTGCACTTGTTGGTCACAGAAATGAACGAGTCGTAAATGCCATAAAATCACAGATTGACAAAATTATAACAGTACATAGTTCACTTTATAGTAAAACAAGGGAGGAATTCCTAGAGACATTGTTTAAGGTTGCTCCTAAAGGACTAACTCAAGCTCACCTGAATAACAGTGGTGCAGAGGCAATAGAAGCTGCAATGAAATTTGCTAGAAAATTCACTGGTAAAAAGGGCATGATCGCAATGAATGGCTCATATCATGGAAAATCAATGGGTGCATTATCCTTAACGTTTAATCCAAAATATAGAAAAGCTTTCCAGCCATTAGTAGACAAGGTTACATTCTCACCTTTTGGTAACATTGAATCTTTACGTGAAAAGATTGATGATGATACAGCTTTTGTCATATTAGAACCAATTCAAGGAGAAAGTGGTATTCATGTAGCCCCAGATGGATTTTTACAGGATGTAAGAAAGTTATGCAATGATAACGGAATTCTTCTTATATTCGACGAAATTCAAGCAGGATTAGGGAGAACAGGGAGAATGTGGGCATCAGAACACTGGTATACGGCACCAGACATTTTGTGTATTGCAAAAGGAATTGCAGGTGGTGTACCAATGGGAGTAACTATGGTAAGACCTGATATCTTAGATTGTATTAGCAAAGGAGAACACTCTTCAACATTTGGTGGAAATCCATTATCATGCGCTGCTGGAACTGCTACACTTCATGCATTAACACAAGATGGTTTAATTGACAATGCTGATAAAATGGGAAAATTATTTAGAGAAGGGTTAGAAAGATTAAAAGAAAAACACACTGTAATTAGGGCGATTAGAGGAAAAGGACTGATGATTGGAATAGAACTTAAATTTGAAGTTAAAAATATTCTAATGGAAGGAATTGAAAAAAATCTACTCTTATTATATTCTGGTCGTAACATCTTACGATTATTACCACCATTGGTAATCTCTGAAGAGGATGTAACAAAGTCCTTAGAAATACTGGATGAATTGTTAACAAATGAGGAGAACCGTCGAAATGTCTAAGGATAAAACTGATGATAAAATAATTGGGTTTCTTAGAGATGATGCTAGAGAATCATTTGTAGAAATAGGAAAAAAACTCAAACTCTCAGAATCAGCAGTTAGACGTAGAGTAAAAAACTTACTTGGTAGTGGAGTGATTGAAAAATTTACTGTTGAGATGGGTGAATCTAACACAACCAGTGCAATCGTACTAATTTCAGTTGACTCAGCAACTGATACCTCAAAAGTATCAACAAAATTAACAAAACTAGAAGCAGTGAAAACTGTTTATGAGATCACGGGTCAATATGATATTAGTGTGATAATAAGAGCTGGAAATATTACTGAAATTAACATATGTATTGATGAATTACGAAAGATTCAAGGTGTAATTGACACTAATACAGTAATTATTCTACGAACAATCAGATAATCGATTTTCGAAACTATATCAAAGAAACTAATCTAATTTAGTATTTGTTTTTACTTAAATTCGCGATATTAGTACGATTATGTTTATATTAATGTGTTTTAGCAACGATAATAGCAATGAAAGATCCGAATCACTATGCAGATTTGTATAATGCGTATGATGAAACGCCAAGAAAAATTAGTGTGCTTGACTCTACGTTAAGAGAAGGTGAGCAACATCCTGGTGTCTCATTTACTAACAAACAAAGAATACAGATTGCATGGATGTTAGATTACTTTGGAGTAGATCAGATTGAAATCTCACCTGTAGTTTCACCTGATCATAAAGATGCTACAAAAACAATTATCAAGCAAGGTCTACGTGCAGATATTGTTTCACATGGTAGAGCACTAACAGAAGATATTGATATCTCATTAGCATGTGATGCAAAATGGGTTGCGGCATATTTGGGAATATCAGATGTTCATCTAAAAGATAAGTTACGTATAACAAAAGAACAAGCCCTAGAAAGAGCAGTAAATACTGTTAGTTATGCAAAAGAACATGGATTAAAAATTAGATTTACCGTAGAAGATGGAAGTAGAGCCGATCCAGAATTCCTAATAAGTGTATGTAAGGCAATTTCAGAAGCTGGAGTGGATAGAATTAGTTTACCAGATACGGTTGGCATAATGAGACCAGTAGGTATGTATAATTTTGTAAAAAATGTGCGTTCAATTATTGATACACCATTAGACGTACATGTCCATAATGATATAGGATTTGCACTAGCCAATGCATTTTCAGCTTGTGAAGCTGGTGTAGATCAAATTCATACTACAATAGATGGTATTGGAGAAAGGACTGGAATTCCATCATTAGCTGAAGTTGCAGTTGCACTTACATATCTATACAAATCACCAAATGATTTTAGATTAGATATGCTAGCAGATTTATCAAGACTCATAGAACAATATACAACAATCAAACCTTATGATTCAAAACCAATTGTTGGTACTTCAGCCTATAAACACAAAGCAGGCACACACTTAGCTGCGATTCTAAAAAATCCTGCTGCATATGAACCAATTCCACCTAGGATTGTAGGCAATCATCGTACTATTGTATTTGGTGAGCTTGCAGGTAAAACTGGTGCAGGTTATCTGATGTCCTTATTAGGAATTAAACAAGATAATGAAACTGCCAAGAAAGTTGCTGCAGGACTTAAAAATCTAAGAATGGGAGATGTTTTGGATATTCCACTTGAAGACAGGCTTGAAAGAAAGATAATTAATGACGAAAAACGGAGTAAATAGAGATTAAAATGACAAATTGCCCAGAATGTGATGCAAATATCACTATACCAGAGGATGCAGTGGAAAGTGAAATCGTAACGTGCCCTGATTGTGGAGCAAGTTTTGAGTTAGTAAAGGCCTCCGAAGGATTTGAGTTAAGACCTGCCCAAACCGTCGGTGAGGACTGGGGACAGTGACTACCACTATAACAGCTCTTTATGATACAATCCGTCTCGAAGAAAAATTACTTATTGAATCAGCTAAAAAGAATGACATTAATTTGGAGATGGTAGATTGTAAAAAGCTATTTGTTGATCTTAATGATAAGAAAATTTTTGATGGACCGATACTACAACGTTGTGTAAGCTATTACAGAAATCTTCATTCTACTGCAGCCATTGAGGGGCAAGGAACCAAAGTTGTAAATTGTCTTAATACAGGTATATTTGCTGGAAACAAACTTTTCACACATATGCTGTTACAAAAAGCAGGAGTTCCAACACCAGATGCAACGGTTGCATTTTCAAAAGATTCAGCACTTGACGCATTAGATAAAAATGGATTTCCAAAAATAATAAAACCAACTGTAGGTAGTTGGGGCAGAATGGTCTCAAAAATTAATGATATGGATTCTGCAGAAGGCATAATTGATGGACGAGAAGCAATGTATCCAATTCATCAAGTTCACTTTCTAGAAGAGTTTGTGGAACGTCCTCCACGTGACATTCGTGTAATTGTAATAGGAGATAATGTTGCAGCTGCAATATACAGAAATTCAGGAGATGGGAACTGGAAAACAAATACGCATCTAGGAGGTTCTGCAGAGACATGTGAAATTACCAATGAACTTGAGGACATCTGCATTAAAGCAAAAGATACAGTATATGGAGACATTGTAGGAATTGATCTAATGGAAAGTAATGATAAAGGAATGGTTGTCCATGAGATAAACAATACTACAGAATTTCGAAATGTTGTAAGAGTTACAGGAGTAGACATTCCAAAATTAATGCTTGAATATGTAAAGGAGTTAGCATAAAATGGATGAACATTTAGAGACTTCTCGATATGCAATTAAGACTTTAGAAAAAGCATTACGAATCTATACTCCATCATTAAGCGAAAAAGCATTAGCAGATTTTCTTGCAGACAGATGCGATGATTTAGGATTCAGGGATATTCACCAAGATGAAGTTGGAAATTTGATAGCTACTAAAGGCTCAGGAGAGCCAAAAATTATGCTATGTGGTCATATGGATGTTGTTCCAGGGAGGGTAAAAGTTAGAAAAGAAGGAGATATGTTGCATGGTAGAGGAGCATCAGATGCCAAAGCACCACTAATTGCAATGTTATTTGCAGCTGCAAGTATCAAGGAGAATCAGGGAACAGTGACATTTGTTGGTGCAGTTGATGAAGAAGGCAATGCTACAGGAATAAAGAATCTGGTGAAAAATAAACCAGATATAGATTATGCAATATTTGGAGAACCAAGCAGTATTCAGAAAGTCACAATTGCCTACAAAGGTCGTTTAGCAATTAACCTTAAGGTTAATGTGAAGGATAGCACACATGCAAGTGCCCCATGGTTAGCAAAAAATGCAATTGAAGAAACATCATCAGTAGTTTCAGAATTAAAAAATAGTTTAGAGTTAGATCAAAAAGATAAAACTAAAGGAATGATGCTTACTGCAGCACTAACAGAAATTCGTGGTGGTACTAGTCATAATGTAACTCCAATAGAATGTGTTGCGACTGTAGATATTAGAATCCCAGTTGACATGAATTGTAATTATGTTGAAGAGAAGATTAGTAAAATAATTAATGAAATATCAACAAAGAAAGAGATTGAGATTTTATATTCAGTAATTGATGAAACAGAACCTTTTGAGGCAGCACATAATTCTCCATTAGTAAGGGCAATTACATTATCAGTTCTAGACATTGAAAAGAAAAGACCGATGTTAATCAGAAAGACTGGCACAGGGGATATGAATGTTATAGGAAACCAACTAAATATTCCTGTAATTACATATGGCCCAGGTGATCCTCATGAAGCACATACAATCGATGAGAAAGTTTCAATTGATGAATTTGTTAAAGGGATAGATATTCTGAAAAAATCACTATACCATTTAAAAAGACTACATGATAGAACGAAATAATGCTGTGGTTTATTGGTCTAGGTATTTCAGGAATTTCAGAATTATCAGATAGAACTTTATCTATTATAAAAAATGCAGATGTTGTTTATCTAGAATCATTTACCAGTCCTATTTCTGAAGCGGAGAAAACACAGTTGAAAAATATCTCAAATGGGGAATTCAAAATTGCAAAACGCTGGTTGGTAGAAGATGGTAATGAGATTCTAAGTAATGCAAAAAACAAAGAAACTATTTTGATCTCGTATGGAGATCCATACATTGCAACTACACATCTTGAATTAAAAACAAGAGCAATTAGAGATAATATAGAAACAAAAAGTGTTCATTCATCCTCAATTATTTCGTCACTAATAGGTGAAGCAGGATTACATTATTACAAAGTTGGAAAAATACTGACAATTATGAATGATACAAAATCAATGATTACCCCATACAACAGAATATTTGATAATTTGTTAAACAAGGCACATTCAGTAATTTTACTAGAGTATAACGAGGACAAATCATTTTTCCTAGAGCCTCAAAATGCATTCTCACTGTTATTAGATGTAGAAAAAACTCAAAATAGAAAAATTATTTCGTTAGAGACATTCGTAATTGTAGCATCAAGGATTGGAAAAAGTGATCAAAAGATAACATCTGGAAAAATATCAAAATTAATTAAAAAAGAATTTGGTGAACCACCACATAGTATAATCATTCCTGCAAATCTACATTTTACTGAATCAGATTCAATCAAGTTAGTTACAGAATGTTTAGACGAACCATTGGATAACTCTGCAAATATTAAGAGTGTCTCTGAACAGATGATTGAAAAATACGTTCCGATGGTTCGTAAAGCATTAGAAGAGATCAAACCCCACTATGAAAATCTTAAGGAATATGAAGATGTTTTAATAAATGCAAAATTATACATTGACGATGCAGAAAATTTCCTAAAAGAAGGAAAAAAAGAATATGCAGTGCTAAGTATTGGCTATGCTGATGGTTTGGTTGATGCATTACGCATTGCAAAAGGTTTTGACCCAAAAATGTGATAACGATGAGTTGAAATTAGACAATAGTTGTGACATTATATGACTGAGAATAATGTGAAAACTCTTGGAGAACTACAAAATTCCTCGTCAAAAATTGTTTTAGCTGGAGGAGTATTCGATATAATCCATCCAGGGCATATCAATACATTAAACGCTGCAAAAAAACTAGGAGATACTCTTGTTGTAGTTGTAGCAACTGACAAAACCGCTCTTAAAATGAAGAAACGTAAACCACTACATAGTGCACAATTAAGACAAGAATTAGTTTCATCGTTATCCATGGTGGATCTATGCATTATTGGAGATGAAGATGATATTTTCAAAACTGTTGATTTGGTAAAACCACAGATAATTGCATTAGGCTATGACCAAACACATCAAGAAAAATACATTACAGAAGGATGTAGAAAAATAAATTTGGATGTAACAGTGGCTAGATTAGAATCCCCAAGACCTGAAACTTCAAGTTCATTAATTCAAAAAGAATACGGTAAAGATATTCACGATCTTTAAGAGAAATTACCTAGTATTGAGATTCTAATTTTCACATTTGATTTGGTTCCAATTTTTAATAATTTTCTAATATTGTGCTTTGCAATAAATTCAACAATAGTTGTATCATGATGAGTTCTTTCTAATAAAATCAATTCACAGTCAATTTTATTATTAATTTTTGATTTGAAGCATTTTACCCATCCAAATGTTCTTTTACCATCAGAAAATGAATTAATCTTTATTCCATCATAATTTGATAATTGTGAGATTGCTTCAGAAAAAAATTTTTCTTTTAATTTAACATTTAGAGTTCCAGGATAAGGAATGTAACCCAATTTTGATTTGAACTGCTTTGTGTAGCCTTTCATAGACATATAATATGCACCTTCACCCATTCCAGAGGTTATCGTACCAGTAATTGATAATGAATTAGGTGATTTTGATATTAATTTTGAAAGAAGATTATGAAGTGTTGATAATTCAACAAATCCTTTACTAGTAATTTTTATTGATTGCTTTCGTCCAGACTGTATTCTTTCAATAAATCCTCCCAATTCAAGCTCTTTCAAATGCAAAGATGCAGATTGTTGAGACTTGCCTATTTCTTTTCCAAGTATACTAGTAGTGATATTAACAAAATTATGTTTTCCACCTTTAGATAAAATATGTGCTAAAGTTAGTAGGTGTTGAGTTTTTAAATCTGCCATTAAAACTAAGCAATACCAAGCTCTGTAAATGTTTTTAATCCAATACCATCATGATTTGATAATTTTGCTGCACGATGCCCAACAATATGTTTAACCCCTGCTTTTTTTGCTGCATCAAGTAATCTTTGAGTTATTATTCCATCAAGTATAAGATAATCAATTTCTGACTGTCCAGATATTTTTCCAACCAATTCACTAATTGCGACTCTAAAAACTTCTTCCTCTTTAGAATTTAGTGCTATAGCCTCAAGTGATTCATTTAGTTCTGAAAATACTTTTTTGCACATCTCAGATAATGGTTCATCACTCTCATCTTTTAGTGTAGGAGGTTTTGAACCTTCATTAATTTCCTTTACTACAGGACTTAAGATTTCATCAACTCTTTTTGGAGTAAGCTCCTCTACTTCAATACCTTCATCAGCTCTAAGTTCGTAATCAATGTCTACAACTGATTTTAATTCCTTCAGTATGAATCCTCCTGCTCTATCACCGTCTAAGAAAGCAACAATTTTTTCTTTGTCTTGACACAATTCTTTTATTGACTCATCAATTCTTGCACCTTCAATACCAATAGCATTATCATAACCAGCTCTTAACAAATTAATAATATCAGCTCTGCCCTCAACTAGAATTATCCAAGGTGAGTCAAATATACCAGTACTACAATGTAATTTGGATTTTCCATATGTAGTAATTTTATCAGAATTATTTTCATGAACTGTTTTTAACATTTCATCACCTTCGCTGACAGAATTGGTGGACCATTTTTGCTTGATTTCTTTTGCTCGCTTAACTATGTCCTCTTTTTTTGATGCCCTAACATCATCAATTGCATCCAAATGAAAACTACAATCAAATGGACCGACCTTATCAATACTTTCAATTGCTGCAGCAATTAATGCACATGTATCAATATCAGTACTCATAGGAAGTAATGCATCACCTTTTGTTGAATTTTCGTTTGAAGTAGAATTAACTTCTATACGTCCAACTTTAGATACTCTCTGTAACTCATTCAGATTCATCTCAGGTCCTAAAAGACCCTCGGTTTGTCCGAAAATGGCACCGATTATATCTGCTCGTTCGACAAGACCATCAACTTGATAGGATAGTTTAACGTGATACTTGACAATGCCTGTATAGGGCAATTATATTTCATCTCCTTAATATTCAATAATTTAATATTTGGCTTGAGATTTATAAACGCTTAGCTGTAATGTGAGCCTAAAAATAAAATAATAAAAAATTTAAAAAAATGGATTATTCAGTACTAAATGAAGAGCCACATGAACAAGATTTGGTAACATTTGGATTGTTTATTTTAAATCCAGAACCCATAAGGCTCTCAATGTAATCAACATTTGCACCTTGTAGGTGATCTTGACTCATACTGTCAACAAGTACTTTTACACCATTTTCTTCAATGGTTAAATCATCCTCTTCTGCCTCTTTTTCAAAACCCATGCCATAAGAAAGACCAGAACATCCACCACCTTGAACATATACTCTCAAGTATTGTGGTTTTTCTGCCTCTTCAGCCATGAATTCTTTAATTTTTTCTGCGGCTTTAGAAGTGATTGTAATCAACTTCTGTGATTGTTCAGTTGCCATAGGGAAAATTCTAATTCAAATTATAAGAACCTTTTCATACATTCCACACTAGTAACGCATAAAAAGAAAATGAAAAAGAAACTACTTTTTGGATTTGTTTACAAAATCAGTCATGCGTTTTTCACGCTCAGGATCTGAGAAACAATTTCTCCATGCTAAAAGCTCAACTCCTAATCCAGTATCTAGATCTGCATTTCTTCCAGTGTTAATTGCAGTTTTTGACATATGAACTGCAAGTGTTGCGTTTGCAGCAATTGTTTTTGCCATAGTCATTGCTTCTTCCATTAACGACTCTTGTGAAACTACATGATTTGCTAAACCAATTTCTTTTGCCTCTGCAGCTTTGATCATCTTACCAGTATAGACAAGTTCTTTTGCTTTTGCAATTCCAACTATACGCATTAGCCTTTGTGTTCCACCCCAACCAGGAGGAATTCCAATAGTTACTTCAGGTTGACCAAACTTTGCATTATCAGATGCAATTCTTATATCACATGACATAGCAAGTTCACATCCACCACCTAATGCAAAACCATTAACAGCTGCAATAGTAGGTTTAGAAACATTTTCAACTGTTGCAGTTACTTCTTGACCAAGTTTTGCATAGACTTCAGATTCATCAGGAGTAATCTTTGACATGTATTCAATGTCAGCTCCTGCGGAAAATGCTTTATCACCTTCACCAGTTAAAATAATAACTTTAACGCTATCATCTTTGTCTAACTGTTTAAAAATACTGATGATTTCTTGTGCTACATCTGTGTTCATTGCATTTAGTTTGGTTGGACGATTTATAGTGACAATACTAACGCCCTCGTCTTTTGATGTATTTATCATAGACATGTAAAATTTTGAGTTTACTAAGAAATTAAATGTATTCCTTGATCAATACAATATCCATTAGG
>JAOMDA010000007.1 GCA_028345295.1 Candidatus Nitrosopelagicus sp. | reverse complement strand
CAATTAAAATTAATTTATTATCTGAAAATGAAAAATCTGTATTTTACTATTTAGAAGAAATTGAACAACCTGTTCTTATATTATCTATAATTACAGTTGTAGTAGGTATATTTGGTTTTAGAATGTTAAGAAATTAAGGTGTGATTGGTCCTGCCGTACGAATGTTATCTGTGACATTCTTGAACTTGGAAAAGTTTTCTACAAACATTTGTGCTAATTTCTTTGCTGAAAGATCATAGGAATCTTTATCGATCCATGTATTTTTAGGATCTAGTATGTCAGAAGGAACATTAGGACATTCTAAAGGTACATCTAGGTTAAAGAGATCATCGTGTCTAAATTTCACTATATCAAATGCCCCTGTCAACGCAGCTGTAACCATAGATCTACTATACTTTATACTGATTCGTTTTCCAACTCCGTATGGACCACCTGACCAACCAGTATTAATTAGATAAACTGATGCATTATGTTTTGAAATTTTTTCACCAAGCATTTTTGCATAAACTGATGCAGGTCTTGGCATAAATGGTGAACCAAAACATTCTGAAAATGTTGCTTTTGGTTCTTTAATTCCTCGTTCAGTTCCAGCTAGTTTACTTGTATAACCAGACATAAAATGAAACATAGCGCCATCCTTAGTTAATTTAGACACTGGTGGTAAAACACCCAGTGCATCAGCAGTCAAAAAGATAATTACTTTAGGACTTGTACCTACACTTGGAATTATTGCACCTGGAATGTAATCAAGTGGGTATGCTGCTCTAGTATTTTCAGTAAGGCTACCATCATCAAAATCAGGTTTTAATGATTCTTTGTTAACTACTACATTTTCAAGCACAGTACCATTTTTTATGGCATTCCAAATCTGTGGTTCAGATTCTTGATTTAGATTGATACATTTAGCATAACATCCACCTTCAAAATTAAAAATTCCATCATCAGACCAACCATGTTCGTCGTCTCCAATTAACATCCTTTCTGGATCAGCAGATAAACTAGTCTTACCAGTACCTGATAGTCCAAAAAATAATGCTGTACTTCCATCTTGACCAACATTTGCTGAACAATGCATTGGGAATACACCACGAGATGGCATAAGATAATTCATTACGGAGAATAACGATTTTTTCATTTCTCCTGCATAATTTGTTGCACCAATGATTACAATTCTCTTTGATAAATTGATTAGTATGAATGCATTTGTTCTTGTGCCATCGATTTCAGGTATTGCTTCAAAATCATTTAAACATAATACTGTAAATTCAGGAACATGTGTATCTAATTCTGCTGCAGATGGTCTAACAAATAATTGTCTACAGAAAAGACTTTGCCATGCATGATCATTCAAAACTCGTATTGGTAATCTATTTTTTCTATCAGCACCAACAAATCCATCAAAAACATAGAGATCTTTACCCTCTGCATGCTTTTTCATCTTTTCAAAAATTTGATTAAATTTTTCCGATGGGAATTGATGATTAACGTTTCCCCAGTCAACTGTTTCATGTGTCTCTTCATCATAAATTATGTATCTGTCCTGAGGAGAACGACCAGTATATTTTCCTGTTTTCACAGATAATGAACCAAAAGCTGTTAAAACACCTTCATTTTTTTCTGTAGAATGTTTTATCAATTCTTCTACTGATAGATTTCTATGAATTTTTTGAGTATTAATTCCAAATTCATTAAGTTGGGAAATAATTCTAGAATTAAGTGATGATTCAGACAATATCATCATCCCCCAAATGCAAGATTTTTGTTTTAATCAAGATTTTTAAAAAAAATCAATTCACTTTTATCTCTTTCTAGATTTTCCTGATTAACTTAGATACGTATTTATGTTAAATTTCAAGTCTTTATTCCATGCCAATTAACAAGGATAAATTAGAAGCAAGAAAGCAAGTTTCAGAAAATAGACCCAAATTTGTTCGCCCAGAGAGTTGGAGATATAAGAGAATAAAGCCAAATTGGAGAAAACCAAAAGGAATTGACAATCACCAACGAAAGCAAAAAAGTCGTGGTCGTCCAGGATTAGTCAAAGTTGGATATGGAACTCCAAGTATTGCCAAAGGATTACATCCATCAGGTTATACTGATAACTTAGTTTACAATATTAGCGATTTAGAAAAACTTGACCCAAAACAAGATGGAGTTAGATTTGGACATAGTGTTGGTACAAAAAAAAGAAACGATTTGATGAAAGTTGTTTTAGAAAAGAAATTCAAAGTGTTTAATGCGAGAGTGAGTCAAAATGCCAGTTAATCTTCATACAAAAAAACAACTTGTATCAAGAATTGTTGGAGTTGGTGTACACAGAGTAAGATTTGATTCAGATCATCTTGATGATATTGCAGATGCAATTACAAGAGACGATATAAGAAGTCTAATTACCGCTAACACTATTACAATAAAACCATTTAAAGGAACGTCTAGGGGTAGAGCAAAAACAAAAAAGATTCAAAAATCAAAAAGAGGAGCAACACAGGGTTCAAAAAAAGGAAGGAAAGGTGCTCGAGTTGGTAAGAAAACTGTCTATGTAAATAAAGTTAGGGCGTTACGATATATTCTAAAAATTGCAAAAGACAGAAAGGACATTTCAAATGATATCTATAAGGAAATTTACAAAAAAATTAGGGGTAATACAATTAGAAATAAAGCACATTTACGTTCTATAATTACAGAAACCAAGGATACTCAGAAATCCTAGAAACGATACTTTCTTTCCTCAAAATCTACTATTCTATCTCTATCAAGTTTTATTCCCTCATTCAGCAACATGTTTTTCTTAATATTCTGACCAAAAGCATAACCACCAACTTTACCATCTGACTTAACAACTCTATGACAAGGAACTATCACTGGAAATGGATTATTTTTCATTATTCTACCGATCAAACGTTGTCCATTATGTAATCCAATCGCTCGTGATAATTCACCATATGTTGTGATTTTTCCAGGTGGAACTTGAAGAAGTTTTTTGTAAATTTTTTTATCTATTTTCAAATTTTAATCACTTCTAATTTTGTGGTAGATAATAATTCCATAATTTTTTGTTTATTCTTTCCTAAACTATTCCAATCCAATAATGCTGCTTCTGCACCTATGTTACGTTCAACAATATGCTGAAACAGATCTTTATCTAATAATTCTACAGCATATTTCGGTACTACTGTTCCTAGGGCAAATTTTCCATTGATTACTTGATGTGTGAATTTTTCAGAATAATGTGTTCCACCAAAGCATATAGCAAATGGAAAGTTTGTTGGTGGCTGATCAATGGTTTGCTTCACAATTTGTGCTACGGAATTACATAGTTCTTTATCACTCCACTGTTTTTGAGTAGTTCCAATTTCTATGAAAATACAAGGTTTGTTAAGATTTGTAGGACCATGATGTGTTGCTTCGATAGTTATCTGAAAATCTAGAAAATTATTACGTTTTTTCCATAGATTTTGCAGGTATGTTTTTTGTAATGATGGAGAGGGTATTGCGATTTGTTTGGGATTACCTCCAAATTTTGCGGTATCAAAATTTCCAGTACTATGACATGTTAATGCTAACATTCCAGATTCAGCCGCATGTTTTGAAAGAAACACATATCTATCATAAGGAAATTTTTCGTCTATCCAATCTGCTGATATTACTGGTGATGGGATTATTAATACATCAAATTTTTGTCCTCTAAAAATAGTATCAATTTTTTCTAGATCTTTACTAATGAATTTTGCCATATTGGTTCCTGCAGGATCATCTTCGTATGCTACCAGTAAATCCATGAATAAAAGATATATTGACACTTTATTAATTTCAATTTGTGAATTTCAAGCCAAAAGTTACGTTCAAAAATATGGTAAACACAATAAAACTTACCAAAAAATCAGACAAAGATGTCTATAAACAGCATCTTCGATTAGTCTTATTTGGAATTGGTGCCATAGGTGGATTAGCATTTATTGTTCAATTTACTTTCTCGGTATTCACTATTGGTAGATAAAATGTCTGAATCTGAACCACAACCAGTAGAAGAATCTGAATCACAGCCAGTAGAAGAATCTGAATTACAGCCAGTAGCAGAATCTGAACCAGTATATAATGAAAATTCTCATTTATTTGCAGTTAGAACTACTGGTGGTCAAGAAAAGGTTGTATTAAGATTATTAGAAGCAAAAATGAGAACTGAAAATATTAATGTTCAATCAATTTTATTAGTTGACAATCTTAAAGGATACGTAGTTGTTGAAGCACAAGATCCACAGCATATGTTTAATGCAATTCAAGGAATCAGACATGTCAAGGGTCAACTTAGAGGAGAATTACAATTTAGTGAAATAGAAAGCTATTTGATCAGAAAATCAACTGTTTCAGAACTAGCAGTTGATGGAACAGTAGAAGTAATTGGAGGACCATTTAAAGGAATGAAGGCTACAATTACCCGAGTTGATCATGATAAAGAAGAAGCAACTGTAATCCTACTTGATGCACCATATCAATTACCAGTTACAGTAGATGCAAACTATCTAAAACCAGTTAAAACATAGTAAGGAATAAATCAGATACAAGAAGGTTTTATTTAATGGGAGACAAACAAACAATTTCATCTTTAGTAACTGGCGGGGAAGCGTCAGCAGGTCCACCACTGGGTCCTGCATTAGGACCAATGGGAGTAAACATTATGGAAGTAATTAATGCCATCAATGAAAAGACAGGTGATTTTAAGGGAATGAAAGTTCCTGTAACAGTTAGTATTGATACTGATACTAAAAAATGGGAGATTGAGATTGGCATTCCATCTGCATCCGCATTGATTTTAAAAGAAGCAAACATCCAAAAAGGTTCTGGTACAGCAGGAACTGAATGGGTGGCAGATATTGGAATAGATGCAATTGTCAAAGTTGCTAATGTAAAACTAGAATCATCATATGCTTCTAAATTAAAATCAGTTGCTAAGCAAATAATTGGTACATGTAACTGCCTAGGAATTAAAATTGAGGGAAAAACCCCAAAAGAAATCACCTTAGAAATAAACGAAGGTAAATGGGATTCCAAACTAGAATAGTCTAATTTTTTGAAAGATATATTGGGGTTTTATCAGTTTTTTCTAATTCAACAAATGTCTCTGTATTTTGTATACCATCAATCTTACCAATTTTATCAATAATTATTGTATGTAATTGTTCAAGATCTTCTGCAAGTATTTTGATAATGATATCAAATCTTCCAGTAATTTCACATATTTCAGCAACTTCAGGAGTACTAAGTAAACTTTGTTTAATTTCATCTTTAAATTTTGGATCACGATTAATACCAACAGAAGCCTTTACTTCAAAACCCAATTGTGCGTCATCAATTTCTATGGTATATTTTTTTATCAATTTTTTTTTGATTAGTCGTTTAATTCTACTATAGATTACTGATGAATTAGTTCCCAATTTTTTTGATAATATTGGAATAGAGATACTACTATCTTTTTTTAATTCAGACAATAATTTAAGATCCAAATCATCAAAACTATGCATTTTTCATAATTATTTTTTTGAGGTATTAAATGTAAGTTTCTTCATTTTTACGATTATGAATGGAAAAAATTGTACTATGTTTACATAATTTTGAGAATTTATTCAAACAGTAGATAATTACTATAAACGATTTTAAGTAGGACTATAAAAAAAAATCCATGGTAAATGAATCAGAAATAATTTCATTAATTCAAGAAGCAAAAAAATCAGAAAAGGAGAGAAAGTTTAAGGAATCACTAGAGTTGTATATTACTTTTAAAGATATAGATGTGAAAAAGGGGTTTGCACTAAATGAGACAATTCAACTCCCAAAACAAATGAGTGAACCTGCTGCGGTATGTGTTATGGCTAGTGGAGATATGGGTATTAAAGCAAAAAATGCAAATGCAGATCAAGTGATTGATGCAGATGGAATAAACAAATTAGCAGAAAATAAGAGAGAGACTAGAAAATTAATTAATAAATATGATTTCTTTTTGGCAGATACAAAACTAATGGCAAGTGTTGGAAAATCATTAGGACAGTTATTAGGACCTAGAGGAAAAATGCCAACCCCAGTTCCATTTAATGCTCCTATTGAGTCATTTTTGAGTAGATTCAAATCATCAATAAGAGTTAGAGTAAAAAATTCACTTTCTTTGTCATGTAAAATTGGTGATGTTGAAATGAATGAAAATGATGTTGCATCTAATGCGTCAGCAATAATTAATGCAATTGAGAAAAAACTTCCTAACGGTGATAAGAACATAAAGAAAATTATGGTGAAAACAACAATGGGTAAAGCAATAAAATTAGAAGTGAAGGTTAGAAAATAGTATGCATGAAAATAGAACAGAATATCCAAAAAAGAAAGCACAAATGCATCAATTATTGCAAGAAATGCCTAAAAAATACAAAGTACTTGCACTCGTAAGAATGGAAAAAGTCAGAGCATCACAATTACTCCCACTTAGAAAGAAACTTCAAGATGAAGTAGAAATATTTAGTATTAAAGATAAAATTGCAAAAATTGCATTAAAAAAACTTGATATTCCAGGATTAGAAAAATTTACTGAAAATTTGAAAGGTCAATGCCTCTTTATGTTTACAAATATGTCACCATTCAAACTTAACGTTCTGTTAGGTAAAAACAAAGTTATGCTATTTGCAAGAGGTGGGGATACAGCAAGTATGGATGTTATCATTCCACCAAAAAATACTGGAATTGCACCTGGGCCAATGTTAACTGACTTTAAAGAAAACAATATACCAACAAAGATTGATCAAGGTACAATCTGGATAATGAAAGAGACTGTGCCAGTAAAGAAAGGTGAATCAATATCTGAAAAACTTGCTGGTCTTTTAACTAAACTAGACATTAAAGCAATTGAGGCAGGAATTGTCTTGAATTCGGCATTAGAAGATGGGTTAGTCTATGAGCAAGAAGAGATGACTATTGACGTTGATGAATTTAGAAACAGTCTAGCTCAAGCCCATCAAGAAGCAGTTTCACTTTCAATTGAAGCAGCATATATCACTACAGACAACATTGAGCAAATTTTGGCAAAGGCAGCCCAATCAGCACGTTCTGTTTCAACAGAGATAGGATACTTGACTGAAGAAACTAAAGAGCAAGTACTACAAAAAGCGCATGGTCAAGCTCAGGGTGTTGCCTCAAAAGCAAAAGACTACACCCCTGCCTAATCATATCTACTTTTTACTTTGGGAAGATTCCAATTGTACTTCATAGCAATTAATCTTAAACCAGTTGTAAGTGCAATACCTATTATTGTACCAGCATAGATTTCTCCCGTTATCATTAGTGTGAAATAAAATGCTAGAGCACCTATGAAACTTGCAGAAGCGTACAATTCCTTTACAAACACTATTGGAGTCTGATTTACAAAAACATCACGTAGAATACCACCTCCAATACCTGTTAACATTCCAGACAAAATTATAACAAGAAAATTCATACCGAATAGATTGTAAGCAAAAGTTGCACCAATTACGGTAAAAACACCTAAACCTATAGCATCAAATTTAAGAAAAAGATTCCAATGTTTCTTCATTCTTGAATACAAGAAAAATAATACTATTGCAGTTGCTACAGTAATTATCACATATGTTGGATCTATTAATGAATTTGGAAGTTCGTTTCCAAATATTATATCCCGAATTATACCACCAGCAACACCCGTTATTGTAGCCAAAATAATTATACCGACAATATCAGCTTTATGCTCAATTGCTTTGAATGCACCAGTTACTGCAAAAGCCATAGTTCCAAATAGATCCAAAATGTAAATGAACAATTCAATAGTAGAAGAAGAATCTACCAACACATATTGTATAGAAACTAATTAGTAATTAACAATATTCATAGAATAAATAAATCTAACCAAAGAGTGAAGACAAACCTTCCATTGCTGCTTCCTCTTGTTTCTCACTAGGAGGTTCAGCTTTGGCTTCTTTCTTTTCTTCTCCTCCAGATGCTGCCTCTGCTGCAGGTGCTGCAGCAGCTACTGGGGCTGCTTTTATTGCATCCTCAATGTTTACATCAGCCAAAGATGCTACAAGTGCTTTAACTTGAGCCTCATTTACTTCAGCACCACTTGCTTTTACAATATTTGTAACATTTTCTTCAGTTACCTCTTTTTGTAATTTATGCAACATTAATGCAGCGTAAACATATTCCATTTAGAAAAATTCTTCAACAGCATAATATAAAACTATCAGAAAAATTATGAATTAGTTAAGATCTTCAAACTTCGACAAACAGAGTAAAGATGGGATTTGAGATTCCTATCGTACAAATTCTCCATTCGTTGTTGTAGAATTCTTTTTGCATGATCTTTTTCAGTGCCATCAGGTAACGATAAGACATTATTAATTAGCTCAGAAAGAGATTCTCTAATCCAACCATCAAGAATGGTAAAAATCCTTCTTGAAATAATCTCAACTTTCTCTGTTTCCAAATCTAAAACATCAGTAAAATTTTCATATTCAATTCTATAGATTAGTGCAAATATACAATTTTCAGAGGTTGGTTCCTTGAGAATCTCAAGAGAGCGGTCTCCAGCTTTTCCCTGAGATACTTTATTTTTTAGACCTACTGGATTGACAATAAACCCATTAACTCCTATTTTATTTCCATCAATACCAGTCACTGTTCCAAATATCATATTAGTAAAATCTCCATCAGGTCTTGAAGTAAAGACATAATCATCAAGTTTTAATTCTCTCTCTTTTTTCCCGAACATGGCAAATAGCAGTTTATTATCTATTTAATTTCTTGTAATCGACAATTCTTAATATCGGTTATAAGCCAAAACTCTTTGTGGAAAAAAAAGAAATTCTGTCAAAATTTTCTTCTGATCCAGAGAGATACTATAAAGTAGGATTATTTGGGGAGCAAGGATTTACTCGTAAATCCTGTTCTGTTTGTAATCGATTTTTTTGGACTCTAGATGAAAATAGAATGAATTGT
The DNA here is from genome assembly GCA_028345295.1 of Candidatus Nitrosopelagicus sp. GTDB lineage: Archaea > Thermoproteota > Nitrososphaeria > Nitrososphaerales > Nitrosopumilaceae > Nitrosopelagicus. The sequence continues at coordinate 51,189 of JAOMDA010000007.1, read as the reverse complement.
CCTGATCATTCTGATGACACATATTCATTTATTGGAAATCCTCCAACTAGTAAGAGATTTGATTATACACAAGCCTGGAAAGAAGTTGAATCATTTTTTAAAAAAAATGGTCATACATCTGTGAATAGATATCCTGTAGTTTGTAGATGGCGTGACGATTTATATTTTACAATTGCATCAGTTGTTGATTTTCAAAGAGTGATGGGAAGTAAAGTTGTATTTGAATTTCCTGCTAATCCATTGATAGTTCCTCAAACTTGTCTACGTTTCAAAGATTTAGAAAATGTTGGTGTTACTGGAAGACACTTCTCCAGTTTTTGTATGATTGGACAACATAGTATTCCAAATGAACAAGGATATTGGAAAGATGAATGTATTAATCTCGATTATAATTTATTAACACAGCAATTTGGCATTGATAAAAAAGAAATTGTTTTTGTAGAAGATGTATGGGAAGGTGGAGGTTCATTTGGTTCATCTCTAGAATATTTTGTTAGAGGTTTGGAGTTAGGTAATGCAGTTTTTACTGAGTTCCAAGGAGACCTTTCTAATTACAAAACACTTGATCAGCGAATCATTGACATGGGTGCAGGATTAGAAAGATTTGCTTGGATAACAATGGGGACACCAACTGCATATGATTGCTGTTTTGGACCAATAACTAAAAATCTAATTGAGCAGGCAGGAATTGAAACAGATTCTGAAGTTTTAGTTCGATATTTTACTGAAATTGCAAAAAACCTAGAGATACATGAAGATTTGGCACAAGTTAGAAAAAATGCAATAAAGCAAACAGATTTGTCAGAAGAACAAATTAACAAGATTATAACTCCACTAGAGGGAATTTACCTGATTATTGACCACATTAGGACATTAATCTTTGCTATATCTGATGGAGCACTTCCAAGTAATGTTGGTGGAGGATACAATCTAAGAATAATGCTTCGAAGAATTATCTCTACTATGAACCGACTTGAATTGCAATTCGACATAAATGAAATTATTGATAGGCAAATTGATTATTTAAAAAATACATATCCAGAGTTGGAAGATACACGTGAGGATGTTAAGGAGATTATTGACATTGAAATAAAGAGATATGGTGCATCAAAGCAAAGAATGCAAAAAATTGTAACTAATCTAGATAAGGAACCAACAATTGATGATTTAATTAGACTCTATGAATCTGATGGAGTCACGCCTGATTATCTTAAAGAAATGAATGTCATATCAGAAATTCCATCTAAATTCTATAGTAAACTTTCAGAGTTACATCAAGGTAAAAAACAAAAAGAACAAGTAAGTTTTCCATTAGAAAATATTCCTGACACTGAACTTTTGTTTTATTCTGACGACCCAAAAGAATTTGATGCTAAAGTCTTGAAATCATTTGAAAAATATGTTGTTCTAGATAGAACATCATTTTATGCTAGAGGTGGTGGTCAAGAGCCCGATCATGGAAAAATTGACAACTATGAAGTTGTGGACGTAACAAAACATGGTAGTATTATAGTTCATGAATTAAAAGATGGAATTCCAAAACAAGGTGAAACAGTTTCTTGCGTATTAGATACAACTAGAAGAGATGGAATAACGAAAAATCATACTAGTACTCATGTAATTAATACATCAGCACGAAGTGTATTAGGTTCATGGGTATGGCAACACTCAGCCTTTAAAGAAGAAGATCATGCAAGATTAGATGTAACACATCATTCTGCACTTACTGAAAAAGAAGTAACAGAAATAGAACAAGCTGCAAATTCAATTGTTGAAAAAAACATACCAGTAACAATAGAAAATTTTGACCGAGGAACTGCAGAACAAAAATATGGATTTAGAATTTATCAGGGTGGTGTAGTTCCAGTAAAATCAGTTCGTATAGTATCAATTGGAGATTTGGATATGGAAGCTTGTGGAGGAACACATGTAAAAGAAACCTCAGAGATTAAGCAGATAAAAATTACAAAAACAAAAAGAATCCAAGATGGAGTTGTACGAATTGAGTTTGTTTCAGGAGATGGGGCAAAAGAATTTGTTAAAAAAAGACAACTAGATTCAGAAAATAAAGAGATGAAAGAGAAATTAAAAGAGCAAGTAAAAGAGAAAAGAATCGAAAAAAGACAACAAGTCAAGGAAAGAATTCCAATTTTAGTAAAATCATTATCTGAATGTAAAGAAGGAATATCTACAATTGAAGATATTACTATGGAAATAACAGAATCTGATAAAGCAAACTTTTGTTATTCGGCCAGCAATGATTATGATGATGTTTTTCATATTGGCCTGGGGGAAATCTTGTGTAATAATGATCCTAGATTGGTATATTGTGGATTATTTGAAGATGGAGAAAAAATTCGAGTTATAGTATATGCAGGAGATGAAATTTCAAAACAAAAGAATGCAGGAGAAATCGTAAAGAGTATTTCACAGATTTTAGGCGGAGCAGGAGGTGGTAGTCCTAAATTTGCTCAAGGCGGTGGAACTGACAAATCAAAGAAAGAGGATGCAATTAAAAATGCGAAGGCCATAATCTTCGAATAGGTAGTAAGATGGAATTAAACTGGAATCAACTAGACGATAAATGGAGAAGTAAATGGTATAACTCCAAAGACTTTGAAACAGATCCTAATGACAAGCCAAAAAAATTCATAACAGTTGCATATCCATATCCAAATTCACCTCAACACATTGGTCATGGAAGAACTTACACCTTAGCAGACGTTCATTCTCGCTACTATAGAATGAAAGGGTACAATGTGTTATTCCCAATGGGATTTCATTATACAGGAACACCAATTCTTGGAATGTCAAAAAGAGTTCAGGCTAACGATGTTGAATTAATTGAAGCCTTCAAAACATTGTATAATGTTCCTGAAGATAAAATTAAAGAGTTTGTAGACCCTGTAAAAATTGCTGACTACTTCCATGAAGAGATAAAATCTGGAATGATTGAAATGGGATATTCCATAGATTGGAGAAGAGAGTTTACAACAATCATACCTGCATATCAGAGATTTATTGAATGGCAATTTCGAAATCTAAAAGAGAAAAATCTAATTGTGCAAGGGAATCACCCTGTAGGTTGGTGCCCAAATGATCAAAACCCCGTTTCACAACATGACACGCTAGGTGATGTTGAACCAGACTTCAGTGAATATATTGTAATAAAATTCAACATAGAAGATGCAATTATTCCTGTTGCAACACTACGACCTGAAACATTATTTGGTGTAACAAATCTTTGGATAAATCCCGAAATTGTATATAAAAAAGTGAAAGTTGATGATGAAACTTGGATAATTAGTGCAGAGTGTGCATACAAACTAGAGTTTCTTAATAAAAAAATTGAAATTTTAGAGGATGTTTTAGGCTCACAATTAATTGGAAAGAAAGCACATAGCCCAACAAATGAGGATGAATTTCTGATTCTTCCTGCATCTTTTGTCACAGCAACTACTGGAACAGGTATTGTAATGTCTGTGCCCGCACATGCACCATATGATTTTCAAGCGTTAGAAGATATCAAAAATGGAAATCAGGAAAACATTGACGATTCTTTACGCAATAAAGTTAGGAACATTCAACCGGTTACAATTATCACTACAGAAGGATTTGGAGATATTCCATCACTAGATGTAATCAAAAGAATGAAAATTACAAGTCAAAATGATCCAAAATTAGAAGATGCAACAAAGGAGATCTACTCAAAAGAATTCTACGAAGGTAAGCTAAATTCCAATACTGGTGAATTTGCAGGTAAAAAAATTACATTTGTAAAAGAAGAGGTAAAAGAATGGATATCTAAAACAGGCAAATCAGATATTATGCTTGAACTAACAAATGAGTCGGTAAAATGCAGATGTGGAACAGAATGTGTTGTAAAACTACTCAACAATCAATGGTTTTTGGATTATGCGAATAAGGAATGGAAAGAAAAAGCGCACGACTGCTTTGAATCAATGGACATATTACCAAACGATATCAGAACAGAATTTTTTAATGTACTTGATTGGTTACGAGAAAGAGCGTGTGCAAGGCAACATGGATTAGGAACAAAAATTCCATGGGATAATGATTGGTTGGTTGAAAGTTTAGCAGACTCGGTTATCTATATGTCATTTTACACTATGGCGAAATTTGTCAATTCAGGAGAAATATTGGCAGAGAATATGTCGGACGAGTTTTTCAATTATATATTCTATGGAACCGGAGATTCTGAAATAATTGCAAATAGTGCAAAGATTACAATAGAAAAACTAAAAGAGATTAGAAATGAATTTTTGTATTTCTATCCAGTTGATTCTAGACATTCAGGTAGAGATTTGGTTCCAAACCACTTAACATTTTTTGTTCTAAATCATGTTGCAATATTTCCTAAAGAACACTGGCCAAAAGAAATTGTTGTGAATGGCTCTGTCTTGATGGACGGAAAAAAGATGTCAAAATCAATGGGCAATATCATTCCACTACGTAATGCAGTTAGAAAATATGGTGCAGACCCAATTAGATTATCAATACTAATCTCAGCCGAACTTTTACAGGATGCTGATTTTAATCTAGAAACAATCTCAAGTATCAAAAATAGATTGGAATCAATGCATGAAGAATGCATAAAACTCAGCAATCCTGGAAAGATAGGGACCGAACCTGAAGATATCTGGATACAAAGTAGACTATCAAAATTAATTTCTGAAGTAACTGATTCCATGGAAAAAATGCGTCTTCGTGAATCATTACATCATATTTTGTATGGATTTGACTCTGATCTTCAATGGTATATGAAAAGGGCAAATGCAAAAAATAGAGATGGTATTTCAGGAGTTCTGAACAAAGTTCTTGCAACACGTGTTTCCATGCTCTCACCATTTGCACCTCATATAGCCGAAGAAATGTGGGAAAAATTAGGAAATTCTGAAATGGTTTCAAAATCAACATGGCCAAAAGAAGATGAACAAACAGATGATAAAGCAGTGCAAAATGAGAGTTTACTTAGTTCGGTAATGAATGATATTTCAAATATTACCAAAGTGACAAAGATTACACCTAAAAAAATTATAATCTACACAGCAGATAATTGGAAATCAAAAGCATATCATAAAATTCTAAGCGGTGTTAATTCAGGAGAGACAAATGTTGGGATATTTATCAAAGAGTTAATTTCAAAAAAAGAGACAGAAAATGTCAAAAAAGATCCTGACTTTGTAAAGAAGACACTCAAAGATATCTTATCAGAACCAACAGAACTAAGAAAAACAAAGATGAATGCAGGAGAGATTGATGAGAGTGAAATTATCTCGAATGAACTTTCATCACTAGTAGAAACTGATTATGGGATAAAATTACAAGTATTCTCTGAGAATGATACTGAAAAATATGATCCAAAAAATAAAGCAAGAATGGCAAGACCTTACAAACCAGCAATATTAATAGAATAAAACTCTAGAATTGTATTTATTGGGTGCTAACAAATCTACGATAGATGAAAATTGCTGTAATGGGAATGGGTGTAGCTGGAAGTTATCTCATGGCAAGACTCAAAGATTCAGAACATGAAGTAGTAGGTTATGAAAGAATGATTCAAGAAAAACATGATTCAATTTGTGCATGGGGAACAATAAAAACAGAATTAGATGAGTTTTGCAAGAAAACAGGCAGAAGTTTTGATGATTTTCTAATTCATGATGGTAAAAACATGCATGTCAAGATGAATAATGATGTTAAATTTGATATTGGTTTGAAGGGACTCTGTACCTATAACAAACTAGGATTGATTCAAGATTTCATTAAAGATTCTAACGTGATTTATGGTGAAGCCCGACCATTAGTAGAACTTGAAAAAGAATATGACATGATTGTAGATTGTACAGGGTTTCATAGAGTATATCTACCAAAAATGGAACAAGATTTCTTCTTACCAACATATGAGTATAAGGTAGAATATGAAAATGGGGTACCTTATGATGATTTTTACATTGAACCATTCCCAGGAATGTCAGGATATTTTTGGTATTTCCCATTGGGAGAGAACTTTGCACATATTGGTGCAGGAGATTACAACAAAAATCATGTTAAAGCAACTGATGAATTTCTAAAAAAACATGGAGGAAAAATAGTTGCGACTAAAGGACGACCAATTAGATTAGCAACTCCCGATAAATGCAAGCCATATTATTCTGGAAAAGTTGTCGGTGTAGGAGAATCCATTGGTACAGTATATGCATTGTTAGGTGAAGGAATTATCCCATCTATGCAGTGTGTTGATATTTTCTTAGAAAATATGCACGACTTTAAAGCATATGAAAAGGCTGTTGAGAAACACTACAAAGTTTATGCCAAAGTATTCAATTTTGTTAGAGCAAAAATTCATCACAATTTCAGTTTCTTAAAAGCACTGCCAGACTTTTTATCAATATTCAGATACATGAAAAAGAATGAAGATAGATTTGGCATGCATATTAGGATGGCTGACTTGATGAAAGTTGCAAAAGCCTAAGTCATACTTAAAGAACCAAATCCATCCTTTAATGTTCTACTTGACTTCATATTATAATCATAAATTGTTATAGAATATTCATCAAAGATTTCCTTCATTGAATCTAGTGATTCATCAAGATAAAACCCTGGGCAGTCTCCTGTAAACTGGAATGTTGCATGAACTCTTGCTCGACCACTATCATATTGCGACCATGTTGAGAATGGATAAAGATAACATACTCCTGGACGGTCTGGATGTATTCCACATGCACCTTCATTATCTAAAAATCTACATGATATGTGAGTGCCATCGTCTGCTTCAGTTTCATCTTCTTTTCTTTTCAGATTAATGTTTGTCATCACTGACAATCCACCAGATGGGGTTGGTTCATTATGTGTTGCAACCAATGTTTCTTTACTAATAAAATCTGAAGTTTTTTGATATTTTAGACCTGCACCAATTTGAATTAGATCATCTGATGTTAAAGGTAATCTACCTTGTCTATTGCAACAATTATGACAATCAGGCCAATAACATTTCCATAGAATGTATTTTTTTTCTTTTGGTAAATAAGGAATATGAAAAATTACGTCTTTTACTTTTAGAGTGAAATCAGATACATTTGTATATTTTCCAAGTATAAATTCACGAATTATTGGATCAATATCCCAATCCTTTTCAAGTAGAGTAAGAGAATCTAGAATTTCATTAGTTGACAATGAGTTATAACCATATTCTTAGATGTTATTAATGTTGAGAGAAAAGGGAAAATACGCTGCTGCAACAGAAAATAGAAGATTTGTTTGGAAAGAAATTGCTTGGCCCTTAATTTTAGAAAATAACGATGTTTCATTTACATTAAAACAATATCAAAGAAAGCGTGATCAAGTATGCAAAAAATTTAACATATCAATTACAACCTTATCAAGAGGATTAGCATCACTTATCCAAAAAGAATTACTTCGAAAAGAAAATGAGATCTATTCAATACATTATAGATTGATTGCATATATGAGATTAAATGCAGATTGTGATTATGCAACAGCATTACATGAAACCAAGATAAAATAGCCTAAAACCAAATTATTATATTCTAATTTTCATAAAATTTGCTATTAGCCCGGTAGTGTAGCGGCAAGCATAGGGGCCCCTGGAGCCTTTGACCTCGGTTCGAGTCCGGGCCGGGCTATAGTAAATTTACTATCTAGAAGCTTGTGCGACTCGCTCTAACTCGTTTTTTTTCTTAATTGATGGAGAACTGGTATCATTATTTGCAGATAATATTAGATGTTCAGCAATATACTCCTCTATGGGTTTAGGATTTGAAAATGTGGCTTCTTTAATACCATCAGCAATAAATCTTAAAGCAAGATCAACTCTACGTAAGGGAGCAACATCTACAGATACATGGTAAACTGTTCCTCCATAGACTATTCTAGTAGTATCCTCATTAGGTGCAGAATTTTCAACCGCTCTAACAAGAATTTCTACAGGATTTTTTCCAGTTTTTAGATTAATTATCTCAAATGCGGTTCTAACAATATTTAATGAATGGATCTTCTTACCTCCCATTCTACCAGTGTTTTTTGCATATTTTTTTCCAAAGTGCATTAGCTTATTTGCCAATCTTTCAACAATATTTACTTCAGCCTTATTGAAACGTTTTAGTGCAGAACGACCAAAATCTAGAGGAATGATAGTTTGTTTTAGAGAAATTGCTGTCTTTAAACCAATATCATTTATCACGATTTCAGTGGTACTCCATTTTCTGAATAAAAGTAATTCTTGCTCAGTCATTTCTATCTCCTTGGTTTTTCTTTCTTACCTAAAACTAACTCACGCAAAGAAGTATCATTTACTTTAAAGATTTTAAAACGAACTCCTGGAATGTCTCCCATTGCACCACCCTGTGTTGCACCCATTCCTTCAACATGTACTTCATCATGTTCATCAATGAAATTCATAGCACCATCACGAGGAAGAAAAGCAGTAATAGATTTTCCATTTTTAATTAATTGTACTCTACAACATTTTCTAACAGCAGAGTTTGGCTGCTTTGCTTCAACACCAACCTTTTCTAAAACAATTCCTCTAGCTTGTGGAGAACCAGCAAATGGATTAGATTTTTTATCAAGCCCAAGTTTTCTTCGTTTATAGGTAGATATTGCCCAACGTTGTTTCTTTCGCTTTTCTTTTAAATCCCTACCTGCAAATAATCCTAATGGTGATTTTGCCATTATTACCACTCGAGTGATATTTCTTCACTATTAATAAGTACACTAGTAATATCAAAATATCTTCTTGCAAGTAATCTAGCCTTTTCAGCATTACGACCCTCTCTACCAACCACTACACCTTTCTTAGAATTATTAACAATAACAATAGCTTGATGAGAACCATCAAGTCTTTCCGACATTTTAATTTCTAAAATGTATTTTTCGTTTAATATATTTTTTAAGAATTTTATAGGATCATCTGAATATTCAACCAACTCAACATTTCTATCAATTTTATTTTGAAGTTGTTTAATATGTGACCCTCCCTTTCCAATTGCTAATCCCATTTTTCCTTCATTAACTACAAAGATAATCCTATTTTGTTTTTCATCTTCAACACAATCTCTTGCTGTTGCTTTTGTAATATTTTGAAATAAAGACATTAATCTCATCTGATCAGTTGTTAATTTTATTTCCTGTGTCATTATTTTTCGTAAGTGATCCTAAAAACTTTAGAAGTCTCATTTAAACTTTGGTTGCAAATTTTTATTGGAAAGGTATTTAACAACATCATAGGTTTTCGGATTCTTTTAGTAATGATTTAATGTCAGATTCAGAAATTTTTGGTAGTGAAATTACAGATATTCTAAATTGTAATCCACATAACTTCCCAAGGTTTACTGATGTGCCATCAAATTTTAGAGTGGTAATATTTGATTTCTTTGCATCCGTTTCAATTTTTTTATATGTTTCGTCAGGAACTGATTTTGACAAAATAACAAGTTTGGATTTTGGTATTGAACTCAATACCTGTTTTGTTCCTAATGTGTATTCATTTGCCTTCATTGCATCTTTCAAAGTTTTTTCAAGTAGTTTTTGCATTATTACACCTTTCAAAATTCAATTTAGGCGACTTATAGATTTATTGGAATTTTAATATCCACGACTATTTCTGTCAGGTTTGTCAATATTTGGATTCCTAAATCCATGTTTTTCCATCATATGATTCAAGAATCTAATATCATTTTCAAATTTTTCTCCACAAACAGAACAAATTGACATAATCTTTGTAATATTCATTGCAATTTTACCCTATTTGAAGATAAAAGATGCCAGTACCACTGCTTCCCAACGGCTCTCGCATGTTAGTAACACAGCAGCGACATTGGGTTTGACTTCCAGGTTCGGAAAGGGACTGGGTCGCACCCCAACGCTATGACCGGCTTGTGTTTTCTCATTACCTCTTCTCTATTAAGGTAACGAAATTACATTGATTGTTAATAGAAAATCTAGGAACTGTTTATTTTCAAAGAGGATAAATTAAAGCCATAAAGGAATATCGATATGACGCATCGTGTAGCAGTATTAGATAAGGAACTATGCCAACCAAAGAAATGTGGTTTAGAATGCATAAAATATTGTCCTGTAAATAAATCAGGAGCAGATTGCATCATCTTAAATGAAGAAACAAAAAAAGCACAAATTGATGAAAATATTTGCAATGGTTGTGGTATTTGTGTAAAAGTTTGCCCATTTGATGCAATTACTATTGTTAATTTAGCAAGTGAACTATCAACAGATAAAGTTCATCAATATGGAATAAATTCTTTTAGACTTTACAAACTTCCTACTCCAAAGAAAGGTGAAGTAGTAGGATTATTAGGCAGAAATGGAATGGGAAAAAGTACTGTTGTAAATATTTTATCTGGAAACCTAAAACCAAATTTAGGAAATTATTCAGAACCACCAGAATGGGATGACATACTAAAATTCTATAGTGGAACTGAATTAAAATCACACTTTGAAAAAATAAAAAATAATGAAATTAAAGCATCAATCAAACCTCAACAGGTTCACAATATTGCAAATATATTTAATGGAACTGCCAAAGAATTATTAGATAAATATGATGAAAGAGGAGAAACAAATCAATTAATTAAAAAACTAGGTTTAGAAAATTCTCTTGAACAAAGACTAAATGAACTTAGTGGAGGAGAATTACAGAGAATTGCAGTTGCAGTTACTGCATCAAAAGAATCAGACTTCTATTTCTTTGATGAACCTTCTTCATATAATGATGTTTTTCAGAGAACAGGTGTAGCAAGAGTAATCCATAGTTTGGCTAATATTGGAAAAAGTGTGATGGTAGTAGAACATGATTTAACACTATTGGATTTCTTGAGTGATTATATTGAAGTTCTTTATGGTGTTCCCGCTGCATATGGAATTGTTTCAAGTGTGTTATCTACAAAAGTAGGTATCAATGTGTTTCTTGATGGATATCTTCCAACAGAAAATGTACGATTTAGGGATAAAAAATTCACATTTGATGCATCAACTTCTTCAGATGAAATTCATCAAGGTGATGAGATAATATCTTATCCTAAACTTGAAAAAAAATATCCATCATTTTCAGTATCAATAGAACCAGGTACAGTAAGAAAAGGTGAATTACTAGGAATAATGGGAGCAAACGCTCTTGGAAAAACAACATTTATGAAAATGATTGCAGGTGTTGAAAAACCAGATTCTGGTTCAATTAATAAAAAGATCAAAATTGCATACAAGCCACAATATCTAACCAATGATATAGATGTTGAAGTAATTTCAGTTTTAGAAAAAGCAAATGGTTCTGCAATTGAGGGTAGTACTGAAGAAGAGCAAATTATTGATCCATTAAAAATTAAAAAACTGTATAATAAATCTGTAAAAAATTTATCTGGGGGAGAACTACAAAAAGTTGCAGTTACATCATGTTTATTACAAAAAGTTGATTTGTATGCATTAGATGAGCCTTCAGCATTTTTAGATGTAGAAGATAGAATTGCTGTAGGTAAATTCTTACAAAAATTTGTTCGTTCGTTTGGCAAATCAGCTATAATTATAGATCATGATCTACAACTGATGGATTTAGTTTCAGATTCAATGGTTATTTTTGAGGGAATATCAGGAATAAAAGGTAAAGCAACAGAACCAATGATAAAACGCACAGCAATGAATAAATTCTTAAAATCTCTTGATATTACATTTCGTCGTGATGAGAAAAGTAGTAGACCAAGAGTAAACAAAGACGGAAGTAGATTAGATAAAACCCAAAAGGATTCATCAAATTATTATTACAAACTATGACTAAGATGCTAAAAAAAGCATTGGTTAATATCTTAACTGAGAAAGAGATTAGTGAATTAATCTCAGCGTTTGATCAAATTGGTAGTATAATCATAGTAAGAATTCCTGATTCACTAATTTCCAAGAAAAAAATTATAGGTGAAACATTGCTGGAACAAGTAAAAACTACAAAATCAGTATTTTATCAATCATCACCTGTTGAAGGAGATTTTCGTACAAGAAATCTAGAGATACTTGCGGGGGATGATAAAACAGAAACAGAGTACAAGGAAAGTGGTTGTAGATTCATAGTTGATGTAGAAAAAGCGTTTTTTTCACCAAGATTGTCAACTGAAAGAGAAAGAATTTCAAATCTAATCAAAGACAATGAAACTATAGTTAACATGTTTGGAGGAATTGGAATGTTTTCAATATTGGCTGCAAAACAAACACCATGTACAATTTACAACTTAGATATTAATCCTAATGCATCAAAATTATGTGAAGAAAATATTAGATTGAATAAATTGAAAGGAAATGTCATATCATTAAACGGTGATTCGGCGGAAATTATTAAGAACGAATTACAAAACTATGCAGATAGAGTACTAATGTTACTTCCAGAACGTTCAGATGAATTTTTAGATTCAGCAATCTTATCTCTCAAATCAAATGGAATATTACATTATTATTCACATATACATGCTGATAAAAAACAGGATGCACCAAAATTATCACAACAGCATTTTCTGAAAACTATTAGCATGAAATCTAAAATACTTACTTCAAAAATTGTTAGACCAATTGGACCACGATTTTATCAAACAGTAGTAGATGCTAACATACAAAAAAACTAATCATCATCTGTGATTGTAGATGATGGTTTTGCCGATGTAGTAGCCATCATATATCCAATCCATGAAACAACACCAAGAACACCACCCACAACCATCAGAATTGTAAGCTGCAGTACAATTGGACTCCACTCAGATAACATAAGAAGATAAGCATAAGCAAAAAATGCACCTATGGATAAAATAAAAATCATAGTACCTATCCCACGTCTTTTTGACATGAGCTACAACACGAAGACAGTTATTTAATTGAAGCTAGAATTCTATTGCCATCATAAAAGCATCTTCACCATCACGATAATATGCTCGTAACCTTTGTTTTATACTAAAACCTAATCTCTCGTATAATTTTACAGCTTCATTATTGCTGCAACGAACTTCAAGATAGAATTCATCACACTGCTTATTTTGAATACCCCTAATTGATTCTTCAACTAGTGCACTTCCAATTCCCTTATTACGAAATTCTTCTAAAACAGCAACAGATACCAGATGACCCTTTTTTACAAATCCAAGTTTTTTAAAATTTGAAAACCCAAATTCTGATTTACACATAATATATCCTATGTATTTTGAACCAGTTTGTGCAATCAAAAAGGCTTCAGGCAATTCAGCTAATAGACTCTCATAAAAATAATCAGAGTAATGCTCTGGTAGTGTCTTCATATTTATTTCCATTATAGAAATAAGATCACTTGCGTCTACTCGTCTTATTATGGAATCACCAACTTGCCTTAGAATTACCTGCATGGAAGTGATATAATTATCAAATATTTAATTCTAGGTAAGAAAGGCAATTATGGAATTAGATATTAGTTATCATATTGATTGAATATAGTCAAGAAGACATCAAAAGACTCGTTTCATCATTTTTCAATATTATGGAAGTTGAAATTTCACTCTCAAAGATGAAGTTTTATGTCAATGACAAAGATTTCAAAACAAAATTTGTTGAAATCACTCAAAAATTAGAAGAAAAGAATTTTTTCTGTACATTAGAGAAAGAATCGGATGACATGATACTAATTATCTCTAAAATCCTACCAGGAAAAAAAAGAAAATGGTTATCAAAAACATGGATACCAAGAATTCTTTTTGTTGTAACAGTATGCTTTGTACTAATAGATGGATTCTATAGAACATTGGGAGTAAACAGATTAGCAGAAATTGGTGATCCACTTGCAGTCGCTGTACTTTATGCTTGGGCACTAATGGGAATTTTAGGTGTTCATGAAGCAGGTCACTTAATTGCAGCTAAATGGCACAAGATCAAAACAACGTGGCCATATTTCATTCCAGGTATTCCGATTTATGGAATTCCCACATTTGGTGCATTCATACAATCTAGAGGATTAACTGTGAATAGAGATATTCTATTTGATATAGCGATTGCAGGTCCAATTGCTGGATTAATAGTAGCAATAGTGGTTGCTGTATTTGGTGTATACACATCACCAATAATTGACAATGAATTAGCAGAGCAACTTTTTGGTACTTCGCAACTAATGGAAATGAATGAAAACATCATAATGAAAGTAATAATAATTTTATTTGATAAAGATGGTGACAATGTACAACTTGTAATGTCGCCAATAATGTTTGCTGCTTGGCTTGGATTTTTAATTACGTTTTTGAATTTATTGCCAGCATGGCAATTAGATGGTGGTCATTTAGCAAGAGTACTTTTTGGAAAAAAATGGCATAAAATTGCAACATACGCAAGTATGGGCGTTCTTGTTTTGTTAAATTATTGGATGATGGCAATTTTAATTTTGATATTAAGTTCAAGAAGTAAAGATACACAACCACTTGATAACATATCTCCACTTTCATCTAATAGAAAAATTGTATATATTGGTGTGATTATATTAGCAATTTTGTGTGCACCATTACCAAGTTCTTTTTTAAGTTAAGATAGTTCTTGCACCATCATCAATAATTTTTACTTTTTGTCTAATTCCTTGATTTTTTAAGATATAGTCCATTCCTTTTTTGACACCATCAAATGGAATCATATTTAATTTTTTAACATATGTTTCAGGTAATATTGAAACTAACCCAATCTGAATTTTTTTCTGGATTTCATTAAGATAAAGTAAGTTTTCCATTCCATCAATATACTGTGAAGCATTTTTTATTTTTTCAATACCAAGTCTGCCATCAATAAACTGTTGAAGTGCTTCAGAGCCAAGACCATTAAGACATTCAGATAAAAGAATCACTAATCCCTGATTTTTTACTACTGAATAACAATTCCATAATGATGGTAATGATCGAGATAATGTTTGATTACTTGCATATTTACCCGTACTTAGTATGAATGTTTTTTGTGCTTCTAAATTTTGTGAGCATGATTTAGAAAACAAATTTGATAATGACATGGTAGATTTTGGATGACCGATAGAAAAATCAATTATTCCATTTAAATTAGATACAATTTCAATTGATGATATTTCAAAGGAATCTACAAAATTATTTGCTACTTGAATACTAGGTACAATTTGACCAGGATTAGGATTATCACCATTTCGTTTTTTGAAAGCTTCGAGCATTTTAGATTTACCAAAATGTTTTGTTAATCTGGTTGAATTTGTTTCAAAACCAAATAATCCATCAAATTCCATTTCGCTAACAAAAATCAGATCAGAATCTGTTAGTTCATCTTGTCCAAATTCTATAATTGATAGATCCTCAGGATTTTGTGATTTAACTAAAGGTAAAATTCGTTTATCAACTAAAAGTTTAGGTTTTGAAATTGATTTGTTTTCACATTTTTCAAAAATTTTTCTAAGTATAGTTTGAACAGAATCTGTATAATTTAGTAAAGCAATTTCTATCGGTTTTGAAAGATCAATACTCTCTAGTTTTTCACTAATTAGAGATTCAGTCATTGGTTTATTATCAAAAACTGGTTTTGCCTCAAGATTCTCTGCAAGAATATCTAAAACAACGTCATTATTTCCATAATTTAACCAAATTTCAGGCATAATACATGGATAATACAAACCAAAATAAATACAGTTAACTAAATTTTGGTATGGGTTTTGTGAAAGAGTTTGCAACATTTCTTTATGAAAAAAAGATCATCAGATTTGGGAATTTCACTTTGGCAAGTGGAAAAAAGAGTCCCTACTATATCGATCTTAGACTGATTCCAAGTTTTCCACACGAATATAGAAAAATGATCAAGGGATTACAAAATTTAATTGCAGAAGATATTGGATTTGAGAACTTTCACTCACTGGTGTCAGTTCCAACAGGTGGGTTGGTAGTTGCAGCATCTCTTGCAACTGAAATTGTAAAACCACTAATCTATGTTAGAAAACAAGTAAAAGAACATGGAACGGGTAAAGCAATAGAGGGTGTAACTTGTCAGGATATGAAACTGTTAATGATTGAGGATGTTGTAACAAGTGGTGGTTCGGTTATCAACGCAATCAAATCAATTAAAGAAGAAAAGATGGTTATAACAGATGCATATGCAGTAGTTGACAGGATGGAAGGTGCAACACAAGCATTACAAGCTGAAGGTGTGAAACTTCATAGTCTTTTAACAATTAATGATATTACACAAATTTTGTTTGAGCAAAAATTAATCACCGAAGATGTACTAAAACAGGTTCAAGACCGAATAAATTAAAGGCAGCTCAGACAAATGCCTTCACATCATTTTTCAGATATAACTCTGATTCTTCATTGCAGCCAAACATAATACAAAAAACTCACTTTAAAACTAACTGAATGAATTAGTGGGCCCGAAGGGCTTCGCTCCCTTGGCTCCTCGGTTATGAGCCGAGTACTCTACTAGGCTGAGTTACGGGCCCTATGCAAACAGATTTTTTCTTAGTAAAAAGTGTTGTAGAATTTTAGCAGTATGCTTCATAGCAACTATCAAGTAGTAGATTTTGTGCATCCACTGATTTTTTTGCAATTTTTAATAATTCATCATCATTTTTTGAGGATGTTCTAATGATTTTTTCCCAGAAGGCACTATGTCGTATATCTGCAGTCATGTGTTCTTCAAAATACTCAATTGAATCTTTAGTATCCAATCCATAGAAATTTTTCAAACCATCAATCTTGGTTTTACTTATTTTAGGTATCTCTTTCTCAAATGAATACATAGCACATGCACCGCCATCATATGATTTCATTAAAGATGCAAGACTGTTTACAGCATCATTTGTCTTTTTTAATCCCTGATAAGATGTTAAATCATCCATAGAGATTCCCATAGAAATTGCAAAATTTTCCCATAAACGAATATGTTCAATTTCTTCGTTCATATTTGATATTAATTCAGGTTTTACATCACTAGGAGCCATCTCAACAATAGGTTCCATAAATTTTGGAACTTGCTTAGCTAGTTGATAATATTCCTTAGAATATCCAACTAATGACTCAAATTCTAGTTTTCCTTCAGACCACATTTCATAGAAAGGATGATGCAGTAAGCTATTTTCTTCAATTATTTGATCGATATGTACTATTAACTTGCTCATGCACTTAATCTTAAAAATATAATAAAAAAACCTTTGTAGCTTCCAAAAAGTTTTATGGATTATAATAGGAGTTCATTTAGCTCCTGTAGTGTAGACAGGTCAAGCATTTAGGCCTTTCACGCCTGAGACTCGGGTTCAAATCCCGACGGGAGCATACAATATTTTCAGAATCAACAAAGTTTAATATTCTAATTACAAAGATGTTGAATAGATATTTTTGAATCGAAAAAATATAGAGATTAATCCATTACTTGAGATTTACAAAAAATATATTGAAAAAATTGATACTGCATTAAATAATGAACTTGAATTATATTTAGAATCAGAATTTATGGAGCCATTAAAATATGCAGTTGATGGTGGTAAAAGAATTAGACCAATTATTTTACTTTTAGCAAACGAATGTGTTGGTAAAATTGATGATAATTCTCTTTCTGGTGCTTGTGCAATAGAATTTCTTCATACTGAATCTGTTATTCATGATGATATTATTGATAATGAAACCAAACGTAGACAAAAAGATCCATTTCATATTAAATTTGGATATAATACTAGTGTCTTAACTGGTGACTTTGTTCTTGGATTAATTCTAAATATTTCATCCAGACTAAATAACCCACGAATTACTAAAGACCTTGCCACTGCTGCAATGCTGATGAGTGAAGGCGAAGCACTAGAAGGATTATTAGAAGAAAGTGAAGATGTGACTTTTGATGATTATGTTAAAGTAATTGAATATAAAACTGCGACAGCCTTTGAAATGGCTGCAAAATTAGGTGCAATAATTGGAAATGGTTCTGAAGAAGAGATCCAATCGTTAGCAGAATATGGAAAAAATATAGGAATTGCATATCAAATTAGAGATGATTTGTTAGATTGGAAAAATGAAGATAAGTTATTTAATTTATTAATTAAAAAGAGCTCTGACCCTAGAGATGTTTTTAATAAAATGGATGAAATGCTAAAAACATTTTCGCATCGTGCAGAATCAAGTCTAAGAAAAATTCAAGAAAGTTCTGCAAAAAATAATTTAGAAAACCTAATAAAATTTACAGAGTTTAAGGCATAACAACACCAGTTAATGTTGGTGAAGCCATTTCTGCAAATTTGATAATTGGTTCTGGATAAACACCAATAGTTACCATAAATATTATTGAGAAAATCATTACAGCAATAATTGATGCTGGTTCTTTGATTCGTTTTTCAGTTTCTCCTTCAAAGTACATTTTTCTAATAATCCAACCATAGTAAGCTAATGACAATGCACTGTTTAATACGCCAGCTACTGCAAGCCATGGAGCCCACCATAAACTGCTACCAGCATCAATTGCAGCTCCAAACAACATTAACTTACTCCAAAATCCACTAAGTGGGGGAACACCAGCTAGAGCTAGCAGAGATATTACTAATCCAAGTGCAGTTATTGGCATTCTTCTACCAAGACCTTTAATTTTATCAAGATGAGTAACTGCTAATGCTGTAACAATTCCAGCTACTGCAATAAATGCGGCACCTTTCATTACAGCATGATTTAGAATATGAAACAATGATGCTTGTAATCCAAGTCCTGTGAATGGAGCTATAGAAATTCCAATCAGAATGTAACCAGCATGACCAATACTAGAATATGCTAGCATTCTAACAAGATTCTTTTGCATTATTGCTGCTATGTTACCAACTGTCATTGTCATAATGGCAATTACCCCTAAAGCCAATGTCCAATCCAGGTTCAATGCAACTGTTCCCAAAATAATTATTCTCAGAGCAGCTGCAAACCCAGCTTTTTTGGTTCCTGCAGCTAATAATGCAGTTATAGGTGGCGGTGAACCTTCGTATGTATCTGGTAGCCACATATGAAATGGTACAAGACCCATTTTGAAACCAAAACCTGCAATTAACATACCTATTGCTAATAATCCAATTGGCAACAAGTCTGCATCAAGTGTAGCAAATCCTTGAATAATTTCACCAATGTTTGTGGAACCTGTTATTCCATATACAAGGGACATACCATAAATAATAATTGCAGATGATAATGCACCGAATAAGAAATACTTTATTGCTGCTTCATTAGAAATTGGATTCTTTTTATTAAAACCTGCTAAAATGTATGTTGGAATACTCATTAGTTCCCAACCAATAAATAGCATTACCAGATCTGTGGAAAATGCAATTAAGACCATACCAATTGTTGAAAGTAAAATTAAGGAGAAGTAAACTGCAGGATTTGCCCTATTCCTCATATAATTAAAAGAACCAACAACTGTGATTATTGATACAATTAACATTGCTATTGCAAAGAATGAACCAAATGCATCATCTACCAGAACGTCTGCAGAGAAAATTGCTGCTGGTGCAATTGACTCACTGTAGAATTGATACATAACAAATCCAATTGAAATAATTAATGCTGCAAATGCAATTGCACCATAAAATGTAGAACCACCTCTTTCTTTTCTTATAACATTAATCACAGGAATAGCCATTCCTGCGACACCAAGAATAACCATTAACATGATTGGGGTTGATGTTAATTCAATCATTCATATCACCTAGATCAACAATATCAGGACTACAAATAGTATTCCCGCTCCAAATACGTAAAGATATGATTGCGCTACTCCAGTTTGAGATCCCTGTACAACTTTTGCACCCCAACCCACTGCACGCTCTAATCCAACATTCATTCCCTTATCAAATGTAGTTTGTTCAAAGTATCTCCATAATGCTCTAGCTGCCCAAAGTGGTGCTGTAACAAAGCCCCAGTAAACAAATGCGTTTAGATAAAATCGGTTTAGCATTAATTTGTGTAATGCATAAAAGAAGATGTTAGAATTAACAAATTTTACAGGATCTACCCATCTTCCAATATAAAATATGTATCCAAGTCCAAATCCTGTGGCAAATGCAACAAGAGACGAACCTAAAGCTATTGGATTCAATCCTGACAAAAATTCAGGTAGTATTGAATCTACTTCTTCTAGGTGTGACGTATGTATACCAAATGAATGTTCCAAGTATTCACCAAACAAATGATGAATTCCTTCTTCTGCAGAGAGACCCATGATACCAATTCCAATTGTTAACACTGCTAGAATTCCATACGGAATCCACATAGATTTTGGTGCATCATGTATGTGGTGTCCCTCACTCTCCATTTTTTCAATATGTTTACTGTTCTTTCCAAAAAAGACCATACCTAGCATTCTTGTAGTATAGAATGCTGTAATTACTGCAGTCAAAACTGCAATGATGAATATTGGTAATGCCCAGCCACTTCCAGATTCATAAACTGCTGCAAAGATTGCATCTTTGCTCCAGAAGCCTGTAGTGATGAATGGTGCACCCATCAATGCAAGTCCTGCAGCCCACATGAATGCATAAGTTTTCTTCATCTGCTTACGAAGACCACCCATATCTGTCATAAATCGCGAACCAACAACATGCAGTAATGAACCAGCTGCCATAAACAGCGATGCCTTAAACATTGCATGTGAAATTAAATGGAAGAAGCCAGCTGTATAGCCATCTACATACTGTGTTGATAATCCTGCTACACCTAATGCCATCATCATGTAGCCTATTTGAGAACCAGTTGAATATGCTAAAACTTTCTTAATTTCTGGATTAACCATACCTTGTGTAGCAAGTAATAATGCAGTAATTGCACCAACCCATGCAATTATTTCGAAAAATTGATCTGCGAGAATTCCTGCTGCTGCTAATGCAAAAACTAATGGACCTAATCTGGCAACCAAAAATACACCAGCCTTTACCATAGTTGCAGCATGGATTAAAGCTGAAACTGCAGTTGGACCAGTCATTGCTTCTAAAAGCCATTCATTAAGTGGGAATTGTGCTGATTTTCCTATTGCACCACCAAATAATAACACAAATGCCGGAACAAGTAATCCTTGAGCAGACATATTTACTGCCCAAGTAGTTTCAGTGTATAATTCTCTTAGACCAAACGTACCAGCAAATGCAAAGATTAGGAACATTCCTGCCAGCATCATTATGTCACCAACTTTGGTCATGATGAAAGCCTTCATTCCAGCATGTGTTGGAGAAAAGTATTCCATCACCCCTAATGCAGATCTGCCTTCTTGACCAACATGGTCTTTCTTTTTATCACGATACCAGAAACTGATTAATGCATAAGATGCAAGTCCTACACCTTCCCAACCAAAGAATATTTGTAATAAGTTATCAGATAATACAATCAATTGCATTGAACCTATGAAGAACATCATCCAGAACCAGAATCGCATAATATCCTTATCTCCTTTCATGTAACCTGTACTATAACACAAAATGAGGAATGAAATCCAGCCAACAACGTTTGCCATAATTATTGATAGAGGATCACCAAGAACACCAGCCTTTATACCAATTGCGTCAATCCACATTATTTGATGATGAATCTCATGAGCTTCTAATGCCATTGGTAACAATGTTGCTGCAGAAATTGCACTCATTGCTCCAAATGCAATTGCAACTCTACCTGTTGTAAGTTTTGAAAATTTACCAACTGCTGGAATAATTAATGCTGCAGCAAATGGAAGTATCCAGATCAGCCAGACATTTAATTCACTTACAGGAATACCAAAGAAATCATAAGCCATAATCTATACCCCCAATACTCCTTGCATGTATGGCATGATTTGACTCAAGAAAATATCTGGATAAATTCCTACGACAATTGTAAAGCCAGCTAACACCATCATTGGTACAAGCATATACCAACTTCCATCCTTTACATTAGACAAGTTTTCAGGAAGCTTACCAAAGAATACACGTTTTAACATCCATAACATGTAAGACATTGTTAAAACTGTAGCAACAAGACCAAGTGCAAACATTACACTTCTCAAATCGTTTCCTTCTTCAATTGCAGTTTCTAATGCACCATAGAATAACATCCACTCTCCCATGAATCCGCTTGTTGGCGGAACTCCCATTATTGTTAATGCTCCAATAACTGCACAAACTGCAGTAATCGGCATTTTTCCTGCAAGACCACCAAGTTTGGCTATACTTCGCGTTCCTACGTTGACAATTAATATCCCTGCAGTCATGAAAAGAAGTCCTTTACCAAGTGCGTGTGAAATATACATCATTTCAGTACCTGCAAGACCGTATACTGATAATGAGCCTAGACCAAACAAAAGATAACCCATTTGACTGATGCTGGAGTATGCAAGGAAACGTTTGATGTCATCTTGCATAAGTGCCATTGCTCCTCCATAGAACATTGTTGCAACTCCCCAGACAGTTAATACAATTGAAAGATCTGCATAAGTCTGCGGTAAGAATTCAATTATCAGTCGAAATACTCCATAAGCACCAATACCAATCATTGCTGGAGAAAGTAATGCACTAATTGGTGTAGGTGCTGCACCATGAGCATAAGGAAGCCAAATATGAAATATGAATGCGGCTAACTTTACTCCTAGCCCAATAAGTATAGCAACTGCTGATATTATAACAACATCTTGAGGTATTTCTGCCTCGATAATATCAACAAAATCAAAACTACCAATACTTAGACCAATTGCTAAAAATCCTAATAATAAAATAACTGCGCCCACGTGTGTCCAGAAAAAGAACATTAATGCAATTCTACGTCTTGCACCATCACCATACCATGCTATCAAAAAGAATGATGGGATTAACATCACTTCAAAAAATATATAGAATTCAATTAGGTTGGTTGAGAGAACAGTACCAAGCATTCCCATTGAAAAGACAAGAAACATTGCAAAATACAGACCAGATTGATTATTGATATAAGTCTTCAATGCAGATGATTCAATTATTGCTGTAGTCTGACCTTCCGAAGCATCATTATTTTTATGATAATGTTCTTTGAACAAGTGTTCAAACTTGTGTATCATGTAAGGTTTTGAATAGATGGCTAGTATTGTACACAAAACGTAAATGATTATTGCAAATGGTGCTGCTAATCCATCTAATAAGAATCCAAATTCACCAAACAGTGTAGTCCATTGATAGTGTTCTTCATATGTTCCACCAATTGCTGCTTGAATTATTATGACAGTGCAATACAATAAAAGTCCAAATGTAAACCACATTGCAGCGTTTGTTCCAAATTTTCTACCTAACATATAAGCAAGAGGTGATAATAACAGTGGTAAAAATACCGCCTGTAGTAGAACAAAGTCCATTAACCTTTCAAACTCCTAAAGTCTGCAATATCGATATTTTTGTATAATCGATAAGCGACTATTATCAGGGAAAGTCCAACAGCAACTTCCGCTGCAGCTATTGCGATTGAAAATAAAGCAAATGTTTGACCACCGCTATGCGCCTCCGGCATAAATCTGGCAAATGCAATTAAGTTAAGATTTGCAGCATTAACAATTATTTCAATTGCAAAAAGCATTCGTATTGCATTTCTTTTAACAGATAATCCATAGATTCCAACAGCTAAAAGTGCAACTGAGACTAGAACAAATTCAATCAGTTCGTTGGCCATTTTCCACTGTATCCTCCCTTCTAGCTAAAACTAATGCACCAATGACAGAACCTGCCAATATTAGAGCCATTGCAATCAATGCTGGCCAATAATAAGTAAGAAAGTCCACACCTATATCTCTGAAGTCAACAGGTGCAGAATCTGTTGTGATTGTCTTTACTCCTGAATCAAGAATGATTGCACCTACTGCAACCATTGTAATTAACATTAAACCGATTCCTGCAAATTTTCTTTTTGGGTCTTCAATTTTTTTAAATATTAATTCTCTTTTCACAAGCATTACTGTAAACAAAATTAATACTGCAATTGAACCAACATAAACTGCAATTTGGAACATTGCAACAAATGGTGAATCTAGTAAAATGAAAAACCCTGCAATACCACCTAACGTACCCATCAATGCAATTGAACCATAAATTAATGAACGGAGTTCTAATGCTGCAATTGCAGCACCAATGGTTAGAACCGATAAAGCAAGAAATAGAACATCAGCCATGTGTTGCACCCCTATCATCTATCTGAATTTCTGCATCTTGTTGAACACTTGGTTTTACTTGAAGTTGTTGTGGTGTGTAGATCAAACCTTCTTTTGTGAAAGAGGACAATTCGTAATCATTTGACATGTAAAGTGCATAGAAAGGACATGCATCAACACACAAACCACAAAATACACATTTACCATAATCAATTTGTGGCATTATTGCCTTTTTGTTATGTTTCCAAGTGTTTGGAACTTTTACCATGGCAATTGCTTCTGCAACGCCTTCACATGCAATTGAACACAAATTACAACCGGTGCAATGATCATGAAACAACATGTGTCTACCTTTGTAACCTGCAATGCCTACACCCGTACTTGGATCAAATTGATAACCGTCACCTACTAGTTTCAATTTTTGCTCTGGATATCTTAGTGTAAAACGTTTTACAGCAAGATGTTTTATTCCAGAATTTAATGCTTTAATTATTCCACTTGCTGTTCCCATTATAATATACCCCCAGGTCCTAAAATACCAGTATATAACAGTCCTAATGCAATAAAGATGTTAACGAAAGACAAACCAATTAATTTGTACCAACCAATGTGAAGTAACATATCAATCCTAATTCTTGGGAATACACCACGAGGTAGTAAGATAAAGAAGATTACAGCTACTGTTTTGAGAACAAACCAGATTACTCCACTAATCAAAAGCTGCCCAGTTGTATACTGCAGTTCTCCTTGTTTTTGTAGAATCCATTCATTTGGATCTGCATCAAATAATGGTAACCCAGGAGTTGAAATAGTAAGAAAAGGATCTCCAGTGTAACTAGGAATTTCCAAACCAGTAGTAATTACTTGCTCATCTAGAGGAGGCCAAAATACAGGACCTGTCCATCCACCTAAGAAAATTACTACAAACAGTGCAGCAAATGCATATAATTTTACATATGAACCTAGTTGAACTAATCCATACATCATTCCTGAAAATTCTGTTAACCATCCTGCAACAATCTCACTTTCAGCTTCTGGTAAATCAAACGGAATTCTTTCTAATTCTGCTAACATTGCAGTAAAAAATACAATTGCACCAATTGGCATAAAGATAATCCATGGAAAGTTAGACTGAGATTCAACAATTTCACTCAAATTCAGTGTTCCTGTAAGAATTACAACACCAAGTAATGACAGAATTAAAGGAATTTCAAAAGAAACCATTTGGTGTAGAGCCCTAATACCTCCAATGAATGGATATTTACTATTGGCTGACCATGCAGAAAGAACTGTAATTATTGGAAAGAATCCAATCACTGCAAACACTGCAAGTAACCCTACATCCAAGTCTGCAACCACCCATCCACCCGGTGCAACTGGAATCAATGAAACAAATGCAGCTGCAGTTGCTACAAACAAAACTGGCGCAACCCAAAAAATTGGTTTGTCAGCTTTTGCAGGTATGATGATTTCTTTTGAAATTAATTTTAATCCATCACCTGCAAGTTGTAAAATACCTTCTATCTTTCCACAATAAAATGGACCAACTCTTAATTGTAATTTTGCAAGCATTTTTCTTTCTACAAAAATTGTACCTGCAGCAATTAATGCAGCAAAACCAAATCCTGGAAAAGCTGCAATTCTAAACAAATCGCTATAAATCAATGATTTAACTAAAGGCAGAGCCATTGCTGGATTGAATAACCACGTAAATGCTAAGAATGCTGTAAGTAGTTCTCCTTCTATTACAGGTAGATCACCATAAAATAATCCAATTTGTATTGCAGGAATTCCAATTAATGCTACTAAAATAATTATCCAAAATACATTATCAATTATTGCTTTAAGGAAATATGCTAAACGAAATTTTGGTGCAATGACTGACATTTATCTGTCCGCCTCCACTGGCCAGTAATTCAAACTCCAATAAACTGCTGGCATGTTTCCTAATTTTTCACCTTTTAACAAATATGGTAAAGCAATTAAATTTCTAAATGAACCAGGACTTATTTTTACTCTGTATGGTTCAGGTTTACCGTTAGAAATAATATGCATTCCTGCTGCACCCCTTCCAGATTCAACTCTCTTATACACTTCATTATTTCCTACACCTTTTGGATTTGGTCTTAGTTTTGTCCTGACAGAGCCTGACTTTGGCATTTTTTCAAGTGCCTGTCTAATAATATTACAGCTTTCGAACATATCAAGCCAAGGAATTTTTGAACGAGCATATGAATCACCGTCTTTGAGGACGTTTGTATGAACATCTAATTCTTCATAAACATCATATGGTTCCTTAACCCTTACATCATAATCAATTCCACTAGCACGCAAAACAGAACCTGTTGTACCAAGTCTAATTGCATCTTGTGACGAAAGAACACCTGTATCTTCTGTTCTTGCTTTAAGAATAGGATTATCATAAAAAATATCTGCATATTCCTTTATTCGTTTTTCAAAATAGTTTACTTGTCTTAAACATACATCCTCAAAATTAGCTGGAATATCATTTCGTACGCCACCTGGAATAAAATATGAATGAGTTACTCGAGCACCTGTCATTTTTTCTAAGAGGTCAATCATAAGTTCTCGGTCTCCTGCGGGCCACATGAACATTGTTGAATGTCCAAGAAATATTCCATAAATTGCAAGCCAATATTGAATGTAAACACATCTGTTCAATTCGGCTGCAATAACTCTAACATATTTGGCACGTTCTGGAACTTCAATGCCTACAATATCTTCAACTCCTAAGACATATGGATAGAGAATATTACATGAATCATGAATAACAGGTCGTTCTAAGTGAGGAATATTTAGGAGATAATTTCTAACTTCTGCCATCTTTTCCTCACCTCGATGTACATAACCAGGATCAGGATCTGCATCAACTATGTAATCACCGTCAATTTTCACTATTATTCTCATATGACCAGAGCCTGGGTGTTGTGGGCCAACATTAAGTGTCATAATTCTATCATCAACTTTTTCAAGTTGAAGTCCAGGTGGAAGTTGCTCTGTATGATCAGTTGGTATTTGTTCTGTCATGTCTATCTACCCTTATTCCTAAAGTCTTTCCGAAGTGGTGGAATATCTGCCCAATCTTCAGGGAGTAGAAGCCTTCGATTGTCTGGATGACCATCAAAATAAACACCAAACATTTCAAAACATTCTCTTTCATGAAATTCAACGCTATAGAAAACATCCCTTAAACTTGGTAGTTTAGTAGAATCATTTCCAGGATTAGGAATTTCTTCTCTTGGAGCTCTAGTAGACAAAGCCAAAATTTGTTTTGAGTATCGGTTATCAGTGTAAGAACCCAAATGATACACCACTTCAATTTCTTTGTCTTCTGGAAAATCTACTCCAGATACAGACTCTGCGTGATCAAATGGTGTTTGATCTTTAATAAATTTAGCAACATCTAGAATTTTTTCTTTCTTAACATTGATTCGTGTTCTATTTTCTTTAACATAACCAACTTCTACATCATCAGCAAATTGATTTACAATTCTATCAGTTAGTTCTTTTTCAAAAGCAGGAAGTGCTTCTTCTGGTTTTGGTGGTGCTGGTTTTTCAGCAGCTGGTTTTGGTGGTGCTGGTTTTTCAGCAGCTGGTTTTGGTGATGACTCTTTATTATCTTCTTTAGATGTATTAGTCTGTGAATCAGTAGAACTCATTTTTATTAACCTATCTAGCCTTCATTCTTTTGATTTTTTCTTGCAGTAACATGCATCCTTGTATCAAGGTTTCAGGTCTAGGAGGACAACCAGGAACGTACACGTCTACAGGCAAAATTCCATCAATACCCGGTAGTACATTGTATGAATCAAAATATAATCCACCAGTTATTGCACATGCGCCCATTGCAATAACATATTTTGGATCTGGCATTTGATCATACACCAATCTAAGACGTGGTGCCATTTTTCTTGTGATAGTTCCTTGTACGACGACTAAATCACATTGACGAAGTGAACCAAAAGCTTCGATAATACCGAATCTTTCGACGTCATACCTAGGACTGGAAGCTGCGCCGAATTCAACACTACAACATGCAGTCTCAATATGTACTGGCCACAATGACCACATTCTTCCCCAGTTAATTGCCATTCCAAGTGGTTTGTCAATTGCTTTGTATAGAATATCGCCAAGTTTACCAACAAAGACGTTTGCATTTTGTGGTGTAACTAACTCTTTTAACAACTTAGTCCCTCACCTTGTACATCTTCTTTACTTGTATATAGTATTACCATATGTTTTTCCTCTTTGATTGATATAATGCAAATGCCATTGCAGCAAACATAATTCCTAAAAATGCTATTATTGGTAAAGTTGCTGTACGTGGCATATCCAAAATAGTGCTTCCCCATGCATACAGGAAAATTGCCATAACATCAAAAATTACAAACATCAGAACGTAAGCATAATACTGCATCATGAAATGTGTTCTGCCAGCACCTGATGGGACTTGACCACATTCCATTGGAAGCCCTTTTACTGGATTTGGTCTTTTCTTGTTTTCTGGTGAAATCATCCTTGAAATGAGCAATGCTGGTGCTATTGCAACTACTGCAAAACCAAACATCAGTAATACATTACTGTATGATGCTACACTTTCACCAACCAAGTTAGCACGATTCCATACGTAGAAAATATAAAGGTATGTTGATTTTTTTCGATCAAATTTTTTCAAATTCCCAATAATTGATATATGACAAAAATTGCGAATATTCATGGTTCTAAATATTGGTGACAAAGCACCAGACTTTGAATTAGTAGATACTGAATTAAAATTTAGAAAACTTGATGAATTTAAAGGGAAAAAAGTAGTCATTTCGTTTTTTGTTGCAGCCAGTTCTCCTGTATGTGAAGTTGAATTATGTACATTTAGGGACAAATGGAATGAAATATCTGAACTTGGTGCACAAGTGATTGCAATTAGTAATGATGGTCCATTTGCAAACAAAGCATTTGCAGAAAAAAATAACTATAATTTTCCAGTATTAGGTGACTATGAGAGTAAGACTATACGAGATTATGATGTACTCTTACCAGATTTACTTCATGTAAAAAATTACAATGCTGCAAAACGTTCAGTGTTCATTTTAGATCAAGAACATAAAATAATTTGGAAATGGATTGTAGATGATCCACTCAAGGAACCAAATTATGATGAAATTATTCAAGTTTTAAAATCAAACTAATTATTCAATTTCTGCAATAATATCATTTTTGTTAACAGAATTTCCTTCTTTAATTTTTAGACCTTTTATCTTACCATCTTTATGTGATTTAATTGATACTTGCATTTTCATAGATTCAAGAACACAAACAACATCGTCTTTCTTAACTTCACTTCCTTCCTCAACGTTAATTGATACAACTCTACCAGGAATTTGGCTTCTCAAGTTTAATTGTGCATTTCCAGTTTCTTCACCGCCAGAATTCTTATAGACAATATCATCAAGATGTGTATGCATATTAATTGTAATTGATGTACCATCAAGTACAATTTTCATTTCAGCAGTTTGATTTTCAATATATCTTACACTATGAAATTGATTATCTAACACAAACTCCATTTTATTAGAATTAATATTTAGAATCTGAAGTTGATGCTCTTTATCTTGAATTCTAATTAGATATTCATTGTTTGAAAGTTTCTTAATAACTTCTCCACTAAAGATCTCTTCAATATTTTCTACTTTAAAGTCCATTTCTATCTATCCATGAGTTTTCCAATTGGAATTTGTTCTATTTGATGATTGCACTTTACTGTGAAAAAATTCAGAATACATGATAGCTGCAGCAGTTGCAGGTAATTGTTTCTCCTTTATTTCGTTTTTAATATCTTCTTTTAGTCTATTTATCATATCATATCTTTTCAAAAAGTCAGTTGATAATTGACCATTTTTGTATTCATCTGTTTTCAAAATTGTTTTGTAAAGTGGAATTGATGTATCAACACCTTGAATGTAAAAGTCATTTAAGGCGTTAAGCATTCTTAATCTTGATTCCTCAAATGTTTGCCCCCAAGTACAGAGTTTTGCCATTAAGGAATCATAGAATGGAGATACAGTACATCCTGGATACAAGTATGTATCACATCTAACATTTGGTCCTGAAGGAATTGTGACGTCTGGAACAGGTCCAGTTGATGGTGCAAAGTCTAAGAAAGTATCTTCTGCGTTGATTCTACATTCAATAGCATACCCATTCATCTTAAGATCACTTTGTTTGAATGGTAATGGTTCGCCATTTGCAATATCTAGTTGAAGTTTAACAAAGTCTAATCCAGAAACCATTTCAGAGATTGGGTGTTCTACCTGAAGTCTAGCATTAATTTCAATGAAGTAGAATTCGCCATTATCTGCTCTTAGAAATTCTGCAGTTCCTAAGTTAGTATAATCAACAGCTTCTGCTGCTTTGACAACTAATTCACCTATTTCTTCTCTTTTGGCTTCATCGACTGCAGGAGATGGTGTTTGTTCAATTAGTTTTTGATTTCGTCTTTGAATGGAGCATTCTCTCTCAAAGAGATGCACTGCGTTACCATGATGATCTCTACACATTTGATATTCAATATGTCTTGTTTTTTCTAGGAATTTTTCAACTATAATTGCAGATTTTCCTACTGCTGCAATTGATTCTGCTGTAACTGTTTCATATGCATCCTGTAATTCTTGATCAGTATTTACAATTCTAATTCCTCGTCCACCTCCACCATAAACAGACTTTAGCATTACAGGATAGCCAATATCATTTGCAATTTTTTCTGCATCAACAGCATCTTTCGTTAAATCTGGACTACCAGGTACAGTTGGAACTTTTGCTTTGAGCATTGCTTCTTTACAACGCATCTTATCTCCGCAAAGATTCATTGAATCTGCAGAAGGTCCGATAAAGTTGATTTTGTTCTTTTCACATAATCGTGCAAAGTCATCATTTTCTGAAAGGAACCCATAACCAGGATGTACAGCATCGGTACCAGAAGATAACATGACATCAAGGATTTTTTCTTGATTAAGATAGCTTTTTGCAGGGGCAGCTTCACCAATGTAGTATGATTCTGTAGCATTTTTTACATGAAGTGAGTTTCTATCTTCGTCAGAAAATACTGCAACAGTTTTAATTCCTAACGCCTTACATGTTTTAATTACACGTAGTGCAATTTCACCTCTATTAGCAATTAGTACTTTCTCAATCATTTTTTCTCACAAGTTGATGTTACCATGTTTGCGAGGCAATTGCTTGTCTCGCTTATTAGAGAGCATTTCTAAGGCTTTAATTAACATTGGGCGCGTTTCTGCAGGATCTATCACAGTATCAATAGTACCATGTGATGCCGCAACATATGGATTAGCAAATTTCTCAGTAAATTCATCGACAAGTTGTTTTTTTAGCGCTTCAGGATCATCTGAATTTGCTAATTCTTTTCTATTCATAATTTTCACAGCACCTTCAGAACCCAAAACTGCAATCTGTGCAGTTGGCCAGGCATAATTAATGTCTGTTCTCAGATTTTTGCTTCCCATTGCAATATATGCACCACCATAAGCCTTACCAATTACAATTGTAATTTTTGGCACAGTAGCTTCGCAATAAGAATATAGTAATTTACTACCATGTCGAATTATTCCGTTATGTTCCTGATTTGTACCTGGCATGTAACCTGGTGTATCAACTAAAGTTATAATTGGAATTCCGTAACTATCACAAAAACGTATGAATCTTGCAGCTTTGTTAGATGAATCAATATCAAGTGCACCTGCAAGATACATTGGTTGATTTGCAACAATTCCAACTGTTCTTCCATTCATTCTTCCAAAACCAACAACTACATTTTGTGCAAAGAGTTCATGTATCTCAAAGAAATTATTATTATCAAGAATTGATAAAATGATTGGCTTCATGTCATAAGGTTTTAAGGAGTCTTCAGGTTTCAGATTAATCAAATTATGATCTAATCTGTTTGGGTCATCATCGCTTTTGATTCTTGGAGGTTCTTCGGTACTATTTTGTGGAATGTATGAAAGTAACGTCTTGATATAATCCATGCATTCATATTCATTTTTTGCAACAAAATGTGCTACGCCACTTTTTGTACCATGAGTCATTGCACCACCTAATTCATCAAATGAAACTTCTTCGCCAAGAACCGTCTTAACAACATCAGGTCCTGTTACAAACATTGTTGCAGCCTTGTCAACCATTATTACAAAATCAGTCATTGCAGGAGAATACACCGCACCACCAGCTGATGGACCAATACTTGCAGTAATCTGTGGTACCACACCTGATGCCAATTCGTTATGATAAAAAATGTCTGCAAATCCATCAAGGCTCAAAATTCCTTCTTGTATTCGTGCTCCACCGGAATCTGCAATTCCAACTATAGGACAACCATTTCTTGTTGCATGATCCATTAATTTAGTAATTTTTTTTGCACCCATTTGACTTAGTGTACCGCCAAGAATTGTGAAATCATATGCAAATACATAGACCTGACGATTATGGATAGTTCCATATCCACCAACTACACCATCATTGTAAAATTTCTTTTTCTGCATATCATATTCATGATAATGATGAGTTGCCAGTGCGTCAATTTCAACAAAACTGCCTTCATCAAGCAAAAGATTGATTCTTTCTCTTGCAGTTAGTTTTCCCTTGTCATGTTGAGCTTTAATCCGATCCTGACCACCGCCTTGTTTGGCAGATTTCTTCTTTTCCAGAAATTCGTTAATTTTATTAGAATGCATTCCCGCGAATTAAAGTTAGTTCAATCATATATTAATTTAAGGAAGGTTAAGTAGTGAAAATTTCTTTTTTACTGATTTTTGATATAAATCAAAAGTACTTCCTTTTTGCTCACATTTTTTACAAATACATAATTGAGAAACCAAAGACCGATCGCAATCATCCTGAAATTCACATGTTAAACATCCAGCATTTCCACCGCATATTATACAATTTAATTCACTAATTTCAGCACACTTTTCATGCTTTACACCTAATCCCTTAGACCACAAACCAATTTCATTTACTTTGATTTTTTCTTTACATATAATACATGTACCATCAAACTTCATGGAGATTTTAATCCAGCTCATTCTAAAAGTTCAATCTCCTTTTCTATTAATTCTTCAAATGATTCTTCGAATTCTAAATCTACAGAATTATTTTTTATACAAAATAGTAAATATGGAAAATACAGTGTTGAAAAAGTACTAGATGATACATGCATTTTTTTTGCAAGTGATTTAGTAATTAATTTAATTTTTGAACCATCCCAACGTAATCTGTTAAGCAATGGCCATGATAGATTATACTTAGAATATCTAATTCCAGAATTAGTAGCGTATAATCCTAAAAGTATAGAATCTAGATAACGCAATAAGCGCCATTGCTGTGTTTTCATAATTCTTCCATAAAGAATGTCAGCTTCTGAAATAATTGATAAGAACTTTTCTAGATCATTTGTTGATAACTTGCTTGTTATCACACTTGAATAAAATGCATTAATTTTTTCTCTAGGATCAATATGCATCGAATACAAAATGGATCTTGCCTCATCAATAGATTTTGCTTTGTAAAATGCATTAATTCCCTCCTCAACATCTAATGCCTCAAACGATTTTTCAGTTGGAGGTTCAAATCCAGTCACTAATGCTTGTGCAGAATTTATCATGGAACGAATATCTCCATTTGAATCCGTAATCAATTTAATCAATTTTCCAGGACTAATTTTTACATTTTCTTTTTGAAGAATTGTATTCATATGTAAAAGTAAAAGTCTAGGGGAAAGTGGACGTAATTCAATTGTAGTAACAGATTTTTTTATTTTTTTCATTTTATCACTAGAATGATTATTTGCTGCAAGAATAATTGGAACTGTAGATTCTTTTAAAATATTGATTAATGCTTCTACACCTCCATAATCAGATCTTCCATGAATGCCATCAACTTCATCGATAAAGATCATGGGAAGACCAAGAACTGATTGGTTACCTAAAACAGGTTGCAAAATCTCCTGAATGTTTTTTTTATTTCTAACATCACTTGCGTTTAAACTGATTAAATCATATCCAAAATGTTTAGCAGACAAATTAGCTAAGGTTGTTTTTCCAATTCCTGGTGGACCAACGAGAAGTAGAGGTTTTACACCCTTTTTCCATTTTGCGAACCATTCAACGAATAACTTTCTTGCTTCTTCGTTTCCTATTAAATCAAGTATGTGTTTAGGGCGATATTTTTCTGACCACATCATTTTGATCACTTTGGGAGATTGGATGATAATTCAGACCAAATGTTTTCCTGCTGTAACTTCTTATACCAATAATCATTGTAATGCTCAACAGTAAGAAACAAGAATTCTAAAAATTTAGTGTGTGAAAAATTATCTGGTAAACTTTCAATAGCTTTTCTTGCTTCACTAAGATATAACTCGCTTTTTTTCATAGTTAACTCAAGTCCCTCTTTAACATCATTCTTTGATAATGAATAGTACAAAGGCCATGATGGAATTTTTATTGCCTTGTCACGAATTGAGTCCTCTATTTCATTTCCACACCCTACAGACTCAGCAGCCTTTGCCATACCAATATGAAAAATTTTTCCTAGTGGTTCTCGTGATAGTGCCATGTTTTGACCAGCTGTGCCCATAACAGAACGATATTTTTTGTAACTTTCATCTAGCTCAGCTTCAGTAATTGATGTTGGTTTTTCTTTTAATTTTGTATCTAAATACTGACCAACTCTTGCATCCTTGAATCCATTTTCAAACTGTTTTAGTACTTCATCACCGCCTTTGGAAATTTTTTCTCGAGCGAGTATCAGAATATAGGGATTCATCAGTTTATAGTCATCAAGATAATCCAAGTCTTCGTCTTTGTCAACTATACGATCCATAGGTTCGCTAAGATCTATTGCTATTATGTGACCATCAACTATGTCTTCTCGTAAATTTGACTCGTTACTATCTTGAAAATAATTTGTTGATGCATCAAATAATGCATTAAAAACTGGAAAGGTCATTTTAACAAAATTAGAATTTAAAATTCTTAACACTCTATCGTGTAGAGCATCAAAATTCCCTATTTTTGTTCGTATTGGTTCGATTTGAGATGCATCAAGAATTATTTCAGTAGATCCAACTTCATCTCCAAATTTTTGTTGTGTTGAATTTGGTGAAGTGTCAGAGTTTATCTGTTCTAACAAATTTGTAGTAAATCTTTTTGCAAATTCTGGAAATTTAGTTTCAAATTCTTCTTTGTATTGATTAAACTGCTTGTAGCCCTTTGATTTGAATAAACCCTGTTTCATAATCTGTTTTCCAGGCTTTGTACTCATTAACGCACTTTTACTAAAAACAGATTCATCCTTACCACTCATGTAAAAGAGATTTCTAAATTGATATTTATGCGTTGAATGGTATTTCAACTTAAATTATGTCTGAATTTAATTTCTTCATGGAAATTAGTCAAATGTTAAGGGATGTTTCAAAACTAGTTTTTGAAAATGTAAAAGATATGGCAGGAACTGAGAAAGCTGCAGGTGATTTTGGTAGAGGTGCTGGAGGAGACATTTCAAGAAATATCGATATTACTGCTGAAAATACAGTTATCGATTATTTCAAAGAAAAAAAATTTGAATGTGTAATTCTAGGTGAGGAATGTGGGCGCGTAGAACTTTCACCAAATCCTAAAGGGTATATCATAATGGATGCAATTGATGGTTCTGCTAACGCAGTAAGAGGTCTCCCATTTTTTTGCTGTTCATTAGCATTTGCAACAGAGGATAGATTGAGTTCAATAACAGATGGTGCAATTACAAATCTATCTACTGGAGAAATTTATTGGGCATCAAAAGGAAAAGGTGCATTTTTAGATGACAAACCAATTTCAGTACAAAAAGAGAAACCACTTTACAAGATAATAGGAATTAATACTTCTGGTGCATCGTCTGAACAACTAAAGAGGTTTGAATCTATTTTTCAAAATCATCATCACACTAGACATTTTGGTGCAAATGCATTGGAAATGGCAATGTTTGCTCAAGGTTTGATTGACATTTACATTGATTTTAGAGGAAAAATTAGAATTCAGGACATGGCCGCAGGTTATCTTTTAGTTAAGGAGGCTGGAGGTTTAATGCTTGATGAGAATTTACAGCCATTAGAATCTGACTTGAGTTATGAAACAAGAATATCATTTGTTGCAGCACCAAATAATGAAATTGTAGATGAAGTTATACCAAAATAAAATAATGGCGCCCTCGGCGGGATTTGAACCCGCGTCTCAGCCGTGACAGGGCCGAATTCTGGACCGGGCTATACTACAAGGGCATTACAGTTGGGGAACAAAATGCTAGTTTTAAAGTTTCCACATTGTTTTCAAATTTTGTAAAAGACTAAATTATACGCATCAGAAAAAACGCAGGGGGGTCTATAGCGCAGCCAGGTAGCGCACCGGACTTTTAATCCGGTTGTCGTGGGTTCGAATCCCACTAGACCCGCATTACTTTGTCAGGGTTTTGACTTTTTTCGACAATAGATCTAATGATTTTTTGACTTCAGAATTTTGCTTTTTTATTATTTTTCTATATGACAAAACGCTCTTTATTCTATTAGATAACATTCTTGTTTGCTCAGAAATTCCTGATGATCCCTTTGATTTACGATTTTTTAATGAAGAAGAAATTGTTGTTTTTTGAATTATTTCAAATATTTTTTTGGATTTAATTTCTTTGATTGAAAGAGAATCAATATCTGAAATATCTAATTCTGATAGTAATTTTTTGGAATTATGTGCATACTGTACAAGATTTCCAACGATTCCATGAGCTGTACGAAATGGAATTTTTTCTAATACAAGATTTTCAGCAAGGTCAAGTGCAATAAGAAAACCATTTTCTGAAACACTTTTCATTTTTTCCTCATTAATTGTGACTTCAGAAAGCATTGATTTAATCACAATCAATGCAGTAATTGAAATCTTTGATGTAGACCATATAGCCGATTTTATTTGTTGTAAATCTCTACTGTAACCAGAAGATAATCCTTTAGTTGTAGACAAAATCGCTGTTAAAAAACCAATAACTTGGGATGTCTTTCCACGAGTGAGTTCTAGTATATCAGGATTTTTCTTTTGTGGCATAACGCTTGATGGAGAAGAAAAATTATCTGATAATTCAATAAATGAAAACTCTGATGATGACCAGATTATGAAATCTTCAGATAATTTACTAAGATTTGTCATCATTATTGCAGCATCTGAAACAAATTCTGCAACGAAATCCCTTGTAGATGTTGCATCAATTGAATTTTCAATAAGACTTGTAAATCCAAGCATCTTTGATGTACTGTTTCTATCTATTGGTAAACTTGTACCTCCAATTGGTCCTGCACCTAATGGGTTTTGATTAACTCTTGAATATAGTGAAATAAATCTATCAAGATCCCTGAATAACGAATCTGCATATGATAAAAGATAATGTGAAAATACACCTACCTGAGCTTGTTGTAAA
Source organism: Candidatus Nitrosopelagicus sp. (assembly GCA_028345295.1). GTDB lineage: Archaea > Thermoproteota > Nitrososphaeria > Nitrososphaerales > Nitrosopumilaceae > Nitrosopelagicus. The sequence goes on along the minus strand of JAOMDA010000007.1, from coordinate 13,527 downwards.
TGTGTGTAAAGTGGAACAACAGTTTTGTGATGTTGCTTTGCTAAATGTAATAACTCACTAATTGTCTCAATTAAACACTGAGTTAGAATGTTAATATCATCGCGAATTTTCATTCTAATATCTAGTGCAACTTGATCATTTCTTGATCTTGCAGTATGCATTTTTCCACCGCTATCAATTCCAGTTTTTTTAATAACTAATGATTCAATTAATTCATGAATATCTTCAGGTTCAAAATCAGGTTGTGAAATCTGCCCATTCTTTAGATCCTCTAATGCTGAAAGAATTTTTATTAATTCTCCTTTTGTCAAAAGTTTCTTTTCATATAGCATGATTGAATGAGCTTGACTACCTATGATATCATAAAATGCAATATCAGAATCATCAGATATTGATGAGACATAATTTAATGTGATTTCATCAAGATTTTTTCCTAATCTTGAACGATACATAACTAATATTCAGAATGGCTATATATAGCAACAGCGGATTCACGACAATGTCTCAAGATGTTAAACAACTACGAGTGAAAATTTTTGATGAGTTATCCAAAATTGTTGATCCTGAAATCAATACAACTATCACTGAACTAGAATTAGTTGATGAGGTTGATATTTCAGAAGATTCTGTAAAGGTTGACTTGCATTTGACAAGTCCATTTTGCCCAGCAGTATTTGGTTTTAAGATCTGTCAAGACATACATGATAACTTGTTAAGCATAGATGGTATAGATGATGTGAAAGTAAACGTCTCAAATCATTTTATGGCTGAGCAGATTAATACTCAAGTAAATAATAGTCCAAATCCTCACAAAAAGGATTAATCACGTAATCCTAAAAGATAACTTCTAAGCAATTGTATTCCCATAGCAGGATCTACACCTTTTGGACAAACTTGACTACAGGAACCAGCAAAGTGGCATCTCCAAATTCCATGAGATTCGTCAATTATCTTTAATCTGTTATTTTTGCCTTTATCTCTTGTGTCTGCAATGTATCTGTAAGCTTGAGCCAAAGCTTGTGGACCAACAAATGATGTATCCATTGCCATTGTGGGACATGCTGAATTACAAAGACCACATTTGATACAACTTGAAAATTGTATGTACTTATCAACATCTTCAGGAGTCTGTAAAATCTCCTTAACTCCAGTACCTGGTGTTATCTCAGAATCATCACGTACTACATATGGCATGACTTTTTTATGATTGTTAAACATGCGTGTAAAATTAACCGCCAAATCTCTAACTATTGGAAAATTATCCATGGGTTCAACAGTAATAGTGTCTGTATCTAATTCAGAAACTTTTGTAAAACATGCCAATTTAGGTTTACCATTAATTTTCATACCACATGAACCACACGATGCCTGTCTACAAGAATATCTTACAGCAACTGAATGATCTAAATGTGACTTTACATTCAATATCGCATCTAATACAGTTGTGTATTTTTCTACTGGTATTACAAACTCATCAAATTTTTCTTCAGTACCAGCTTCTGGATTACTTCTGCTGATTCTCAATTTAATTGATTTAGAAGGTGATAATACAGTTTCAGATTTTTCTTGAGAAATTTCTTGACTTATGTTTGACATTAGGTCATCCCCATACTAGTCATAATTATAGTTCGTGAACCATATGCTATCAATACAGCCATTGATGCAATGCAACCATAAGTTATAGCCTTTTCATAAGTTGGACCTTGCCTCATCTCTAGAAGAATAATTCTTAGACCATTAAACCCATGAACAGAAATTAAGATTAATAATAATTCAAGCATAATTGCGTAACCAATCATTTCATAATTTGCTATCACATTTTCATATTCTAATGATTCATGAAAATCTTGAGTCATACGCATCAAAATATGAATAACTGTTAGGAATACAGCTCCTATTGCTGTCCCGTAATGAATTTTCATTACAATACTTTCTCTCATAAGCATCATCCAAACATCACCGCCATTCCATACCACATTGCTAATGCTGCAAGACCAATTGTTGCATATATGCAGGCTTTACCCTTCATGTTAAGTGATTGTGGTTTGTAAGGGTAATCAGGTCTTCCTGGTTTACCTAAACCATAACCCATTTGTCCTAGCATTAATCTAATTCCATTTCCTGTATGAAAAACACACATACCAATTACAAGTGCTAAGAAAATATGACCTTCGGTTGTTTGTGTCAATTCTAATGATGCATTCCAAACAGCTTTCCCATCAAGAATATGACTTGTCTCATAAATATGGCCAATAAAATATGCTAATAATCCTAGACCGGTTATTCGCATTAAAATCCAAGCAAATCTTTCAATTCCAAATTTTCCATACTTGGTAGGGTTTATCCAACCTTTAATTCCCTCTTTAGCCTTGTTTTCTTTTTCCACTAGTATTTCCGCTCCACAGGTTTGTATTTAGTAATGGTTACTGGATGCTTCTTCATAATTGGTTCGTTCGGATCAAAATATGCAAGGGTATGATGTAAGAAATTTGCATCATCTCTAACTGGATAATCAGTTCTAGCATGACCTCCACGTGACTCCTTTCTATTAATTGCACCTATCAACACTACTTCAGCTACCCTAATCATAGAATCTATTTCCATTACATTTGAAAAATTTGTATTATATTCTTTAGCTTTGTCATCAACATGTTTCCAAGTTTTAGCTTTGAGTTCTCTGATCTTTTTCAATCCATCAATTAGGTCAGATTCATTTCTGTAAACATATGCTTTATCATTAAGAGTATCGCTGATTTCTTGTTTTACCTCATATGGATTAACTTCTCCACTTCCACGGAAAATTCCATCATAGATTCTTTTTTCTTCTGCCACTACAAGATGATCAGGGAATTGTGATACAGTATGTTCTTTTTCAATATAATCAACTGCAAGTGAACCCGTAATTTTTCCCCATACAATACACTCAGAAGTAGAATTAGCACCTAATCTATTTGCACCATGTACACTGTTACAAGCAGCCTCACCAGCAGCCCAAACTCCTTGTAATTCACCAGCCCCATCAATATTAGTATGAATTCCTCCCATCATATAATGACAAACAGGTCTAACGTCAATAGGTTCATCAGCAGGATCAATGTTTGAAAACTTGATTGATATTTCTCTGATGCCACCAAGTTTAGCCTTGATTTTTTCATCTCCAAGATGTCTTAAATCAAGTTTCATGCATTGAACACCAGTATCATGAGAAAAACCCCTACCTTCATTCATTTCTGTCATCATTGCTCTTGAAACAATATCACGTGGTGCTAGCTCCATTTTACTTGCAGCATAATTTTTCATAAATCGTTCACCGTCTTTGTTTAGTAAATAACCTCCTTCACCTCTTGCACCTTCAGTAATCAATATACCAGATGGTAAAACACCAGTAGGATGAAATTGTACAAATTCCATATCTTTTAAAGCCATGCCAGCACGATATGCCATATCTAAACCATCAGGTGTTGATGACAATGAATATGTAGAATAACTATAGATTCTACCTGCACCACCTGTGGCAATAATTAACGCCTTTCCTTTAATTGTATAAAATGTTCCAGATGATAATTCAATAGCAGTAACTCCAGAAAATTGTTTTCCATCATGAATAATTGATGTGATAAACCATTCGTTTAGAAATTCAATATTATCAAATTTTTGACATGTGTCATAGAGAGTTTGCATTTCAAAAAAACCAACTTTATCAATTGCATATGTTGCTCTAGCAAAACTATAACCACCAAAATTTCTTTGGTCAATTTTCCCATTCTCTTTTCTAGACCATGGCATACCCCAATGCTCTAATTGATAAATTTCATTTGGCATCATTTGACAAAGTCTTTCTGCAACATCCTGATCTGCTAAAAAGTCACTTCCTTTAACGGTATCATAAATATGAGATTCAATGGTATCACCCTCTTCTTCTTGAATTACTGCTGCAGTACCACCTTCAGCTGATACAGAATGTGAGCGCATTACTTGGGTTTTAGCTACTACACCAATCTTTATTTTTGAATTTTTTTGTGCTGCCTCAATTGCTGCTCTCAAGCCAGCAAGTCCGGAGCCGGCGATTATTAGATCATACTCTATTGAATCAGTCATTTCTAATACTTAATCTCCAAATGGGTTACTTATGTATCATAATACATTTTTTGTCGGCGAATGATTAATATATATCGCTAGTGATATCACTAGTGATGTTTAAGGAATGGACACAACGAGTTGGAAGCGCAGTTCCAAGAGGATTTTCTAGATATTACATTTTACAGCAATTGATGGAACAACCACATACAGGAAAAGAGATTATTGATTCTGCATCTGAAGCAAGTTCTGGAGAATGGAAACCATCGCCCGGACTAATTTACCCACTACTTGGCAGATTACTAGACGAAGGTTTGATTGAAGAAAGTAAAAATGGAAAGTATCAGATTACAGATGTTGGAAAAACGATACTAACAGATCTGAAGAATTGGAAAATGAATATGCAACAACAGATGAGCACAATGATGCGATTGATGGATATGGGCAAATTTATGGGAATGGATATTTTAGAGCGAGTCACTATTCTAGGTAATTTGTTGAGTTCAAATGCAAGTAATATGACAAATCATGAAGTTGAGAAATACAAGAAATTTCTGGAATCGGAATTACAAAAAGTTAGTGATATGATGAAAGATGATGCTAAAAAAGCCAAGTAGATTAATTGATAAATAAAACATCAATAACTAAAATTCATGAAAAATCTTAGAAAACTCATTAATAGTAAGACATCCCCCCTTGTTATTCCTGGAGTGTATGATGCAATATCTGCAAAAATTGCACAGAAAATAGGATTTAATGCAATGTTTCAAACTGGATATGGTACATCAGCGTCATTACTAGGAATGCCAGACTATGGATTCATAGGAGCCACAGAAACACTAGACAATGCAAGAAGGATTTCAAATGCAATTTCAGTTCCATTAATTGTAGATGTTGACACAGGATATGGAAATGCATTAACTGTAAGAAAACTAGTCCAAGAATTACAAAGCGCGGGAGTATCTGGAATATTTCTTGAAGATCAAAAATGGCCAAAGAGATGTGGGCATATGAAAGGAAAAGATGTTATTCCAAAAGAAGAATATGCTGAAAAACTTGGTTCTGCAATAGATGCAAAAATTAACAAAGACTTCATTATAGTTGCACGAACTGATGCTAGAGCAACTGAAGGCTTGGATAAAGCAATAGAACGTGGATTATATTATAAGAAAATTGGTGCTGATGTGATTTTTGTAGAGGCACCAAGATCACTTAATGAAATGAAAAAGATTGGAAAGGAGATTAAAGCCCCACTTGTTGCAAATATGATTGAGGGAGGTGCAACACCAATTGTAGAAGCAGCCAAACTACATAAAATGGGCTTCAAGATTATATTATATCCACTATCAATTTTGTATGCAAATACATTTGCAACAGTAAAAATATTACAAGAATTAAAAAATAAAGGAACCACAAAAAAATTAAAAGAAAAATTAGTAAAATTTGATCAATTCAACGATATTGTTGAGTTATCAAAATATAGAAAATTAGAAAATAAATATGCTAAATAGAAAAATAAAAAGAAAAATTGTAAAGAGTAATCATTGATTTCTCTTTACTTCAATTTCAATTGTTGAAACATTTCTTGTCCTTCCGTCCTGTGACTCTAAGCTTTCAGAGCCAATGCGAATATCACCAATTGTGTATCCTGCATTTTCGGTCTTTCTAGAAATTATTTGTGCAACATCAACAGCACGACCAATTGTCATACCTCTTGCTTTGATGCTAACTGAAGGTAATGATGCCAATTGGATTAACGTAGAAGTTACGTATGCCATAATTGGTTTCTTACCGATGTATACTGTGTCTCTTGTTTCGTCTGACATAATGGCATAACAGTTTTTGTATAATTTAAATCTAAGATTTTATTTGATTTCTAGTAATCATTCAAGCATTTATTCCCCTTTAGATATGAAAAGATATGCCTACTACAACAAGAGAAATCTCTGAAATTCTCAATAGAAATGATACGAGTGAAAAGATCTCTTTGCTATCAACCCTAACCAAAATTGCAGATTCTAATATAATTAAGCAGATAATATCTGCATTAGATGATAAAGAAATTCGCGTTAGAGGAGAAGCATTCAGTTCATTATTTCTAAATAATAGCGATATATCAGAGGTTTTAATTTCTAGCCTAACAGATGAATCAAAAAACATTAGAGGTTTTTCTGCTTTGATATTAGCAAATAGAGGTAATGTAAACTCTATAAATTCTCTAATTGATTTAACAAAAGATACAAGTGGTATGGTTAGATCATGTGCTTTTGGGGCATTAGGACATCTTAAAGCAAAACAAGCCAAAAAAGAAATCCATGATGGTATTTTTGATGATAAGATTGAAGTTAAAAAAAGCGCTGCGTTTGCATTGTATTTGATTGAAGAAAAATTGTCTGAGTTAGAAAGAATAGAATTAGAAAAACAAGATGATGATGACTTTGAAAAAATATTAAAATGGTGGACCGGAAGGGATTTGAACCCTTGACCTCACGCATGCCATGCGCGCATCCTACCAGGCTGAACGACCGGCCCATTTCAAACGGTTGGAATGAAACAAATTTTGTAAATGCGAACCAACATTTAACTGAATTTATAAAATTTGCATTAGGTAGGACTCATTATGACGATATTTATTAACAGGTTATTCTAGTTGTAACGAGTATGGCAGTAGACAAGAAAGGGAAAATTACGTATATTGAATTATTAAAAGAGGATTTATGTATTTTCAGAGTTGTTCCAGATGATGGAATTATTCCAGATTTTAAAACAGGTCAATTTCTTACATTAGGAATGCCTATTCCTACTGAGAATAACAAAATTGTTCGTAGAGCATATTCACTTGCATCACATCCTGAAAATAAAAAATATTATGAATTTGTAATTAGATGGGTACGTAAACCACTTCCAGGTCGTGTAACAACTGCATTATTTAATGCAGGTGTAGGTGATGAAGTATCTTTTATTCCACCAACTGGCAATGCTCTCTTAATTAGTGATACATTACCTAATGGTGAACCAGACAATAGAAGAATTGTTTGCCTAGGTGGTGGTACTGGAATTGCACCATTCTTGGCATTTGCCAGACATCTTCATGATGTAGGTGATACAAGAGAAGTTGTTGTGTTACATGGTTCAAGCTATGTTGACGAATTAAGCTTCAAAAATGAATTTACTTCATTAGAAATAGAAAGTGAGGAAAGAGGTAGAGATCGATGGAACTTTAGATATGGTGCAGCAATTAGCAGACCACAGGAATGGTTTAACAGATCATGGAAAGGTCAAACTGGTAGAGTTGAGACATTTTTGAGACCAAAGAGCAGTGGCATGTCTCCTCTTGAAGACATGGTTGGTGAAAAAGTTACTCCTGAGAATACAATTTTCTATGTTTGTGGATGGCAAGGAACAGTTGATGGCTGTATGGACTTTTTAAAGCCTGCTGGATTCAGAATAGAAAAAGATAAAGACGAAAATGGAAATTTTTCTGTAAAGTTTGAATCTTATGGATAAACACATTAAAAATATATTTTGCCTAGTAGTTATTATCCAACATAAATTTTGTTAGTGTTTCTTTAGAGTATTCAATTCCATGCTCTTCTTCTGAATGCTTTCCAAATGCTGCACTTACTTCATCATTTGTACCTTCAGCAGTAAAATCACAGTCATATCCGTAATCTCTACATACGAATTTAGCCATTATGGATACGTGGTCTTAGAACAAGATATATAGCTTTGTCAAAATGTTTTGAAAATTTAATGCTAAAATTGAGCTATTGAGAAGTTTCTAATTCCATGAATCTTTGCTGAAGATCCTCTTTTACATATTCAATTCCATGCTCTTCCTCATTATGCTGATTATATTTTTCAACAACTTCATCAACGTCACCAGTCACCATAAACTCACAATCATATCCATAGTCATGACATACAACTCTAACCATATTTTTGCAAAATATCAACAATATATTAAGATAGGAAATTATTTTGATTCTTGTTCTGCTGTACTAGGTTGGACCTTTGTTGGAACAGAAATAATACTTTCTGCAACAGATTTTGTTAATTCCTCAATGATCTGGATTCTTTTCTTATCTTTCAAGCCTAATTTTGCCAAGGCTTTCTGTAATTCTCTTTCACGAATAGAGTCTACACTTGCTGCAACATCTTTAACAGTTTGTTGTGGTGCAAGATTTTTCATTGCTGCTTCTAGAATTGGTACTTCTTTTTCGATCAGACCTTCTGCAGTAGAGACTTTTTTGTTTAATGCCTCCATTAGTTTTTCATCATCCATCTCAGTAATTTGATCTCTGAAAAGCAATTTGATTCCAGGTACCTGAGTAACAGTTTCCTCAATTGCCCTAGGGTCTGAAATATCTAAAAGAAGCATACCTTTTTTGAAATTGTTCATTACCCGCTTAATCTTCTCATATGTAATAATGAAGTAGTCAGCAGTAGTTGCAACTATAATTATTGAATACTTGTCAAATCCATCTAAAACCTCTAAAAAGTCTACAGGATTACCACCCAAGATTTTTGAGAAATTAGTTGCGCGTTCGATTTGTTGACTAGTAATATCAAAGGCATATCCTTTTTTATCCATTGTCTTTGCCACCATTCCAGCAATCTCCCCTGTACCAATCAATAGAACTTTTTTCTTACCGTCTATGCCAGCATTTTCTTCTGCCATTTTAACTGCCACATCACCCATTGAAAGTGCATTCTCACCTACTTTGGAAGAGTCTCTGATTGTAGTTGCAATTCTAATTGCACTGTCAAATAATTTGTTCAATATTGTACCAGAGTGTTTTGTTTCTCTTGCAGTATGACTTGATTCTTTAATCTCGTTTAGAACTTCTTCTTTTCCAACTACAATTGAATCCAGGCCGGTTGCTAATCTAAGTAAGTGATGATAGACATCTGTGTTAACATACACTTCAAATGTTTGATCAAAGTGTTCAATATCCCACTGTTCTAACTCTGAATTGGCAATCCAAGTTTCTTGTATCTTATTTATGACAAGATTTTGTCCATCAATTCTTCGTCCATCTGGAATATCACCTTTTGGTCTATTCATAACAATATATGCTTCAACTCTACTTGCAGTTTGAATAATTACACATTCAGAAACATCATTAATTTTCATAAATTCTTCACGTGCAACATTAACATCTTTGAATGCAAAGTGAGCTAATTTATGCAATGGAACATTTTTGAAAGTTATTCTTGCATTTATGAGGACAAAGTTTTCTTCTACCATTTTAACACCAAGTTAGTCTCTTAGTTTTTCCCTTCCACCTTTTGCTGTTCGAAATACATTCATTCCAAAATTAAAATTATTAATTAGATTTTCCATGTATTGTAGATCCTTTTCTGCTCTTTCTATATCAGCAGGAATTGCATCAGGATCATTTTTTAATCGTTCGAGTTTTTGTTCTGTCTCTTCTGTAAGATCATCTATACCAGTCTCATAATTTGATGACCCAAAAAACTCAGGACTGAGAATATGTTTTGGTTCGTATTTTGGGGTTTGATCTGTTGGGATTAAGACTTTTCTTGAAATTTCCTCTGCTTCATTTTGCGTAAGAACAGGTCTGGGTGGAGCTAGTGTTTGTTGATTATAGAAAAATTCTGGTTCTCCCATCTCCCGTCTAAATATGCGCTCTCTTTGTCGTTTATCAGTAAAAGATTCACCAGCCTCAGATTTTACAACTGATGCTTTTGCTTTTTCATACTCTGCAGCCCATGCTGCTTCAGATGCACTCCTTACCTCATCTAATTTAGCCTGTGATTGTGCATATGCAGCTTCTGCAATTGCTATTGCCTCAGATGCTGTAACTGACTGCTCTGATGTTTCAATTGCATCAGAAATTGATTCTGGCTTTTCTTTGCTTTTAGGTTTAGATGCTTTTTCTTTTGCTTGATCTAATTCGGCCTTTGCTCTAGCAGCTTCTGCCTCAGCTTCAGAAACAGATGTTGGATCCTCAACTTTTTTTTCCTTTTCATCTTCAGACATTAAATTAACCTAAAATAGCTCAAATTTTAATATTTAGCAATACGATAACTTGTAAAAAACTAATCAAGCATTGAAATACTACAAAAAAATATTCTACGTATGCCTACAGGGATTTATCTTGCACATTTGAACCCTGTAACTAATGCACATATAGAAATAATTAATGAATTGTTGATGGAAAAGGATCAAATTGTAGTAATGCCTGTTAGATTTTTGAAACAAGAAGAAGAAATCAATAGTAAGAGCTTTCCATTTAGTTTTGAAATTAGGAAAAAAATGTTAGAAGCAATATTTGGAAATAATATTACAATTTCATCAAATTATACATTTTTTGCACCATTCAAAAAATACTTTCCACCATTAATTGCACCAAAATCATGGGAATTACGAAAACAAATTCTAGGTGGAATTGAAGATGATTACTATACATATACTGGTGACAAAGCTGAAGGAATAATGCTGAAACTATACAGATTAAAACCCAAAATTGGTACTAGGAGAGAAATCTCAGCAACTTCTGTAAAAAATGATATGTATGAAGCAGTAACTTCAAAAAAATCTGAGTGGGAAAAAAATATTCCACCGCAAGTTGCAGATATAATTAAAGAAAATTGGAGTATTGTTGAAAAATTTGCTTCATCAGATGATAAAACAATGAGAATAGCTGGAATGAAATTTCCAAGAGAAGGATATAATTCAAAATAGATTAATTATAGACATCACTGAAAATTTTATGGCATTAATTTCAAAATACATTTGGTTTGATGGAAAGCTTCTAACACATGATAAAGCTAAAGTCCCTGTCACAAGTCATGCAATTCATTATGGTACATCAGTTTTTGAAGGGATTAGAGCATATTGGAATGCAGGAAATTTATTTATTTTTAGACTAGATGAACATGTAAAGCGATTCAGAAATTCTGGTAAATATTATAATATATCATTAAGATATTCAGATAAAAAAATTAAAAAAGCAATAATTGATCTTTGTCGTAAGAATAAGATAAAAAAATCATGTTACATTAGACCATTTTATTTTATAGGACAATATGGAATCAACCTTCATGTAACAAAAAAAGCTCCTACTCATGTTGCAATTTTTTCATTTCCATTTGGTGACTTGTTTGACAAAAATGGAATTACTGCATGTATTTCTATTTGGAGAAAATTTAGTGATGAATCAACACCAACACAAGCAAAAATGGGTGGAAATTATCTAAATTCAATTCTAGCAACACAAGATGCAAAGAAACAAGGGTTTGATGAAGCAATTCTTTTAGATAAAAATGGATTTGTTAGTGAAGCACCAGGTGAAAATATATTCATTGTTAAAAAAAATACATTGATTACTCCACCATTAAGCTCATCAGCGTTAGACGGAATTACAAGAAGATCAATTTTGACATTCAGTAAAGACTTGAAGATGAAGACAAAAATAAAAAATATTTCAAAGAAAGAATTAAGATCAGCAGATGAAATTTTTCTCTCAGGGACAGCCGCAGAAATAACCCCAATAATTAAACTAGAAAAAACAAAAATTGGTACAGGTAGAATTGGAAATGTGACAAAAGTAGTTATGAAGAAATACTCTGATATAGTAATGAATGAGAGCAAAAAGTATTCAAAGTGGATAACTCCGGTATATTAAAATGGAAACAAACCAATCACTAACACAAATTAAAGAATTTTTAAACTCAGAAAAAGATGGAAAACTTATTCGTATTGAATTTTCTAATGAACATAAAATAGATTCTGTAAGTGATGATCATAACATCTTTCTTGAATCATCAATTAATGATATAGAAACTGCAATGTGGTTATTGGATAAAACACCACAATTAGTTTTTGCAATATCAGGTAAAATTAGTAATGAGTTTGATGATTTTGCAACAATTTTACTAGATTTTAAAGATAATAGAACCGTGGTTATTTCATCTAATTGGATTATTCCTAATCATCAAAGAAGTTGTAACATTGTTTCGACAAAAGGAAAAACATCTTTTGATATAAGTAAAGATGAAACAGATACACAAAATCACAATAGTGATAATGCTAGAAAGGTAGCAGAAGCAGCTTTTTTATCTAGTCAAAAAGGGATACCAATTTATCTAGATTTAAAATGAATAAGAAAATGCTTGACATCTTGGCATGTCCCATGTGTAAACATCATCCATTAGAAAGTGTTGAACTTGATTTACAAAATGACATCATAGTTGAAGGTGTATTATTTTGTATATCATGTTCAAGATTTTATCCAATCATTGAGGAAATACCAATAATGTTACCTGATGAACTACGTAACAAGGAACAAGACATTGAATTTCTAAAAAAGAATAAAGATACATTATCTGATAAAATTATCCTACATGGAAAACCATGGCATCTTTAGTCTAGCGTCTTCTTGCTATAATCACAATTTGTAATGCAAGTATGATTGCAATAGATGCAACTATTGGAAATAATAATGAATTAAGCTGTGAAGAACCCTCTTCCATATTTGCTACAGATGTACTTATTGTTGATACACTTTGATCAATGTTACTACTTGCACTTTCCAAAGTTGATCCAAATCCTGATGTTTCAGATTTTAATTTTTTAAGTTCATCTGAAGTTTCTGTTAATGCCTCGTTAAGTGTTATTATCTGCCTTGCAATTCCAGAAATATCTTCACTTAAAACATTAGTTGCTGCAGAGCCATGGGAAATATTACCTTCATCAAATGTTACCATATGAAATACATGTGTACCCTCAAGTGCAGGAAGATAATCTACATAATACAATCCTTGATGCAATATTTCAAGAGAAGTTTCTAAACTTTGTACTTGTCCATTTGGTAAGTGAACATGTGATGTTCCAAGAATTTCACTAGGTGTATTACCTATCAACAAACCATCACTTGCAGTCTGTACATAGATTCTAAACACATTATTGATTGCACCAGTTTCTGGTGCAAAAACTGTAGTGCTAATATCTCTTACAATTGGAACACTAACAAGTGATGATGAATGTGCGAACTTTAGATTAATTTCATCACTAACTGCACCACTCTCTGCAATTATTTCAAGAATGTATGTCCCATAAGGCATATTTTCAGAAACTTTTGGCCAATTCATTACAAAGTAATGAAAGGAGCCATCATTTTTTGTTACAACTTGTTCAAAGTGTATAATGTTATCATTTGGTGAGAAGAGTCTAATTACAACTGGTGCATCTGCAATTGAATTACCATACACAAATAATGGTTCCCCAGGTGCAAATACTACTCTATTCGTAAAAGAATCTAATCTATCTGCTCTATCTATTGCAAAACTTTTTTCTAATAATACTGGAGTGAGTATCAGACAACAAACAAAAACTATAATGATTTTCATTTTTATTAATTTGTCTTGATAATTCTAGCTATTACTTGTGATACTCAAAAATTATTTACAATATCCATTAGG
>JAOMDA010000006.1 GCA_028345295.1 Candidatus Nitrosopelagicus sp. | reverse complement strand
TAGAAATATAATTTTTGTTGGAAATAAGACTATAATGACATATGTTAATTCAACATTAACTCAGTTATCAGCTACACCTGTAGTAACAATAAAAGCCAGAGGCAAGAGAATTACTCAAGCAGTAGATATTTCACAGTTTATTATGAAGAGAATGAATTCTGTTGGCTACAAAATAAGTGATGTTAGAATTTCTTCTGAATTATTGGTATCTCAGGATGGTAAGAAACGTAATGTGTCTCTTCTTGAGATTGATATTACTGATACAAACACCTAAACTTCTCTTAGAAATTCTATTCCAAAGTAAATTAAAATTATTGTTAAACATATAATTAGAATTTTGTAATTTCTGTTTGATAAAAAATTACTAGTTTTTGACGCAAAGAATGCTACTACGTAAAGCCAGACATAGTCCATCCATATATGAAATAAGAATAATACTAGAATTCCAATAAATCCCCATAATTCAATTGACTCTGTAATTAATTTGAATCCAATAGTTAACCACCAGACAATAAAAAATGGATTTAATGCACTAAGAAAAATACCGGCTAGTATTGGTCCTCTACTAGGGGTTAGATTTTTTTGAATGTTTTTTTGGAATAGACTTCTAATTTGTAAACCTGCAAAAGCAAATATGCCTAACGCACCAATAACTGCAATCAAAATTCTATATTCTGGAAAAATATTTGATGTAAAAATACCTGCACCTAACAAAATAATTAATGGGAATTCTACAATTGTATGACCTATTGCAATTTTTAATCCAGCTGTTTTTCCTTCTTTAAGACCATATATTATATTGGCAGAAAATAATGGACCTGGAGACATAACACCTGATGCAGAAATTGCTACAACCATTATTGCAAAGCCTAGTATTTCTTGCATTATTTTCACTAAGTAGTGTATTGAAAGAATTTATCGGTAGATATTATCGCCTAAATCTTTAGTATCATCTGATGCTTGTTGGATTTGTTGTTCAATAATTTTTGATTCTTTTTCTAATTTTGTAAGGTTACAAGAAACACCAGGTACAAGTTTACTTAAGACATTACAAAGATTTGATGTTGCAGTAAAATCTGGAATTTCTTTATTAGAACTAACAAGTAACACAATTACATCTTGACCATTTAGCATTCCTTCATTTAGTAAGACGCCGGGTATACCTGGTATTGTTGCATTTTCTACAACTGTGATCCCAGCAGCAACTAACTTACCTCTTGCATTTCCTGTTGATGCAACACCTACAATTTCATTGTCTATATTACCTTTAACAGTTATACTACTAATTATTGTTGAACATTTTTTTTCCTTTGTCCAGTTTAACATTAGTCTGGCTGCAATTTTGTGTAATGAAACATCAAGTGTAAGATATGAAGAAAACACTGCAACCTTTAGTTTAGTATTAACAAAAATACGTGTTGGATAATTTGGTATCCCATTTTTGATTATACTTATTGGTGGAAATCGATCGGAATCAATGATTGCACCTAATTCAAACTGTGTTGTATTGATTAGAGACTCTGTTGCAACGGCACTAGTCAACCCTGTTGATGGGAATCCATTAATTACAATTCCACCATCTATGTTTATTGGAATAATTTCTTTAACATCAATATCTGAACTCATGCATTAGTACTGTATTAGCTAGTTATAATTTTTTAATTTCTTATTAAGAAAACTTTAAACCATAAACAAAACACCATTTTCAACATGGTTGAAAAGATAAAAGTTGCATTAGTAGGTCTAGGAAATTGTTTTTCAGGTCTTATTCAGGGTATCGAATATTACAAGAAAAATCCATCTCAGCAAGTAATTGGAATAATTCATGAGAAACTTCGTGATTATTCGATACATGATATTGATTTTGTCGCTGGATTTGATGTTGGAGAAAATAAAGTTGGAAAATCTGTAAATGAAGCAATATACGAATTACCCAACATGGTAAATTGGATTACAAAAGAAGATATGCCAAAAACTGATGGTATGGTGTATGAAAGTCCAGCTTTAGATGGAGTTGGAATCTGGGTTGAGAATAAAGTTAAACCAATCCAAAGTAATAAAACAGAGCCAGAAATAAAGGAGGAAATTAAAAGAGTCCTTAAAGAAACTGGAACAGAGATTATCGTATCTTATTTACCAGTTGGTTCTGAGAAGGCAACTCAATTTTGGGCAAACATATGCCTTGAAACAAATACTGCGTTTGTTAACTGTATGCCAGCTTTTATAGCATCTGATAAAGAGTGGGCACAAAAATTTAAAGATAAAAATATTCCAATAATTGGAGACGACATAAAGGGTCAAGTGGGTGCTACAATAGTACATAGAACATTGGCAAGACTTTGTGACGAAAGAGGAACAAAGATAGAAAAAACATATCAAATCAATGTAGGTGGAAACACTGATTTTTTGAATATGAAAGAGCAAGAGAGATTAGTAAGCAAAAGAATCTCTAAAACTGAGAGTGTTCAAAGTCAACTCACAGAAAGATTGGATGATGAACAAATCTATGTTGGACCATCAGATTTTATTCCTTTCTTGGGAAATACTAAACTCATGTTTATGAGAATAGAGGGTAGGCAGTGGGCAAATATTCCATATAACATGGAAGTTAGGCTCGAAGTGGATGATAAAGCAAATTCAGCAGGAATAGTCATTGATGCTATAAGACTTGCAAAGATAGCCTTAGACAGAGGTATGGGCGGACCAATAATTCCTGCTAGTGCATATCTTATGAAACACCCAATAGAACAAATGACTGATCCAGTAGCTAAAACTGAACTTGAAAAATTCGTTAAAGAGGATTAACTACTAAAATTTTGTAACATTACAAAGTTTGTTAGTCCAGTCAACTAAACTTGTTAGCACTAATTATGGAACTCAACCCATGATAATTTTTATTGGTTCATATCAAAAAGGTAGAGATTTTTGGCTTCAAATCATTTGGTTTTAAGAATACAATTGTTGATTTTGAACCAGGTTTGATTTCAATTTCTGGACCTAATGGTTCAGGAAAAAGTAATATTTTAGATGCCATAATTTTTGCACTTGGTGAAAATAGACCAAAGGTAATGCGTGCCCCAAATCTTCGTGCATTAATCCATGATATTGAAGGAAGTACCAGGAGAGGACCAAAAATGGCTAGATCAAGTGTTCAATTTGATAATACAGATAGGAAAATTCCAGTTGATTCTGATCTTGTGACAATTACAAGAGAAATGAACGATAAAGGTGATAATATCTATTTTTTAGACAAAACCAAAGTTCAGCGCCAAAAAATTCTTGAATTAATGGAGCTTGCTAATGCAGGACTAAATCAGATGAATGCAGTTCAACAAGGAACTGTAACAAGAATTTCAGAATTTACTTCAGAGGAGAAGAGAGAAACAATTGAAGATCTTATTGGTTTATCAGCATTTGATGAAAAGAAAAAGGAATCAGAGAAACAACTATTTGATGCAGATCAAAAACTTGCAATATCACTTGCCAAAATGGGTGAAGTTAAGAAACGAATTGATGATTTAGAAATAGAAAGAAATCATAAACTGCGTTATGATGTGATTGAAAAGGAACTAAATCGTTTTAGAGCGATCTCTGCTGCTAGTAATCTTAAAGTGCTATTATCTGAAAAAACCTCAAAAGAAAGAACACAGAATGCCCTAAATTCTGAAAAGAAACATTTTGAAGATGAGCGAACCATAGTAAGAAAACAGCATTCTGAACTACAAGCACAAAAAAACCAGTTTTTGGATGAAACAAATGCGTATAATCAATCAAAATCTAAGATTGACACTGCATTAAGCGGAGTCAAACAATCTTTTGATGCTGCAGAAAGTAGTATCATAACAAGCAATAAACGATTAACACAAATTAATTCTAGAATTCCAGAGTTAGTACCATTATTAACTACAATAGAGGAAGAACGAAGTTCTTTAGAATTACAAATTAATGATAAAAAGGAAGTCATTAATTCATTACGTCAAACTAAAAAAGAAATTGATGATGTATCAGAATCTGTTACGTCAAGAAGAGCAGAAATTTTAAAAAAACAATCAAACATATCAAGCCAAAAACATGAAGTTGATAAAAAAATTTCTAATCTTACAAATAAAATAACACATGCAAAACTTTTGATAGGTAAGATTGATTCTGAAATTACTGACATTGATGAAAAATTATCTACAAATTATGACAAACAAGAGAATATTTCTATCAACCAAGATTATCTGCACAAACAGAAAATTAAATTAGAACGTGTAATAGGTAACCATAAACAAACTATTGAACAGATTAAACAGCGTATAAAGATACATGACGAAAAGAAAATTAAATTAGAAAATGAAACTACTGAGTTGTTATCATTAATTGATGCATCATCAAAAGGTGCTAACAAATATGAAACTAAAATTAAATTTGTTAAAGGAATAATGCATGAAGATTATTCTATATCAAAATTAAAACATGATGCAGATAATCTTGGCATAGAAGGTTTAGTATATGACATTTTATCATGGAATAAAAAATATGAGCGTGCTGTTCTAGCTGTAAGCTCAGATTGGATTAAAGCTGTTGTTGTAAAGAATTTTGAAGCCTTAATCTCTATTGCCCAATATGTAAGGAATAAAAAACTTCCAAAAATCAAGATTATTCCATTGGAAGAAATTCCAGACATCAAACTAAGCAGACCTAATAATCCTGCAATAATTGGGATATTATCTGATTATGTTTCGTGTAATTCAGAATTTAATCCACTTAAGACATTTCTCTTTGGTAATATACTACTTGTCGATTCACGTGATTCTGCCATTAAAATTTCAAAATTAGGATACAAAACTATCACATTGGAAGGTGAGTTTTATGATGCTAAAACATCAGCAGTTGTTATAGATATTAATTCTAAAATTTCAAAACTAACCAAAATTATCAATATGAGTGATTCAGTAGAAGGTCTTCAAAGTATGATTTCTGTCTTGCGAAAAACAACACAAAAGAAGAAAAACTTAATCAAAAAGTACCATGACTCAATTAAAATCAATGAAAATCGAATTAATCTATCTGAGCAGGGGTTAATTGTTACTCATAATAGTTATTCAGATTTAAAACATAAAATAAATTCAACCGCAAAAATTTTAGAGCAATTTCTATCTAGAAAAAATCAATTAGAAAAGAAAAAAATTAGTCTTTCTACTGAATTAATTAAACAACAATCACATTTAGAATCACTTGAATCTCAAATTAGTCTTGTTAGAGAAAATTATGCTGAACCACAAATGGATAATATTGCTAATGAACTAATATCATTAAATGAACAATTTTCAATATCCATGAAAAGCCAGAACACAAACCATACAGAATTAAAAGAAAAAGAAACAAATCTTGCAACTCTAATGGCATCAATTACAAAGAATAAAAGTGAACACAGAACATTACAACAAGAATATTCTACAATCAAAGATGAAAAATATCATCTTGAAGTAGATGTTAGAAAGCAAGAAAAAGAGAAAACTATAGCAGAAGATGAATTAATAAGATTAAGACAGGAAGAGCAAGATCTTATTTCAACATCTGGAAACTCCGTTCAGAAAATGAAAGAATTTGATGATAGTATAGATAAATTACATAATCAAGAACGAGATTTGACACGTGAAATTGGAAATCGTGATAGGCAATCTGATAGTTTGAATCGTGATTTATCTGATATTAGAGATAAAGAATCAAAAATAAAATCTATGCTAGCAACTTTTGGTTTTGATGAATCACTTGAAGTTTTTGATGTAACTTCATTGATCTCATCTCTTGAAAATGAACAGAACAAATTGAGACCATCTTTAAATGCAGGTGCACCTTCACAATTTTCTGAAATTGCATATGGGTATAGAACTTCATCATCAAAGAAGAATTTACTAGAACAAGAAAGGAACAAAATTGTTTCCTTTATAGAATCAGTTGAAAAAGAAAAACGACAGACATTTTTGAATGCATTTGATACAGTTGATAAAGAAATACGTGATGCATTTTCTAAAATGACTGGTGGAAATGCATGGCTAGAATTAGAAAATGAGGATGATATATTTTCTTCAGGTCTAAATTATATTATACAATTCCCAAATAAACCAAAACGTGAATCTACTTCAATAAGTGGTGGTGAAAAGACATTAGCTGCAATAGTTTTTGTTTTAGCCTTGCAAAAATTAAACCCATCACCGTTTTACCTATTTGATGAAGTTGATGCTCATCTTGATGCCCCGAATGCTTCTAAATTATCAAAGATTATCAAAGAGCGTTCCATTGGTAGTCAATTCTTAATGGTTTCATTAAAGGACTCGGTTGTTGAAAAAGCCAGATTAATCTACGGTGTCTTCCCAAAAAATGGGGTCTCAAATGTTGTAAAGTATAAGGATAAACGAATGTTGAATCTGGAAGAGGAATCAACTATTACTACTTAATTGCCAACTTTTCAGTTATTTTTTTCCTTGTAAAGATTTTTTGGATTGAGTTGTGGTATTGCATCAATTAACGCTTGTGTATATTCATGCTTTGGATTGGTTAATACATCATCAACATTTCCCTCCTCCATGATTTTACCCGATAATAAAATTAGTATACGATCTGCAAAATATTTTGATGTTGCAAGATCATGTGTGATGTAAATAAATGAAATATTATTCTTTTTTTGTATTTCATTCAGCAACTCTAAAATTTCACCCCGAACAGAAACATCAAGCATTGAGACTGGTTCATCTGCAATTATTATCCGTGGATCTGTTACCAAAGCTCTTGCAATAGCCACTCTTTGACGTTGTCCACCAGAAAGCATGTGTGGGAATTTCTCTAAAATTTCTTCAGCAGGTTCTAATTTTACTAGATGTAGCGTTTCTAAGATAATTTTCCTGCGTTCTTCTTTTTTTACATCATGGATTTCTAATGGTTCATTGATTATATCAAAAATTTTCATTCTGGGATTTATTGAATCATATGGATCTTGATATATCATTTGGCATTGTCTTCGAAATTTTTCAAGATTTTGAGAATTATCTAAAATCTCTTTTCCATCAAAAAATATTTTACCTGAGTCAGGTTCAATTGCTTTTAGAATTAATTTTGCAATAGTTGATTTTCCAGACCCCGATTGACCCGCAATCGCTAAAATTTCTCCTCTTGATAATGAGAAACTTACATCGTTTACTGCTTTAACAAAATTTGAGTCTGAGCGAAAAATTCCTTTTTTTGAGAAAGTCTTGGTTAGACCTTCAACTCTTAAGATTTCACTCATAGTATTATATGCAGACAGGTAATATATGAAATGTTAAGGCATGTTAAATACAAATAATCATCATACATAACATTATCATGTCAAACAATTTGGCTAACGAATCTAGCCCATATCTTTTACAACATAAGGATAACCCGGTTAATTGGTATTCTTGGAATGATGAAGCATTAAGTAAGGCAAAACAAGAAAATAAACCAATCTTTCTTTCGGTTGGTTACAGTTCTTGTCACTGGTGTCATGTTATGGCACATGAATCATTTGAGAATGATGATGTTGCAAAAATAATGAATGAGTATTTCGTAAATATCAAAGTTGACCGTGAAGAACGACCCGATATTGATGATATCTATCAAAAAGTATGCCAAATGTCAACAGGTCAAGGCGGTTGGCCATTAAGTGTATTTTTGACTCCTGATCAACGTCCATTCTATGTTGGCACATATTTTCCTGTTCTTGATTCATATGGTCGTCCTGGATTTGGAAGTCTTTGTAGACAGTTAGCCCAATCATGGAAAGAAAAACCATCTGATATTGAGAAGGCAGCTGACAATTTTATGAATAATTTGAAAAGAATAGAACAGAAAACAATACCAAATAAAATAGATAAATCTATTCTTGATGAGGCGGCAGTGAATCTTTTACAAATTGCAGATGTTTCATATGGTGGATTTGGTCAGGCACCTAAATTTCCAAACGCATCTAATTTATCGTTCATGTTAAGATACTGGAAATTGTCAGGAATATCCAAATTTAGGGATTTTACCTTACTTACTCTCAAAAAAATGGCAAAAGGTGGAATATTTGATCAAATCGGTGGTGGTTTTCATCGCTACTCAACTGATGCTAGGTGGCTCGTACCACACTTTGAAAAAATGTTGTATGACAATGCATTGTTACCAATAGTTTATTCAGAAGCATATCAAATAACCAAAGATGAATTTTTCATCAATGTTGTACAAAAGACTCTTGATTATGTAATTCGTGAAATGACTTCTAGTCATGGAACATTTTTTTCTGCACAAGATGCTGATACTAATGGGGAAGAGGGTCAAACTTTTGTGTGGAAAAAAAGAGAGATAGATGAGATTCTAGGTAGTGATTCAGAATTATATTGCATCTACTATGATGTTACCGATGGAGGAAATTTCGAAGGGCAAACAATACTTGCAAATAATGTCAACACTTCTGCATTATCATTCAAATTTAATATTCCTGAAAATAAAATTAAAAACAAAATTACAGAATGCTCTCAAAAACTACTTGATGTTAGAAATAAACGAATCCAGCCTGGCAAAGATGACAAGGTAATCACTTCATGGAATGGATTGATGATCTCTGCATTTTCCAAAGGATATCGTGTAACTGAGAATATTTTATACCTTAACACTGCTAAAAATGCATCAGACTTTTTCCTTACTGAATTTGAGAAAAACAAAATTTTGTATAGAACCTTCAAGAATGGTATTCCAAAACTTAATGCATATCTTGAGGATTATGCTTATCTTGCAAATGGAGTATTGGATCTATTCGAAATAACTGGAGAAAAAAAGTATCTTACATTCGCTTCTAATCTTTCTGATTATATGGTGAAACATTTTTGGGATGATTCAAGTAACAGTTTCTTTTTTACAAGTGATATACATGAAAAATTGATAGTACGCCCTAAAAGTAATTATGACTTATCAATGCCATCAGGAAATTCTGTTGCATCTAACGTGTTGTTAAGACTTTATCATATTTTACAGAATAAAAAATTCTTAGATATTACTACAAAAATTTTAGAGCATCAGGGTCCACTAGCTGCTGAAAATCCATTTGCGTTTGGCTATTTACTAAATGTACTTTATTTGTATACTCAGACACCTACAGAAATTACTATACTTAATGACAAAAATTCCGATTTAATTACACAATTGAATAGGAAATTCATACCAGAATCAATTATGGTTTTATTGAGAGATGAGCAAGCATTAAAAGAATTGTCTAGTTGTTTGTTCTTTTCAGGAAAAAAATTTGAACCGTCACAAACATCTGTTTTTGTATGTAAGAATTTCACATGTTCATTACCGTTGTTAAATTTTGAAGATATTGAAAATGATCTCTAGATAATTTTCAGATCAACCTGTAATTTTTGTCCAACTTGGGGTCTTCCCATTTTTTCGTATCTATTTTTTGGTAAGGTAATTGCAACAGATGTTTGTGCATAACTTTTTAGTTTGATGGTTGGTTGTGCTTGAAGTATTGCTTCTAGTAATGGCATTACTTGTTGTTTTGTATCGGTATCTAGTTTTTTTGATACGTTTTCCATGATTAATTGTTTTTGGGATACAGGTTCAGTTTGTACATCTTCAACAAGTGTCATTTGTACTACACTACCGTTATCAACTATCTGTGTAATCTTATAGGCAATTACTTCTGACATATACAGTCAAGATTTCTTTGAAATTTATCTTTATGCATTCTCTTGTTTGAATGATTCCTTGATTTTATTTGCATTATCTTTAATCAATTCATGAAATTCATTTATGTCATCTAGTTCTACAGATATTCCTTGATTTGAATAAATCTGTAAGAAGCTTGAATAAATTATACCTACAATTATTCCAAATGCAGTATCAGTTTTTGAATTAGTTATAATACTATATTCTTCTGCAATTTGCATGTAAGAACTTGATTCATTAATATAATATTCTAATAAATCATCTAAAAATTTTCTATTACTGTCAGAAATTGTCATATGTAACAGATACTATCTTTGTATAATAGTTAATCCTATTTTTGTATAAACAATTTTTTGGTTTTACCCATATTTGAAATAAGATTAGTAACTTTTTCTGGATTTTTTGAAAACAGAATGTATGATGACACTGATACAATTAACAATAATCCAGTTCCTAATGGAAATTCAGGAACTATAACATACTCATCGGATTCTGCAGTAATACTATAATCAACTGCATTAATTGATTGATATTTTTCATGGAATGGAATTATAAAATTACTACTATCACCTGCACGTAAAAAGTCAGGTTTTGTATATAATTCCGAAACTGTCAATACATTACCATCACGATCATAAAGTGTTGCAACAACCCTAATCATATTTGCTGTACTAGTACCTTTGTTCTCTAAGATTCCTGTAATCACCGTGTTGTTCTGTGTATCTTTAGTAAGTGTAGTAGATGAAATTTCAATTACCTGATTTTTTGGGTCTGCCAGACTATAGTCAAGATTTAATTTATAATCACTAATATTTTCACTCCTGACATTTTTTATTAAAATATCAAATGCACCTTTCATTTCAGGCATTACAACATTTGAAACAGTTTCTCCTACAACACTTTTGATTTCGGTTCCATTTCTATCTAATAATATTGCAGAAATTTTAATTTGATTAAGAGGTGTTAATGTATTATTTTCAATTTCACCTACAATATGGAGTAGTCCATCACTATCAACGTATTTTTGATCATTTTGTATTGTCATCTCACCATAGGCTATTGGACTAATCAGAAACAATGGTATTAAAAACAGTAATTTTTTCATGTTAATCTTTAGTTTGTATGTTTAAAGATTTTATGGATTTCCCTTTTTAGCGTCATTATATGATTTTAATCCTGCTAGTTCATACTCAAAAGATTGCTGAAGTAACTCATCAGATCTAATTTTTTCACTTTGATCCCCAAATTCAATCCAATTGATTAGGTGAATATCACTCTCTAATTGTGACTCTGTTGAGAGTTTGAAAAGTTTTACAGCACCTGAAAATGTATCAGGAATCTGAAGGTCTGCATATTTTGTGATTATCTCATTCATTTTTACTATATGACTCTCTGAAATTTGTAAAATATCTGCTTTTGAAATACTATCTTCTTCCCACATTGAAACTTTGGAATAAAACACTGCTTGCTCAGTCTTTAATTCCTCTTGAATTATCTGTAATTCATTACCAAATTCCAAACCTCTCATTTGCCCTTGTTCAGCCGAATAAAAATAATAGATTGTAATACCTATTAGAATAACTAAGACTCCAAACGAGGCAAATTTTCCAAGTCCCTTATTTTTTTTCTTTTTCTTTACCAACTTAATCTATGTAGTTACCAGATTGATCAGTCTTTAATTCTACTGTAAATTCTGTACCACTGATAAATGACTCTCCTCTAACAGTTCTAATTCGTGCTATCACCAGTTCATGAGGCCAAATTTCAACTACAATTTCACCAACAGACGGATTATTAGGAGCATCTACAATTTTGATATCTTCTTTTTTAATTCCACATTCTTGTATTTTTTTAATACTATGTTCCACTAGTGGCTCTGGATCATTATGGCTTAATGCCCAGACTGTTCCTGAATATTCTACTTTTTGAAGCATATTTTTCCACTTAATTTAGAAAATCATCCTGATTTAACAACGTTTAATGTCATTGTACTAACTATTCGTGACAGACGTCTAATTTTCATTGAAACTGTTTTTTCAAATTCTTCTTGACTACTACCATGAATTTCAGCAATAATATCATATGCACCAAACGTAACATATGCATTTTTTATCTGTGGTACCTGTTTTAATTCATCCAGAATATATTCTTCTGCCCCTAAGTCACAATTCAATAGTACAAATCCAACATGCATTTTCTTCTTAGAATTCTATAATATTACTATTCTTTAAATGTTCAAATATTGTTATTGAATTACCATCTTTTACGACTTGTATTTTTACTATATGAGGAACGAGTGAATCTTTTCTTTTTGTATTGATCTCTTGCAGGTCCATCTCTTGCACTTCCATTTCTGTTATATCCATTAGTTCTTCGTCCACCTGAACCATAACTTCTTCTAAATTTTCCTCCATATCCAGAGCGTATTTGTGGTGCCATTCTTCTTCCTACCTGTCTTTTTAGTGGATCAGGGATATTGATTTCTACTCCTAACTTCTGATTCAAATCAGTCATATCGGATTTAATCTGTTTCTTGATAATATTCCAGTCACCTACAGAGGAATATGATACTAGTGTAATCGCATTTCCCTTTGCACCTGCTCTTGCAGTTCGACCGATTCTATGAAAATAAACCATATCTTGGTTTGGGACATCATAATTGACTACTAGGCCAACTTTGGGAACATCAATACCACGTGCTGCAACATCTGTTGCTACTAAAATATCTGCATGATTTTTTCTAAACTTTGACATTGAATATTCTCTCTTATTTTGAGACATATCACCTTCGATAGCAACAGCGTTAAACTTAGCTTTTTGTAGATCTCTTGCTACGTTTCTGGTACGAATTTTTGTGGAACAAAAAACAATTGTCTGACCCTTTCTATTATCTTTAATAAAACTAGTGAGATACTTTTGTTTTTCTCTGTCTTTAATGACAAGGAATGATTGATTAATTCCCTCACCACTTAGATCATCAGAATCTATCAAAACTCTTTTTGGTTCATTTAGATATTTGTCTGCTAATCTTAAAATCTCTGGCGGCATTGTTGCAGACCATAAAGAAGTAATTTTATTTTCTGGTACTCTTTCTAAAACAAATTCAATATCATCTATAAATCCCATATCTAACATAACGTCTGCTTCATCAAGTACCATGTATTTTACATTACCCACCTTGATTGTACCTCTGTTTAGATGATCAATTAATCTTCCTGGGGTCGCAACAACAATTTCTGGCTTATTTCTTAATGCATCAAGTTGGATGCCCATTCCCTGGCCACCGTAAACAGTTGCAACTTTAATTCCAGTAAATCTACCAACCTTTTTCACCTCTGTGGTAATCTGTAATGCAAGTTCTCGTGTAGGTGCTATAATCAAACCTTGAATTCCACCGTTATTGGAAATATGTTCTAATAGAGGAATTCCAAATGCTGCAGTTTTACCTGTGCCAGTGTGTGCCTGACCTATAACATCATTTCCTTCTAGTAGTAATGGTATAGACTGTGCCTGTATAGGAAATGGTGTAGCAAATCCTAATTCCTGAATTCCTTTCAGTATGGTTTCTTTTACTTTTAATTCATCAAATGTTTTCATTTCTCTATCTTTAAAGCAATGACAGAGAAAGCATTTGCTTAATCCACCATTATTTCTGTTTTATCGCTTTTTCTACGTCTAATAAACCAATGCTTCAATTCTAATGACAGTTTTGGTTAATTTCTTAAATACAGAATTTAAGATTCTTTATTACATAGATTTACCTAACTTTGCTATGGAAGATAAAAAAATTAAAGAAGAGTTAGATGAACAGTTTGACCATGAAAATTCTGGTGTTTCATGTGATTCATGTCCAATAGATTCAGCAATTCAAAAATTGTTTAGTATATTTAGACACAAAAACTAGAGAATTCTCTAAATTTTTTGAATAGGTTTTTTAATCAAAATCTTGCCAATAAAGTGTGGTTGATAAGAAAAAGGCGATAGTTGCTATTGTTGGAGTTATAATTGTAGTAGCACTGGCTGCATCTTTTTCATCATATGTTGGACAGGTTGAGCAGCAAACACAAAGTAGTCAGAATGATTCTGAGATTTTATCCACTATACATCTCCCACCACTTTTGGGTTCACAAACTGCACCAGTGACAATTATAGAGATGGGTGACTATCAATGTGAAATGTGCAAACGTTGGTACGATGAAAGTAGACCAAAAATCATTGAGAATTTTATTGACACAGGAAAGGCTAACATGTTTTTTATTGATTATCCTATCCTAGGCCCTGATTCAGCAATAGCTGCTGAGGCAACATATTGTGCAGATGATCAAGGCAAGTACTGGGACTACCACATAATATTATATGACTATCAAGGCCACATGAATTCTGGTTGGGCAAATTCTGATAGATTAAAGTCATTTGCATTTAACCTTGATTTGAATATGGATGAATTTGAGGAGTGTCTTGATTCTAGTAAATATGATCAACGCGTGAAATTAAACTGGCAGAAGGCATCAGCTGGCGGTGCAAATAGTACACCCACATTTATCATTGTAAATACTGAAACGGGCAACGAAGAAAAAATTGTTGGTGCACAGCCTTATTCTGTTTTTGAAAAAGTAATAAATTCACTATTGTAATTTTTTCAAAACCATCAAATTTGATAAAAGACACTAAAATTTAATCTTAATTTTGTAATTTTATCTTGGTTAAACATTTGTTATACAAAAAGACAATTTTTTGTAACCAAGTAGACTAACCATCTATACTGTTATTCAAATCATGTCAAAAATATACATTCCAATTAGACCATCAAGAAGTACTAGCGAAGTTGAAGATCTAGAGGAAGCAGAAGAAGAATAAATAACCTTCTAATTTATTTTTGTATAAGATTTTGTTGGAACCTCTAATTCATCAAAGATTTCTGGATGAATAATCTTTGCAAGAATTTCTATACCAGTTATTGTTCTAAGACTTGGCTTACTAAAAAATGAATTAGCATTAACTGCAAAAATTTTATTTTCTTTTACAGCACTTAACGTATTCCATTTTGTATTACTGTGTAAACTATTTTTGTATTCTTTAATGGTTCTGTCTACATTAAATCCACATGGCATTAAAACTATGATTTCAGGTTCAGCGTTAACTATTTCTTCAAGTGTCATTTTTCTTGAATGTTCACTTTTTTTACTAATGAGGTTTTTTCCACCTACAAACTCTACCATCTCAGGAATCCAATGACCAGCTGTAAAAAATGGCTCAATCCATTCTATTGCAAGAACTTTTGGACTATGTTTAAATTTTTTATTTTTTATATGCTCAATTCTTGTACGAAGTGAGTTAACAATTTCTTTACCTTTTTCAGCAGCACCAATTTTTTTTGAAATATCTATGATTGTTAACAAAATTCCTTCAACGTCATGTGGATTCATTGTTAAAATTTCTGGTTTGTTATCTAGGATTTTCATAGCTTCATTAACTTGATTTGTGTATGCGGAACATACTTCACATATCTCCTGTGATATTATCAAATCTGGATTTGCATTTTTTAATTCTTCATTATTTAGTTTGAAGATATCTTTTCTTTCTGATAGTAACTCGATAATCTTGCCATCAATCTGTTTACTTGATAAATTGGATGGATCAAAAACACTGTCAATTACACGTGGTATCAGTGTTGCATCTTTAGGATATAGGCATTCATGTGTAACACCAAATAACTTATCCTGATAGCCAAGCTCAAAAATTAACTCTGTTGCACTGGGTAAAAATGACACAATTCTTTCAATTGACATTTCTACAGAATTTTCGTTTTACTTACTTCATTTTGATTTTTTGAATTAACGAAATTCAAGATTATCATGGATATTGATACTATTCCAGTCACAACTAGTATTAATTCAAGTGTGTTAACCATGGTATGAGAAATTGCATTTTCAACTGATATTCCATTAATTTCGGAAATTGCAAATACATATGAGAAGATAAAGTAATTTGTTGCCCAATGAATCAATATTGCTGCTAGCAGGCCATATCTATAATACACCCAGCCAATTATGATTCCACTTACAGCGGCTTGAGCAAATTTTCCAGAACTCCATGGTTCACCAGAAATTATATGCGCTGCACCAAAAAATATTCCAACTAAAGTAATTAGCAGGATTGCTTTTTTATTATTTACTATGTGTAAATTCTGATGAGGATGCCATAATACATTAAAGAATGACCGAATTGATGTTTTGAATGAATATATTAAAAATAACGGAATTCCAATCAGTATTACTCTAAAACCTAGTTCTTCAATAATAGGTGCAATTGTTACAGCCAAAAATAGTATTAAATCATTAGTTGATTCTGGAGGTTCTGTAACAATACCAAAGCTTTCTTGAACAAAATTAATCAGTCCAGAAATAACAACAAGAACTGAAAACCACTTGATTATAGTTATTAGATAGTTTGAGTCTGTAAGACTTTTTTCTTTAATTAGTAAGCCACTAATTGATTTTAGAAAACTCTTTTTTGGTCCAATGATAGCAATTGTGAATAAAATTGCAAAGACACACCAAGCTAATACAAATGCATCACCTATATCATATTCAAAAGGAATTTGCATATTTATTCCTGCAATAAAGAGATCAAATTTTTCTAATGGAAAACCAAAATCTATGTTATCACCAATTTCTGAATGGAAAACCAGGTAAGCACCAATTGGAAATGATACAATCATCAAGCCAAAAACAATCGAGATCAAGGCTGAATAAGGAATTCCAATAGTTTGAAGAACGTTTGCTAGAAATGTCAAATTGTTTCTAATGAAGTTCGATAGTATCTTCTGCAAATCCTAGATTTACAAGAGTTTCTTTGATTGTTTCTCTATGATCACCCTGTAGGAAAATATATCCTTCTTTTGCAGTTCCTCCACATGCATATTTACTTTTTAGTTCTTTTGCAACATTTTCCAGATTGTTGATTTTTGGATCTAGTCCCTCAATCATAGTTCCCTTCTTTTTAAATCGCCTAGTTTCTAATCTTATGATAATATGATTGCTATCCTTGTCTAAATCTCCACAGGCGCATAAATCTTCAGGTAGTCCACAAGTATTACAAATAACCGCCATTAGTTCGAAAATCTTAGTTAATACATATTATTAAGCCTTGGTGAAATTAATCAATTCTGAAGTAACTAAATTTTTTTATGAAGACGATTAACTATCCTTATGTCAAAAGATCTTAAAAAAAAGGCAGTTGATATGTTACTTGGTGGTGCTACTCTTCTTAGTGAACCTTGTCCATATT
This sequence comes from Candidatus Nitrosopelagicus sp., assembly GCA_028345295.1. Classification (GTDB taxonomy): domain Archaea; phylum Thermoproteota; class Nitrososphaeria; order Nitrososphaerales; family Nitrosopumilaceae; genus Nitrosopelagicus. The sequence continues at coordinate 53,631 of JAOMDA010000006.1, read as the reverse complement.
GTAAAGGAGTACGTGTAATGAAGGATGGAAATGCATTATGTATTAACTGTGGTCGTGAACCAGATCAAAAGATATCTGAAATTAACTCTTTTTCATCTGATAAACCAACACTTGAAAAATTAGAAAAAAAATTGTCTGATCTTACAGATGAATTAACAAAGGAAAAATCGCATGAGAAACAGCAATTGATCTTAAAATCAATTAATTTACTTATAGAAACCATTGAAAAACTCAAAAGATAAGACAAAAGTTTTTATTCTTATTTTCGTGCATTCGAATTAATGGCTGATAAAAAGAGTAATCCATTGCCTGCATCCAGTGCTGGTCTATTAAGATTCTTTGAGGATGAAACTAAAGGAGTTAAGATATCACCAAAAATTGTTATAGTTATTCCAATTAGTATAATTGCAGTGTCTTGGTTTCTAGATTTAGCTTTTATACCATGATTCTAAATGTCTGAACAAGATGACGTTAGTAAAATTCAGAAGCGATATTCATTAACGCTACTTAACCCCTCATCACATTACATCTCATTGGTAATTTCAGTTGCCGTTGCAGGAATAATGGCAGCATTTGTATCTTTGACATATCTAAACATATCTGATGTTATTTTTCCAGTACTTAGTGTAATCGGAGTTCTTGTAGGAACACAGTTTCTAGATATTTTATTTTCTAGACATAAGGAATACTCAAAATCATTACATGTTTCATTATTTGGGAATGGATTATTTTTTGTAAGTACACTTATAGGATTTGGCGCTATGATGCTATTTGCCAAAGATAATCTTGATTTATTTTATGTCACAATAGGTATGTTTGTTTTTGCTAGTTTTAGAATTGGAATATTCACAACTATTCTTGGTGCAAGTTTGAAAAAAGCATGGGGGGTTGCATTCATTCAACCATTGGCAATGTATCTAGTTCTAATTCCTCCTACAATGTGGTTTGACTCTTTGACTAATCCGATGGCATTGTTGTTTGGTGCCGCATTTTTAGGACTAGCAACTGGCTGGAGTTATTTTACAGATAGAGCAGGTAGACCTGCAGTTGATAGTACACATGAATTAATTCAAGCATATGTTACATCCGCATCAAAAAATGATCCAAGCGAAATGGAGCAAATTATTGAACGAAAATCAAAAACTTCAACTGTATCAACTACTCAAATCAAATTTCAATCAAATGATAAACAAGTAAGATTCAGTATGGTCTTACCAGATATTCATCCTGGACCATTTCATCCAGTTGGGGGAAGTAACATTCCATATTTAATTTACAAGAATATGGATTCTACAGCTATGGTCATGCATAGTATATCCAATCATGATCTAAATCTCCCAAGTCAAGAGGAAGTAAGCAATTATCTCACTAGCATATCAGATAGTCATGTTCTAAGAAACGGTGTTGGATGTACAGAGCCAGTGAGTGTTAAAATTAATAATGCACGAGCTGCTGGCTTACTCTTTGACAAGACAGCGCTACTATTTTTGTCTCTATCTCCACATGGAATGGAAGACTTGACAATGGAGGTAAGAACTCAGATTGAGCAATTTGCAAAAAATAGAAACTTTGAGCAAGTCATGATTGTAGATACGCATAATGCAATGGGAGATGAAATTTCTAAAGAAGATTCTGAGGACTTGTTAATTGCAGCAAAATCAACTTTAGATACATTAAAAACAAAACAAAGTTACCCCTTCAAGTTTGGCTATCAGAATTCGAATGATATGAACATAAAGAAGGCAGATATAGCCATGGGTGGAATTGCAATTTTATGTTTAGAGATTAATGAGAAAAAATATTTCGTTGGTTGGGCTGATGCAAACAACATGGAAAACGGAGTTAGAGAACAGATTGTAAAACATTTTGCAAACATTGGATATGAATTAATTGAGATATGTACATCTGATACACATTTTACTGCTGATGGTGCAAGAAACAAAAATGGTTATTTTCAATTAGGTATGATATCAAAACCAACACAACTTGCTAACTGGTATTTAGAATTGGCACAAAAGGCAGAAAATCAAATGAATGAATGTAGTTTTGAAATTCTGGAAAACCAATCCAAAGTTAAGGTGATGGGTTCTGATATCTATGCTGACTATCTTAAATGCATGAATAAATCAATGAATATAACAAAGGTCTTTTTGCTTGCAGACGCTGGGTTGTTTGCACTTTCTATTTTTCTATAGTTTTAATCTGTTCTAAATTACCATACAATTCATCTAGAAATGACGATAATTGCATGATTGGAACTATTGGAACTTTGTTAATGAAAGAAACTTGTTCTTGATGTAGTGTTACTATAACTGGAATTGTCATAATATCACTAATTTCATCGGCGTACCTCTTTACCCTATTAACCTGTTTTCTTACAATCTCATTAAGAGCAGAATTACTCATTCTTTTCCAATGTTTACAATCAATTAGTATTACAATATCGAGTTTTATTCCTATAACGTCAATTTCCATTCTTGGTTTTGTTAAAATCACATTCTTTTCTACTTGAAATCCATTTTCAAGTAAAATTTGGCATACCAATCCTTCAAAATCTTTCCAATCCAAACACTCTGAAACTTCCTCTATTGGATAACCATCTGTGATTGCGGTAAATGCTGCCTTGAGTTTACCACTATTCATGCCAAATCTACTAAATTTGGTTAATATTAAAAGCCTAAAATCCATCATTTGTTTAGTTGGTGTTAGAAGAATTGATCAAATTTAAACTTCTTTTTGTTATTATGGTTTTACTTTTTGTATTTCCATCTTCATTTGCTGATAAAGGAACATTAGTTGATGAAGTTAAATTCATACAATATCTTGATGAAAATACTGCACTTCAAGAGGTTAGAAATGGAAATCTTGATCTATATTATTTTAGGGTTCCATCAGATAGATTAGAAGATTTCGATTCAAGAAATAATTTACAGGTTTTTGATTCTACTGGTAGTTATTACAGTATTCTTACAAATCCTACAGACTCTGGAAAATTTAATCCATTTTCTATTAGGGAAGTAAGATTTGCATTGAATTATCTTATTGATAGAAATCTCATTGTTAATGAACTCTTAGGTGGATTTGGCTCTACAATGATTTCAAATTATGGCATATTTTCTGCTGACTATCTTGGAATACTAGATGTCACAGAATCATTTCAGTTTACGTATAATCCTGTTCTTGCAGAACAGATTATCTCTGAACAATTAGAAAAATCAGGAGCAAAAAAAATTGATGGTGTATGGAATTTCAATAATATACCTATAGAAATTACAATTTTTATTCGAAGTGATGATCCAGTTAGAAAATCAATTGGCGAAATTATATCATCTGAACTAGAATCATTTGGATTTCTTGTGAAAAAGGACTTTGGAGATTTGAATAAAGCATATGTGATTGTATATGGATCTGATCCAAGTGAGCAGAAGTGGAATTTATACACTGAAGCATGGAGCAGTACTGGATTCTCAAGATATGATTCTATTTCATTAGCACAGATGTATGCGCCATGGTTTTCTAATATGCCTGGAAATAATACGCCAACTTATTGGAACTACCAAAATGATTATTTGGACACTGTTACACAGAACATTTATTCTGGAAATTTTGAAACATCAGAAGAGAGAACCTCACTAATCAAAAACGCAACAAAGGAAGGTGTTAATGAATCAGTCAGAATTTTTCTTGCTAGTAAAGTTGATCAATATGTTGCAAACGAAAATGTCACTGGAGTAATTAATGCACTTGGTGCAGGTGTACCAAGCAGATTTACACCAATAAATGCAGATTCGGAAGATAATTCTTTGGTTATTGGTGTAAAACAAATCTATCAAGGTGCATGGAATCCTATAGCTGGATTAGGTGATATATACAGTAATCAGATTTGGACAATACTTTCTGATCCTGGTATGTATGGGCATCCATTTACTGGTGAGATTTTTCCACTACGAACTACATGGGATATTGAAACCAATGGTTTACATTATTCAGTACCTGTACATAATGACGCCATAATTTGGAATACAGAAATTCAAAGATGGGAAAAAGTTGAAACTGACTCAACAGCAATTAGTAAAGTAACTTTTGATCTTAATTTTAGTCAGTGGCATAATGGACAAATGATGGACATGAATGATGTTTTGTATTCAATCTATTTTCTTTCTGAGTGGGGTTCTGAAAAAGGGGTAAACGATAAAACATATGATTCTAGTTTCTCACCTCAAGCAGTTCAGAATGTAAATTCATTGGTTGGATTTAGGGTTGTAGATGCAAATACAATAGAAGTATACACCGATTACTGGCATTTTGATCAAGATCAGATTGCATCATGGGCTGGTATTTGGAGTACAACACCTTGGGAAATTATGACTGCAATGGAAAAATCTGTCATTGATGGAAAAGTATCATTTTCACGCTCTGATGCAATAACAAAGAACATTAGCTGGCTTTCACTGATTGTACCTCAAGATGCAAAAATTATCCAAGATATTCTTGAAGATTACAAAGAAAACAAGTACATTCCTGTGGCACTAGATCAATTTGAAACCAATATTCAATATTATGATAATCGATATCAACAATCGATTGATTGGATTCTTGAAAATGATCATGCAATAATAAGCAATGGACCATTTTACCTTGATAGATATTCACCAGAATCTAGAACTATAGTGGTTAAATCATTTGACTATGGAGATTATCCATTTCCACCTGGAAAATGGAATGGATTTGAACATATTGAGTTTCCTAAAATTGTTTCAATAGAAATTGATGAATTGTTACCAAGTGATTTTGACACGGAGATTCCAATAATAACAGCAGATTCATCTGAAATTTACTATTTTATCTCTAATTCACGTGGGGATATAATTTCTGAAGGAAAAGTACCAGTTGATAACAATAAATCAATAGTTTCGTTAGATGAAGAAATTTTATCAAATCTTAATACAGGTGCAAATACGCTCAAAGTTTTTGCTGCATCTGATGATGTCTTAAGACCATTTGAATATTCAACCAGTTTTCTAGTTTCTGACACAATAACAGTTCTTCCAAGCGTAGAAATTACTACATCATTATCAAAATCAAATCAAAATGACTATTCTTTTATTTTAATAATAGTGATATTGATCTTAGGTGCTGCAGTAATCTTTGTAATTAAGGCAAAAACTCAAAGAGAGGAGAAGTCAATTACTTAATTCCAATTAAAAATAATGTTCCAAACTCTCTTTTCCATTTAGCCTTATTATTCAGATCAGTAACATGTTTTGTTTTTGTTTTGAAACCTACTTCCTTGAACATTTTTTTCCATTCTGATTCTGAACGCAAGTCCATTGGTATTTTCATATCTTTAATCCAGCGTGTTGTAAGATGATTATCTTTGTAAAAGTCAGTACCACAATAAAAAACTCCACCATTTTTCAGTAATTTATACACCTTATGTAATGCAGGTTCCATTGGAACTGAATAATATAATGACTCCATTGAAAAAATTACATCGAATTTTGTAGAAAATTTACACGTCTCTAGATCTGTAGTGTAGTATTGCTCCTTGACTGAAATTTTTGTTTTTTTAGCATTCCTTATCATATTTTTACTCTTATCAATACCAACTGCCTTTGTACAAGTATCCAATTGTGACATCTTCTTTACTACCCAACCATTTCCACAGCCAATATCTAAAAACGAAAATTTCTTTTCAAATGATATTTTATCTAAAAATTTGTTTACAGTAGTTCCATGTCCTTTTTCCATGTCCTCTGACCTTCCAATATTTGCCCAATGATCAAAATACTTTGCAGTTTTGTCCATCATGATCCCTTTACAATATTAAATAATTGCCTTACTGCAAGTTTTGGATGATGTGTTGCAAGTCGTACAATACTTGAAACGCTAAAATCTGCACGAATAAAATCTAAAAATTCATCGGCAGAAAGTTCACTGATTACTTCAAGTTCTTTTTCCCACTCCTCATCTGTTAGTCCTATCCACCTACTTTGAATTTTAGATGCTGATTTGATTTTTGACTCAATTGCCTTTTTCCAAATTTTTTCATATCCCTCAAGTGATTTTTGTGTAGTGTCTCCAGATTTTATTGCCTCTGCTGCTGTTCTTCCTGCAACACGCCCAAATCTTATCGCATATCTGATTCCTTCAAGCACGAGTGGATTTGCCTGACCTGCAGAGTCACCTACTAGAATCAGATTATCATATACAGTTTTTCTTGAAAGACCATCATTAGGAATTAGACCATAATGAAATTCAATTTTTGTAATATTTCCAAGATCCTTAATCGGACCTTTCTTCTCTTCAATTAACTTGTCTAATCTTTCTGTAGGATCAACATCTGATTCTGGTTTACCAACACCAACCCCAATACGTACTGTATCTTTAGAAACAGGAAAAATCCATGCATATCCTGCAGGAGAATATTCTTCTCCTACCATTAACCACCATGTGTCACTTTGTACATTTTCTACCTTTACTTCGTATTCTGCACCTGCACCAAATCGGCTCCACTGTTCTGCTAATCCAAGTGATTTTACAACAACTGATTGAAATCCACTACAATCAATTACCATCTTTGCATTGAACTTGACTTGGCTTTCGGAAACTTTTGCAATAACACCAATTGGTCTGTTGTTGTTATCAGTTGCTATTTCTGTAACGTTTGTGTTGAGAAATAGTTTTGCTCCAGAATTTTGTGCTTGTTCTGCAAGATGTCGATATGTTTTTCGGACGTCTAATACTGCCGCCTTTGGTTTGTTATCGCTAATTGTTACACTTTTTGTTGGGGAACAGAATGAATAATTTGAAATTGGATTATAACATGATTCTGGAATTCCAAATTCCTTTGTATCTGCAATCCATGTAACTCCACTAGTTCTAACAGTTTCTGCCACTGCCTCTTCTTTTTCTAATAATGCAACAGACACACCTTCATTTGATGCAGCAAAGGCAGCAGATGATCCAGCTGGACCAGCTCCTACAATAACTAAATCAAAATCATATTCATTCAATAGCATTCATTCTCACTGTGAACATTATAACCTAAGCATTTCTCTCTATAATTATAGAACTATCTTCCTAAATTCATTGTTTTTTTGAATGTCAGTAAAATCAATATCAAATTTGGCTTTAGCCTTGAATGAAAAATCAATCTCTGTTACATCTGATAGAACCTCTAGTCCTTCCTTAATTCTGTTTAATTTTATCAGTGATGAGGATTTGTTGTATAATGCAGTCACGTTTCTTGGTTTTATCATCAAAACTTGTTCATAGCAATCTAACGCTATTTCGTATTGCCCAATGTAATGATGTGCTAGACCCTTATTGAGTAAGGCAAGTATGTTTTGATTTTCTTGTTCTAGGACACGGTCATAATAGATAATTGCATTATCATATTTTCCTAGTTTACCCAAAATGTTTCCTTTTTTTATTAATGAATCAATATGGTTTGGAGAAATTTCAAGAACTTTTTCATACATTATCATCGCCTCCTTTGGATTTCCTGTGTTTAGTAGTGTCTGTCCTGATTTTAGCAGTTCTTCTATTGGTACATCCATGATTTTATTTTTTCATGATGAATTTATCTAGTTGTTTTTTTAGCTAATAGTATGGCAGATTCCGAATTAGGACAGTTTTTTCTTTGGTCTGGACTTACTGCAGTGTTGATGATTGTGACAGGTTTTACCTATAGACTTTATCTGAAAAAAAGAAATAAAATTTCTTCATAGTGTAAATAATTTCCATTTTATTGGTTGATTTTTTTTAAATATGCTAGAATTCCTGTATAGTCAATATCACTAAATCCTGAGTCCATAGCGTTCTTGTATACCTTACTAGCCATTTTTGACATTGACAATTCTGCATTAAATGATTCAGCAGCTTCATTGATAGTGTCTAGATCTTTTTTTAAGTTTTGTAGAGTGAATGTTGGTTCGAAATTATCTTTGATCATTTTGTATGCCTTTTTTTCACTCATTCCAGTCTTGAAATATGTAGAGTTTAGAATTTTTAGAAAAATTTCAGGATCAAATCCAGCCTTTCTTGTCAATGTGATTCCCTCTGACAACGATAAAGCAAGCATTGCAATCTGAAGATTCATAGCAAGTTTTATCGAGTGTGCAGTACCAGATTCTCCCAAAAAGAATGTTTTTTCTGCAATTGTATCAAATACATCACTGAATTTTTCATATGTTTGCTCATTGCCTGAAATCATCATAACTAATTTTCCATCAATTGCAACGTTTGGTCCACCCATCACTGGAATTTCTAAAAATGAAACTCCAGAATCAGAAAATTTTTGTGATATTTCCTTTGCTGAATTTGGATTTATTGTACTCATATCAGCAACAACTAATTCATCATGTACACCATGAATAATTCCATTATTGCCAAAGGATACATCATTAACAGCACTTGCATCTTTTACAACTGTTATTACAATATCAGATTTTTCTGCAACATCTTTTGGTGTGTCAACGTCTATAGCACCATGTTTTACTAAATTTTTTACTTTGTCTTTAGTTCTGTTGTAGATTGTTACTTCATATTTTGAATCTAATAGATGCAGTCCTACTGCTTCACCTAGCATACCAGTACCAATAATTCCAACCTTTGTCATTTTCGTTCTTCCGCCACAAGTTCCCAGTCACCACCAAATCTTGGTGCAGAAAATTGCAAGTGACCAATCACCCTGTCTCCTTTTCGAACCATCGCATAATCAGATTTTTTTGCACTGTAAACTTTGTCTTTTGTTTTGTAACCACCCTCAATGACTTTTGCTTTGAATCGTTTACTAGCTTTGGTAATCAAATGTCTTGCAAGTTTTACATCACCCATCCATGAAAACATTTCAAACTTGCCAAAATTTTCAGTGGAAATTACATAACCGTAAAGTCTAGCTTCAAATTTTGCCTTTCTCCTTTCAGCTTCCTCATTCATCCATTTTACAACATCTTCTGCAGAGCCTTCTTCTGCACCAAATGTTTCTGATTCCCCCATAATTAGTAATTATTCTTGATATTGTAAAAATGTAATTCTATTTTTGGAATTTTTTTCTATAAAAAACAGCCATAATTATGCTTCCAATGAACGGTGTAGTCCAGTATAGCCATAAATCGGTGGTTACACCTGACACTATGGCAGGTGATAATGACCTAATTGGATTCATTGAGGCACCAGATATTGGACCAACGAATAGCACATCCAACCCAATGATTCCAGCAATCATGATTCCACTGAACTTTGAAATCTTCTTATGAACCACAACATAGATGACCGCCATCAATAATGCGGTTGCAAGTATCTCATACCCAATAATTTCTGGCATTGAAAACTCTAGATTTGGTGTGTTGGTTCCAAGTAAAGCATAATCTCCAAAAACAAACTTTACAAAAAGAGTACCAAGAAATGCACCAATTGCCTGTGCCGTGAAATACACCGGAAGTTGCCTTACTTTCGTATGTCTTGTTATGAAAAATGCAATCGTAACAGCTGGGTTAAAGTGTGCCATGGAGTATTTACCAAATGCGTTGACCACAATTGCAATCCCGACAAAATGAATGATGGCAATGAATGCAATTCCATATGCACCACCCAACATTCCATCATAAACTATGCAACTTGTGGCTGCAATGAGTAATCCAAACGTCCCTACTAGTTCTGCCACAAAAATTACCAGACTAGAATTTTTCATTTTTTAGAGATCACTTACTAACTCCTTTACTTTGGTTTCTATGGAATCTCTAATTCTTCGTATGTCCTCAATGGATTTTCCTTTTGGATCTTCTATATCCCAATCAGCCAGATCTTCTACAAATAAGTCAGGACATGATTCCTTGTCCATACAACCCATATTTACAACAGAATTTGACTCTGATATCATTTCATTTGTAATTAGTTTAGATTGATTCTGTGAAATGTCGATATCAACTTCTTTCATTGCTTGGATAGCAAGTGGATTAATTTCTGAGACAGGTTTTGTACCAGCACTAATTCCTTGATAACCATCTGGAGCAAGTTTTTTGAAAAATCCCTCTGCCATTTGACTCCGTCCTGCATTTTCTACACAAGCAAAAAGTACTTTTTTCATTTCAAATAAATCATAATTCCTAAACAAATAAGTGAATTATGTAAGTAAATGCTATACCAAGTCCGGCAGCTCCTGGTATTGTGATTACCCAAGAAAATATTATTTGTCTGCTAACTTTCCAGCGAACTGCACGTTTTCTTCGTGCTGCACCAGCTCCCATTATTGTGCCTGTTATTGCATGAGTTGTACTTGCTGGAATTCCCAATATTGCAAAAACAGCTAACATCAGTCCACCACCGGTTTCAGCCGCAAATCCTTGATATGGTTTTAATCTGGTGACTTTGACACCAAGTGTTTTGATAACTTTGTATCCACCAAAGAATGTACCTAGACCCATTGCACCAGCTGCAGCAAATATTACCCAAAGCGGCATATGAATTTCCGAAATAAGATCCGCTGAAAACAAGATAAGAACAATTATTCCCATGGTTTTTTGCCCATCATTTGCTCCATGTGTAAGTGCAAACCATGCAGAAGATATTATTTGTAATCTACCAAACGTTCTGTTAACTATTGCAGGTCTACGTCTAGCAAATATCCAAATTATCACTCCTGCTAAAGCAATACCGAAAATCATACCACCTATTGGCGCAATTATTATTCCTGCAAAAACTTTTGTTAGTCCACCCAAAACAAGCTGCTCAAAGCCTAATCCAGCAATTCCAGCACCCATTATTCCACCAATCAAGGAATGGCTGTTAGAGATTGGTAACCCGAAATAGGTGCATAATGAACTCCAAGTAATTGCACCAGCCAAACCACCAATAATCATGTAGACAGTAATCTCATCAGGGCTGACGATTCCTTTTGCAATAGTGGTGGCAACTGCAACTCCAAAAATGAATGGACCCGCAAAATTAGCAGCAGCAGATAATGTAACAGCATGGATTGGTCGCAAAACACGTGTTCCAATCACTGTAGCAACCGAGTTTGCAGAGTCGTTGAAACCATTGACAAAATCGAAGATTAACGCTATGATTATGGCGGCTATTGCTATTTCTAACATGGTTCCACCTAAGTATATTTTAGAACTATATCCTCAACAACATCAGCAACATCTACACATCTGTCTGATGCACTTTCCAATTTTTCGTAGATATCTTTCAGCTTGATGATTTCTATTGGATCATTACTCTCAAAGAGTTTGGTTATAGCAGCTGAATACAAATCATCAACTTTGTGTTCAATTTCGCTTGTTTTTCTGCAGTGCTCGATCATTGAAGAAGGGTTCTTGATATTTCGTAATTTTGCTGTCATTAGTTCTACTTCTTTTGTTGCTTTGACTAGTTCATTTGCCATATCCAATGCATATGGAGGAGCAGTAGTTATTTTATAACTTTGAAGTCTTGCAGATATCCCATCAATATGATCAATTGTATCATCTATTTTTGATGCAACCCTTTGCATATCCTCACGATCTAAAGGAGTGATGAATGTTCTGTTTAGTTCAGAAAAAATATCTCGTACTAGTTTGTCAGCCTCTGTTTCAATAACATGAATTTTTTTCTGACATTCATTAATCTTAAGATCTGTTAACATGATAACTAATTCTTCAGATATCTGAACAGATTTTTTTGCCAAATTATCTAACGTTACTAAAATTTCCTTTTCGTTTGATTTTACCCAAGAGAAGAACTGTCCCATATATTATCAAAAAAATATTTACAATTAACCCTGATCAACATAATCTATATAGTAACAATATAGATCATCTCAAACATCGATCAGATAATTCTGATGATTAAAATATCAATGGTTTGATTGTAAATTGTGATAACAGTTGATTGCCATGATGTAGAATCAATACAAAATGAACTTGTAGTTTATGTTGCCGATCAGGTTGGGGCAGTTCCAAACCTCAAATATCATGAATTTATCTTATCAGGAATAGAAGATGATGATATTGTTGATACCAAGGAAGTTGTTACATCAATTAAGGAGTTTTTAGAGTCAATCGGGGAACAAAGGAATTTCGCTGTAATTACAAAGGGCGATGTTATAGCAATAGAGTCAATATCAGGCAAGGTAATTGAGCGTGACGCCCAACCAACAGCTGATCTTTTTTCATGTCCACATTGTGGATTTATTACTCAATATGAGGTAGAATACAACACACACAAAAAAATCCATTATCTATAATTAAAAAAGCCAATAGAGAGATTTGAACTCTCGACCTATTGATTACAAATCAATTGCTCTAACCAGGCTGAGCTACATTGGCACTAAATTTGTTTAAAATATAGTTGGTTTAAAATGTTAAGATAGTCACAATTTAATAACTTCAAAAATCTCAAACGATTAATGAAACTTAAGTATGTTGAACCAAAGAAGTTAAAAATCCTCATGGCAGTTTGTTTTGGTATTGGTTTATGGGGAATAGTTTTTGGTTTGTGGTTAGGTCAGTTTCAGGCATCGCTTAATTATTTCATGATAACAGTTCTTGGTGTTATTAATTTGGGACTTGGAGCATTGTTTGCGTATCTATTCTTGACACAGGTACGAAATGTAGATCCTAGAAAGGACTCAAAGTATAAACGAAAGAAATAGAGTGCATACAACTAGAATATTTGTTGCAAAGTGCATTGCATAAGAATTGTCTACTCCTTTTTTGTCATATACATATTTGAATACAAAACCTACTGGTATGAGAATTAATGCCATGTGAATTTTTATTCCCATTGCAATGTGAATTAATGCCCAGACAATTACCATTTTTTTGGATTTTCTAAAAAAGCGTTCTTCAAAGTAGTTAATGTGAAGGAACATGTAAAGAAGTAGTGGTATTAACGGTGCTATCCCCCAAAAACCTTCATCTGCAAATGGACCAAATGCAATGTTGTACCCCAACCAACTCCAATTTAGTATTGGTATTTGATCAACGTAGGGAAAAATAACTAAGATATAAAATGTCAAAATTCCAAATGGAATTGGTGCATATTTTATAGACTTTAATCCATTTTTTAGATTGAATATTCTCTTTTTTGTTTCTTTGATTAAAAGTAGACTGCTACCAACAGTAAGTACGTAGTATCCAATTACAAACATGTCTGAATCAAAAAAAGATGTATCCATGTAACGCTTTGAGGGTATTCGTTAAATAAGCTATTCCACAATTACAATCATGACAATACAGCAAGGTGATACAGCAGAAAATTTTGAACTTACTGCACACGATGGTTCTAAGATAAGCTTAGAATCATACAAAGATAAGAAAAATATTGTATTATGTTTTTATCCAAAGAATCATCTTTTTGCATGCCCATCAAAAAAAGTCTTCGAGATGGCAGAAAGTGTAATCTCTGTTTTTCCTCAGATTGAATCTGCAGATGGAGTGATTTTTGCAATTTCAATTGATACTATAGAATCACAAGCAAAATTTGTCGGTGAATATAAAATTCCTTATACACATCTTAGTGATACTGGCAAAACAGTGTGTAAGAAATATGCCGGCCTAAATATGGTCGGATTGGCAAAACGTTCCACTTTTGTAATTGATAAAAAAGGAATTGTTAGAAGTGTTTTCCGAGAAATTGATGCAAAAAATCATGGCATGCAAATTGTCGAGTCATTAAAGCATATTTAGAACCGAATTATAAACTATAAATTGTTGATATAGAAATTCCTTGCAATGCTTGATTTAGTTGCAAAGAAATTATTTCTTACAAAAGGAATTGGAGTTCATGAAGATAAGCTTACAAGCTTTGAGTATGCATTGAGAGATGCTGGAATTGAGGGTACAAATATTGTACTTATCTCAAGTATATTCCCACCAATGGCAAAACTAGTATCAAGAAAGGAAGGTTTGAAATTGATACAACCAGGACAGATTCTTTTCACAATTTATTCCAAGAACCAAACAAATGAACCACATAGACTGATTTCTGCATCAGTTGGAATAGCACAGCCAAAAGACCGTAAAAAATATGGGTATCTTTCTGAATATGATGCATTTGGTCAAAATGAAAAGGTTGCAGGTGAATATGCAGAAGATATTGCAGCACAAATGCTTGCATCATCTTTGGGTATTGACTTTGATCCTGACAAGAGTTGGGATGAGAAGCGACAACAGTGGAATATTTCTGGCAAAATTTACAAAACACAGAATATTACACAAACTGCAAAAGGCGAAAAAAATGGCAAATGGACTACAGTGTTTGCAGCAGCAGTGTTAATTATCTAGTGTTTTGATTTGTATCCTTTCATATAGTAAATTGCGGCAGCTATAGCAACTACAATAATTACTGCTAAAATTGCGTATTGTGACTGTTCATTCGCCTTGTCTTGCACAATTTCTTCCTCAGTAACTTTATCTTGTTTGTATGGTTCATCAGATTTTTCTAACACACTTGATTGAATCGTAACTGGACTTGTTTCATCCCATGGTGATATACTGAATTTTAATTCATTACTTGAGACTGATTTACTATCTCCAAAAAGAAATTTGCCAGCTACAAAGTTTCCATGGGATTTCTCAAAAAACCATCCTTTTTTAGTTATATCTTCAATTGATGAGATTTTTTTAATAACATGACTGTTTGCAGACGTAATTTTCATTGGTTCCTCTTCATCTGTGAACACAAGTACATCTAAGATTGAATTTAGAGGAGTAAATTCATTATCAAAGTAATCGGAACGGTTTAATTCTTTTATGGAAAGAGGGTCTAATGGCCAAATGTTTCCTATGCTATTAATAGTATTGATATATTTTGTTGAAACATTTAGCATGTAACGTTCCTTATCATCATCTAGAAATATTGTCATTGCAACAGTTGATTTAGTAACAGATGGACCTGCAATCTGTCCTTCATATATCGGTATATCATATGTGCTATCACTTGCTAACTCTTTAGCTATATCATAAAAACCACCAGCACCAGATATTTTATTTGATATAAATGACTGTGAAATTTTTTTAAATAATTCAGTTGAGGATTGTTTTGGCATTATATATACAGCAGATACTGTACCTTCAATCACTCTCTCATCATCTACATTATCTTTTCCTGGCTGAATATAGACTGAATGAAATTTGGCATCAGAATTAAAAGCTTGATTAATGTCATTAATTAGAGATTCACCAATTTTTTTTGTTTCTAATTGAACTTTTTTTACATTACCATCACTTTCCTTTTTGTCCTCATCTGTTATGAATTTTTTAATTTCTTGAAAATCCAGATTAATCAATATACACTGATTACCACTTTTAACACCGGGAACACATCCAATTAAATTTCCCTTATGATCAATTTCTTCTTTATTTGTAAAAACAATTGAATTTAGTATTGGTTCCTGTCTTAACGTTTCTATTGTGCTATTGGAAAATTTGAATTCATCATTACTTGAACTTTGTAATCCAACTGAAACTTCAACATCACCTGATGTTTTGACCATCATTATCGATCCAGTATCATCACCCATCCTTAATTGATGATTATATGCAACAACAAGATTTTCTGAAAATGAGGGATTCTTAAATTCTTGTGCTAATGCAGGTGGTATTATTACAATAGATAAGACCAGTAGAAAGATCACAAAAACCATCTTTAACATAATGTTTGAGAAAAAATTTTGGATTATTAGTTTTACTATGAACAATCAAACGTTTAAATCCAAATAGAATTTATCAAAAATTGACATCGATTCAAACCGTTGGGGAACAAGCTGGCAGTCGGATGGCTCTGACTGTCAGCCCCATTTTATTATCTATAATTTAGAAAGTGTATTTACTTGATTTTTGATGTAATCAAATCCATCTTGCCAGAATTTTGTTTTACTAATGTCAAATCCATGTTCTTTGAGTAATAATTCAGGTTTTTTGGAACCACCTGCTGCAAGAATGTCAATATACGTTGAGGCAAAACTATCACCTTCTTTTTTGTAAGTTTGGAAAAGAGATAGAGAAAGAAGGTTTCCAAATGCATATGAATAGCAGTAAAATGGACTGTGGTAAAAATGAGGAATATAACTCCATTCTACCCCAAAGTCATCTGAGATATCAATTGAATTTCCAAACTGTGTCTTGAGATTTGTAAGATATGTATTTGATAGTTCATCGACAGTTGTAGAATTTGCAATTTGTTGATGTGCATCCATTTCAAATATTGTAAAAAATGATTGACGACAAATTGTTGCATAAAAGTCATCAATTTTTTCAGCTAACATTGATTTTTTCTCATAATCATTGATAGAGTCAGAAATATTATCATAAAGTAAGAGTTCAGAGTATGTGGATGCAGTTTCTGCAAGTGGTAATGATGCATCAGATACTAGAATAGATTTGTCTGATGCTGCAATGCTATGTACAGCATGTCCTATTTCATGTGCTAATGTGAAGACATCTCGGGATTTTCCAGTGTAGTTAATGAGAACAAATGGTGTTATGTATGGTAATGGAGTACTACAAAATGCACCATCCCGTTTACCAGGTCTAATGGAATGATCAACATGGTTTTCATTGAATACATGTGAGGCAAATTCAGAGATCTTTGGACTAAATTTGGCAAGCGAGTCAAGAACAAGTTTTACTGCATTATCATAAGAGTAATTTTTTTCTTTTATCGTACTTTTTGTTGGTGCGTATAAATCATATCGTCTAAGTTTTTTCATTCCAACCATTTTTGCTTTCTTTGAAAAATATTTCTGAAACACCGGTGCATTTTTTTTGCAAACTTGCAATAATGATTCAACTGTTTTGTCATCTATGTCATTACCAACATTTTGAATTGATATTGGGGATGAAAATTTCCTCATTCCAATTCCTTCATTTTTCCAGTTCAGAACAATATTTTGATAGATTTCTCCTACCACACCTTTGTTTTTCTGATATTTTGTTAGTAACGCCTTGTAGGCTGCTTCTCTGATCTTTGCATTTTTGTTTCGAACATATGTTGTAAGTTCCTCACGTCCCATTGTTTTTTTCTTACCGTTAATCTTAATCGTGTAGGTAAACGCATTTGTAATTTTATCATATAATTTGATCAGTGCAGATATACCAGTAACATCTAGTGTGTTGATTATTCTTTCTTCTGGCTCAGTCAGTGAATATTTTGACATTAAGCGCTTGTATCTTAGATAATCTGTAAGTTCTCCTGCATTTTTCATGAGTCGCTTTGCATTTTTATCATCTACTTGTTTCTTCCACCATAAATCAAAAAATAATATCTGATTTTCAATCCTTGATCCAAACTGTGATATTTTTGTTAGAAGTGCAGTTGCCTCATCTGATTGTGTATCTTCTGAATACTTGAGTGATGCATACCCACCAATATGGCTAGATTTTTCGGTTATGTCTTCAATTTGATGTAACATTTTAAGAAATTTTGATCCAGTGATGGATGAATTTAGCATCTTTTTTTGCTTTTCAAACTGCGTGGATTTTTTTTCAATCTCTTTAATTTTTTTATCGAATACTTGCTTTGATGGATTTTTAACTAAATCACTCAAACTCCATTTTCCATTTTCAGTACTTTTCATTTTCAATCCTAATAGTAATCCTTGTGAATGTAGCACCATCGCCATGACTTTGTCGGTAGGGCAATCATTACTGGATGTCCAGTTTCTTCATGGTGTTTTGTCGCATGTCTACCAGTTGATGAATCACAGCATCCTACATGCCCACATGTAAGACACATTCTAATTGCAACCCATGGAGTTTTTTCTTTTTCACATTCTTCGCAACCTTTTGTGTTTGCATCCACATCTTTTGCCTGCCCAAAGTGCTCGCATTCACTTCCCATGTTTTTTATGATTTGATAGAGTTAGTATATCTTTTCACTGTATTTTAACGTCTAAATAATACATTTTCAAATTTATCTTGGATCCGTCGTCTAGCTTGGTTTGGATGCCGCACTCACACTGCGGAGGTCAAGGGTTCAAATCCCTTCGGATCCAGTCCATCTTTCAGCTTTATTACGGATTCGTTTTCAAAATAGTTTTCTAGTTTAGACACGAATTATGAAAATATATTTCGGGCGTTAATTTCTGAATTAGATGAAATTAGATTATACCAGTATAATTGGATTGGTGGTAGTCGGAATATCAATCACAGTAATTTTTGGCACAATGCTGCCACAAAATGATATGGATCACTCTGAAAATCTATCTGAACCAATTACAGAAAATTCCAACTCATTGATTGTAATGGTTGCACCATCTATACACGAAAAATATTACAAAGAAGTATTTCAAGAGGTCATCGATTATGATGTAATGGCAGTAAATGCTATGTATGGAAAAGATGATGTAATTCTTTTAGCAGATAAAGCAACTATCGGATATTTTGAAGGTAGAGTACCAGATGAGGTATTGGTGACATCTAACGTTGCAGACATATGGATTCGTGATTTTGGAACAGTGAATACAACTACTGAAGTCAAGTTTGAGTATAGACCTCAATATCTATCCGTCGATGAATCCGATTGGATTGATGAAAGTTATGAAGATTGGTTTTCTGCAAGAGAATTAACGAGTAAAAAAACAGATTTAATTCTAGATGGAGGTAATCTTGTTTTTAATGGACAAGATAAGGCAATAACTTCTGTGAGAGTTTTTGCAGATAATCCACAATACTCTCAAGATGAAATTGATCAAATGCTAAAAGAATTACTGGAGGTAACTGAAATTGCATATCTGCCTGAAGAAGAAGGTGACATTACTGGACACTCTGATGGAATGGTAATGTGGGTTGAGTATGATCGATTACTAGTTAATGAATACAACGAGCCATTTCGAACTCAAGTTTTGATAGAACTTGAAAAATCATTATCGGATATTGAAATAATTGAAATACCATATGTGTTTCAAGAAGGATTATGGAAAGGTTGGCCATCTGCATGCGGATATTATCTTAACTCTCTTGTAACTGAAAATTACATCTATGTTCCAGTTTATGGTTTGGAAGAAGATGAGTATGTTTTGGAATTAATTCAATCCTATACGAACAAGGAAGTTGTCAGTATAAATGCAGAAGATGTTTGCTTTATGGGGGGTAGTGTTAGATGTTTAACATGGACAACTGACGGAACTGATGCTAACAAGCTTCTCGAATTTGCAGAGCAGAACTAGTATTAAAATAGAATAATTCTGTCTTAGTTAAGATTTTATGAATGCATTATCTGTTTGGTCCAATAAATGCGTAAAAAAAGATAATCTCAGATAAAAGATAATTTCAGATAAAAGTCAAAATTGATATAACATATAGTTTTCATATAATTTGCTGATGTCACGTGATAATTTTTTACATGAGGCAAATTTACTTTCTGATCAGCAAAAAAATGAAGAATGCCTAGATTTATGTGATAAGGAACTTTCACGAGATGAGAAAAACGCTGATGCATTACTTCACAAAAGTGTTTGTTTAATTAAATTGAAAAAACTAGAAGATGCTATAGCGTGCTGTGATAAGATACTTGACGGAGATGCATTTTTTATTACTGATATTGAAATATCAACTGCTTTTACATTGGACAATAAAGGATTCGCATTATCTCTGTTAGGTAAATTTGAAGATGCGCTAGAATATCATGATAAAGCACTTGCTATAGATGATAAAAATGAGAAAACTTTTGTGAATAAAGCACTTGCATTGGGTGGATTAGGCAGATATGAAGAATCGTTAAAAAATAGTGAGCGTGCAATATCAATTAATCAAAATTATGCTACAGCATGGAATAACGCTGGATATGTATTACATAAACTTGGTAAATCTAAAGAAGGATTAGAATATGTAGAAAAGGCATTAGAATTGGATCCTACTGATCAGTACACATTAGATTCAAAACGTGAGATTCTTACTGCTTTGGACAGAACAGAATAATACTATACACCCATCATAGAAAATATTCCATATGCTAAAATGAATACACCGAGCAATATTATGATCTTTGATAAAGTTCCAAACTTCATTTAAGATTTCATGGTATAAGTTAGTTATAAGAAATATTCTCTTAAATACGCATTCTAAAAATATCTAGTATTGATTGACATACCGTGGAAATGGGTAATAATTGCAGTCAGTATAATCTGTTTGGGGACACTTACAAATTATTTATTACCAAACTTCCTGTTTAATTTTTGATACGATTTTAAAATGAAACCATTATTTCAGTTAAGCACAAGAACATATGATGAAGAGATAATTCTAGTAAAAAATGCTATGGTGCACCTTGAAAACAAATGTAATGTAAAGAATGGTTTTGTCCTTAAAGAACCATCAATGATGGCGGGATGGGCATTTTTTAATATTGAATTGAGTACAGAAATGTTGTCTGTGATAGAAACTTCTGGTATGATGATTAATGCACAGGGAGTAGGATTTACCGAGCAATTGAAAAACTTTCTTGGACACTACCTTGAAACAAAGGGAAGTAATGTAAGAATAAAGAAAATCGATTATTAGGATATACTTTTTTGTGACTATATGGTAAAATCAATAAAATGGACACAGTATGCCCAAAGTGTAAAAGGGATCTCAGATTACACACAAAAAAAGAACTAGTAAAGTGCTCCTTGAAATATTGGGTATCTGACTGGAAAAAATAGCAAACAAAAAAAATAATTACCCAATAGAACTTGCAAAATCAATGTCTGATTCAATTACATCTGAATTATTACAAAAGTGGGTTGATACTATAAAGAATGGTGATGCAAACCAAGTTACACTTCTTTATGACAAAAGGGCACTTTTACTGGGTACATTTTCGCCAAAAGAGAGAGTTGGGCATAATGCAATTTCTGAATATTTTGTACACCTTCTCAAGAATCCAGTTTCAGTTGAAATCGTATCAGAGAATCCATATGCTTGGGATACAGTTGCAGTAAACTCTGGCCTTTACAATTTTGTTTTACCAAACGAAACAATTACTGCCAGATTTTCATTTGTGTATGGTAGAAACGGAGAATTGTGGAAAATTATCTCTCATCACTCTTCAGTTTTACCCAAGGAAAATTAACATGGGTGATGGCATTGGAGGTCCAGTCGTAAGATGTATTGCTGGCAATGCATTTGAACTTGATGTTACACATTACAGAAAGGATAATCAAGAACAATATAGCAGAATTGAGAAAATAATCATTGGAAAAATTGATAATCCAGAAAATCCAGAATATCGGGAAACCACACAAGAAGAGTTAGAACAAGCCTTGAAAGGAAAATTTGTTTCATGTAATGTTCAGTATAGAGATGAAAAAACTGATGCATTGGTTTGTAATGTATTTGTACAGAAACCACCTGAAGGATTCTAATTATTATTTTGCACCCATAAACGTGGTCATGATAAACCCACCCATGACAGTAATTCCGAGCATTAAAAGCAGACCCACAATCAGTGTTTTTTTACTATCTAATGCATTCTCCATACCAATACTGAGTGTTTACAATATTTAGTGAATGCTGTTAGAAACGGAGATTTTTTAATAATATGGCATAAATGACTAATTTGACAAACATTATTTATCACCATATTAATGATCGTTGAACTTGTGAAATAACGTAATGGAACCATTATACAAAAAACATGAGTGGATTTTGTACCACAAAAAAGAAAAGAATGAAGAATTAGATGAGGACTAAGTAACACTTTATTTCTTAGAATTTTAAGATATTATGAATTGGCTGAATTAAAACTAGAAGGTTCTGGTGGTTATGTAATTGCAGAATTATCTGAAGAACTTGCAGCTAAATCAAAATTGGTTCCAAATATCGATAAGTGCTTTCTCGCACCTGTTGGAAAACTTACAGAAAAAGACATGCATAAACATTTTTGCAATAAATGTGAATCCGAGTTTGACGGTCCTCCAAAATATCAGATAGAAGAAACACCAAATGAGCAAATTGCGGATGGATTAATTCTAGTTGAAAGGGGACAATACATTTGTCAAAAATGCTCTTCTATTATTGGTGAATATCGTGTATTTGACAACAAGTAATAACAGAAAAGCGAATTTTCTATAGTTTTTTAATTGCTGTGGCTAGTTCTTTGTCAGCAATTTCATATTCTGATTTTCCTTCTTTATTAATATCCCAAGAAACTACGCCTAGTTCCGTTAATCTTCCCATGGTGGCAATTCTACAAGCTTCTACAGGTGTCTGCTTACCCTCATTATTTTGTTTTATTTCATTTGTTTTATCAATTATATCTCTCTGAATTTTATCAGTGAATTTTTTATCATTTGATGATTTGACAAAATTTCTCAGTGTACTCTCAAACTCTGTATCAAGTGCATCTGTAATATCTGATGATAGTGCATCCTCATATGTTATAATTTCTGTTGCAGCCTTGATCAGCTTTGTTTCTAACGGTCTATTTGGAATTATTTTTGTCACTAAAAATTCTCGTTCTTCATTTGAGAATGCTGGAAAGTTCATTCCATTAATTATTGGGTTATCCAAGAGATATAATTTCTTACCCAAATCAGTTAGTGTGATTAGTGCATCTTTCTTTTTTGCAAATATCTTAATTATACCTAGTGCCATAAGCGCACCTTCAAAAGTTGTTTCTCCTGTATCTTGACTTTTCTTTAGTTTTCCAAAATATCTATCCTTGTATCTTTGTTCTGCCAATGCTTGTTTTGCTGTAATTTCATTCATTATGGAAGGTCTTGGTAACCCTGTGGAAATTTTCTCATCTCTTGTTTTCTTATTTTCTTTTTCATATACAGTAAGCTTTTTTGAAATTTCTTCTGCAAGTTCATATGCTCTTGCTCTAAAATCATTGAAATTTATTACTGGTGATTTTTGCTCTCTCATCATGTTACCAAGAAGGGAGATTGCAATCTTTACTGGTAAGAGTCTACTATAATGTGTAAAAAGTAATGGCCAGCCATCAAACTCAATATCATCATATCCTTCTTTTGAAATTTCATTGAAATTGATTTGTTTGATAAATTCTCTTGTTGCATCTAAATTGATTTGAATACTTTCAAATTCATTATCTGTTTCAAAAGTTTGGTGGGTTATTTCTGATTCATTTGCAGTTTTATTTGTGGCAGGTATTGAATTTAGAAATTCGTTCCATGCATTTCCATACTTTTCAGGATATCCAGGATAGATTTGTTTTAGTACAGCAGGCTCCATCATACTTTGCATGAATGTAAATTGAAGCATTGTTGGTTCCATATCAGTTAATTTGTCTATTACTTTGACTGGGTTTTTTTCCCATGCCAGAAATACATCAATTGCTCTAAAGATAAAATCATCAGCATCTCTAAATCTATCCGGATTTGCTTCAACTAACTGGTTGATTTTCCTCTGATGATCAGGACTTAATCTAACTATTCTATTACCTGAACTCATACGATTCCAATCTTTTGTAGGCACACTTTATGTGTAAATAACTTGTATTAAAATTAACATAATCTATTATATCGATCTAAAATAGGGTATTATGTGAAAAAAATGAACCTTTCACTCACTATACTTATATTCTACAACATAATAGGCTTTATGATGAGAAATACAATACTTTATGTAGAAAAGCAGGAACAAACTACATATACATTAGATACATGTGTG
Source organism: Candidatus Nitrosopelagicus sp. (assembly GCA_028345295.1). Taxonomy (GTDB): domain Archaea; phylum Thermoproteota; class Nitrososphaeria; order Nitrososphaerales; family Nitrosopumilaceae; genus Nitrosopelagicus. Next base: position 30,028 of record JAOMDA010000006.1, on the reverse strand, counting down.
ATAAGAAAAATTCTTGAAAATCCAAATTACCTTGACTGTATTAGCACACATGTAAATTTCTCAGATTCAAAGATTTTACTAAGCAAAACTGTTTTGTGGGAGATAAAAAATCAAATCCAATTAATTGATCCTGAATTAACCTTGGAACAAATTCTCAATAAATTGCAGGATAAATTACACACCAATGTAAAGATTGTAGCACATTCTAATGATACAATTTTACTAGCAAATGATCTACTAAGTAAATACAGTCTAAGCCTTCATGAACCAGATAACCAGATTTTGGCATTTTCAATTATTCATAATGCCACACTTCTAAGTTGTGATAGTAAACTAATCAGCTGTGCAAAAAGTGAAGGTCATTCATGTCTAAATACACATTATTTGGCAACAACCGTTTGGGGTGCAATTGCATGAGTAAATTATTACAAGAATCTAGAATTCAACAAGATGAAAAACAGACTTCTGATTACTTGTGGTCAGGTTTACTTGTTGATATGGAGGACATGCAGAATTGAAGTACAGAACAAATATGCAGATTATGGCCCAAGTACTTGACAATATGCAAGATGCAGGAACTCAAGGTCTGATTATTTCCAGACTAACACAAAAGGCAAATCTTTCTCATGATAGATTAATTTCACTTACAAGTAATTTGATTGGTTCAGGTCTTATTACTAAGATTGAATATGATGGCAGAAATTGCTATGTCATAACTGAAAAAGGAATTATGTTTTTATCAGAATATCAAAAGTTCTATGATTTTGCCAATTCATTTGGTCTAGAACTATAAATTATTCAATACAAGCTTTCGGCAACTGTTCTGTATGGAATAAGCCATCTTTCATGATTACATTCTCTACATTTGTATAACCACCTTCGTTTCTTTGTGACTATTTTTGGTATAACTAACACTTCATGTTTTGTCTTTGCCATACAGAAATCACATCGTCTTTCTTCGTATAGTTTTTCCTTATTATTATCCCCTAAAAATTCAGCCAATTTCTTAAAATCTGCTTTTAATTCATCAATAAGTTTCTGATTATAAATTGTCGCAGCAGGATGGTAACTGACAAAGTATGTTCTACCATCCTTTTCTACAAAATTCCCATGATTTTTACTAATTTCTTTTCCACCCAGAAGTGTGTTGAACGCAGTATTTCCCATTACACACACAATTTTTGGATTAATAATCGAAATTTCTTCATTAATGTAATCTAGGCATGATTCTTCTTCATTTTTTGCTGGAATCCTATTGCTAGGTGGTCTACACTTTACAATATTTGTAATGTATACGTCATCTCTGTTAATTCCTGCATCCAAAAGAATTTCATCTAGTCTTTTTCCAGCAGAACCTACAAATGGCTCACCTTTTTTATCCTCATTTCTACCAGGCGCCTCACCAACAAGAATTATCTCAGCATTTGGGTTTCCTTTTCCAGGAACTGCGTTAGTTCTAGTTTGACATAAATCACACTTTTGGCATGATTTGACTCGCTCTGTAATTTCATCTAGTTTACTGACCAATTAATTCTCCGTGTTCCATGACTATTGATAAGTTTCTTAATAATTAATCAATTCGTTAAGAATGACATAATAAAACCATCAACAAACTACAATTATGACTGAGGCTCAAAATTTTGAATCAGAATTAATTGATGATCAAAAATCTAATGGCTTGGAATTTTTGAAATTCTTTGATCCAACAACTATGAGCATACATCTAAAAGAAAATCAAAAACCTTTAGGCAAAAAAGGAAAGCCAGGAAATTTTGAACTTGTCCAAATAGGCAATAAAACACTACAAAGAGATTATCTTGAATTAATCACATCCCAAATTCTTACTGCAGTTGATGATGAAATGTTGGGAAATGTTGAAATCTCAAAACCAGGGGCTCTTGTTATTCAGTATAGGGATTATAGAATTGCCATTACCAGACCACCATTTTCTGAATTATTAGAGATTACAATTGTTCATCCAATCAAACAAATGTCATTGGAAGAATACAACGTTTCTGAAAAATTGATGGCCAGATTAACAGAGCAAGCAGAAGGAATATTGATTTCTGGCTCACCTGGTTCTGGTAAAAGTACATTGGCTTCAGGACTTGCAAATTTCTATAATCGAAGTGGGAAAATTGTAAAAACATTTGAATCACCTAGAGACTTGCAAGTAGATCCTGGTGTAACCCAGTATACCAGACTTGATGGAAGTTTTGAAAATTCTGCAGATATTCTTTTACTTGTCAGACCTGACTATACAATATTTGATGAAGTTAGACGTAGAGATGACTTTAGAATTTTCAGTGATTTGAGATTAACAGGAGTTGGCATGGTTGGTGTTGTACATGCAAATACACCTCTTGATGCTGTTCAGAGATTCATTGGAAAAATCGAGCTTGGAATAATTCCCAGTATTTTAGATACTGTTGTTTTTGTAAAAGACGGAAAAATTACCAAAGTTTACGAGTTGGAATTAAAAGTCAAAGTACCAAGTGGAATGGTAGAACAGGATTTGGCACGACCTGTAATTGAAATTTGTGATTTTGAAACTAGTAACCTGGAATATGAGATTTATACATTTGGTGAAGAGAATGTGATAATACCAGTATCAAAGAAACAAAAAAAATTAGGAATAGAAAGTTTAGCTGAAGAAAAGATAATTGATAAACTAAAACGCTATGATTCTAATCCACAGGTAGAATTTCTTAGTGATTCAAGAATTAGAGTATATGTTTCCAAAGATTCCATACCTGGAATAATTGGACGTAATGGAAGTAATATCAAGGAATTAGAGGCAATGCTAAACTTGCATATTGATGTTGAAGAAATTACTTCTGACTACACCAGTAACTCTAATTTAACCAGTGGTATACCATTTGATTTTTCTGAATCTCGAACTTCACTATTATTAGATATTGGTAAACAATACACTGGAAATTTTGCTGATATTCATGTTGAGGGTGAGTATCTTTTTTCCTCAAGAATTGGCAGAAAGGGACAAATCAAAATCTTAAAGCGTTCAACCGATGGTAAAAAGTTCAGTAGATTTGTACATTCAAAAAGCAGTGTTCAGGTTTTCCTTAGAAGTCATTAAAATTATTTATAATTTTTGGATTGGATTTTAGAAAAGTAATAAATTTTCTTAACTGTCTCACTGTTCTTGGATTTAGATGATGCTCAATTCCTTCAGCATCCTGATTAGCAATATCTCTCCCTATTCCAAGAATTTCAAAAAAATCTAATAGTGTAGCATGTTTTTGTCTAATCGTTTCTGCTAATTGTTCACCAGTAGGTGTAAGTGAAATTCCATGATATTTTTCATAATACAAGTATCCCTTCTTATCTAATTTTTTGAGCATTTTTGTGACACTTGGAGGACTGACATTCATGTACCTGGAAATATCTAATGTAGTCGCATATCCTTTCATATCAACTAGTTCGGCAATAACTTCCAGATAATCCTCCATTCTTGTACTTGATTCTAATTTCTCTGATTCATGTGCAGCCTTTATCGAATCAAGTCTTTTGGAGCTTAGTTTCTTCATTACAGTCTGTTTCAAGAACTTTCAGATATAAATTCCCTAAGTTTGTAACAAATTCTTGACATGAGTGTAATCCAATTTGATCACTGATTTTTAACTAATTCTTTTGATAGTAATTAGAAATGTCTGATTTATTCAAAAAACGCTTAGAAAGGCTTAAGCAGATGAAAGAATCTGCAAATAGGCGCTCTAACCTTTATTCAGATATTTCAAAAATTAACAACAAAGATACCGGCAGATCATTAGGTGCATTAAACAGAGCTTCTGCACCTGGGAAAAAACTACAAAAACTAGGATTCATAATGCTTTGGGTCCCAGAGCCTACTGGTGTAACTGTTGCAGTTGGTGCACCAATGATTTTAGCTGGCAGATACTTAGATAAGGTATACAATGGCGCAACACTCAAGGATATAGGCAGTCATACAAATGAAGCAATATCAACAATAAAAAACTTCAAAGGTCATATGAGCCCATCTTAGTTTTTATTTTGTAAAAATCAGTAAATATCATGCCAACCAGATTTCAAGTTTTGATTCCAATTGGAATTGCAGCATTGATTGTTGGTGTTGCAGGAGTTGCAACATTACCTGCTGAGGTAAAGTTAGAGCAAGTTGAATTTCCACGTGGCACAATTATGGTTGATGACAAAATATTAGAGGTTCAGATAGCTGACACTGAACCTAGACATGTAAGAGGTTTAATGTTCCAAAATGAATTACCATTTGACCAGGGAATGCTATTTGTTTTTGAGGAATCTGGTCCAAAATCTATGTGGATGTTAAACATGCAATTTCCACTTGATATTATTTGGTTTGATGAAGATGGTAACGTTGTTAGCATATCAAAAGACGTTCCTCCTTGCGTGACACCTGTAGAAATTATGGCATGTGAATCTGATGCAGCAACTTCTGGAAATGCCAAATATGCATTAGAAGTCACAGCAGGCTTTGTAGACAAATTCAAAATAGACAAAAATTCAAAACTTGAAATAATTTCAATATAATGAATATTATGAAGGTTTCAAAAATTTCGGCAATCACGATTTTTACAAAAAACATGAAAAACTCCTGCATGTTTTATTCTAGCATCCCAAAGTTTGAGATATCATATGGTGGCCCAGACTCAAATTTTACCACATTCAAAATTAGCCAATCACCAGATATGTATCTCAACATAGAACTACAACAGCAAACTATTGAGAAAGCAAATAATGACTATTGCAGAGTTATTTTTCATACAGAGGATGTGGATGCATTGTATTATTACCTGAGAAATGATGATACTTTTTCTAGTCTAGGAAAATTTGAAACAAAACCTACAGATGCTGAATGGGGTGAGAGATTTTTCCAAGTGCGAGACCCTGATGGCTATCCTATCGTGTTTGCTACACCACTAAGTAAGAATGATTAAGATGTATCATATCATCTGTCTATGACTGATTTTAACAGAATTGCAATAGAGCAATTTGAAATGAATATGCAGGTTTTGAAAAACAAACCTAATGATGCAGTTGCTAGATCATACATGCTTGGTGTAATGATGGCAAAACATCTTGCAGATGAGCATATTCAAATGGCAAAGCGATATGTTATAGAATAAAAAAGGAGGATTACTGTTGTTCGGGAGTAATCTGAAGCGTAGCCTCGTTTACTTTGTTACCAATTAGTGACAAAAAATGGCATTGCATCCCATTGGTACATGTATGTAGACAGGAATTGTTCTGCGGTGCCATTGTATTTTGTGTAGAACTGCTCTGCCTCAGACTTGGTTGCCTCTATAACTGACATTGAAGTTTTGTTATCATCAAATGGACCACTCCAAATCGTCTTCCCAGAATTATGCCATTCATCAATGATCAATGATAGTGCAGGCATAGCAGTTGCAATTTCTTCTGGCTTTGCATCTTCTTTGAAAACACTAACAAGAACAAACGGCTCTCTGTTAATTTCTTCCATAAGAAAAATATCAAAATCTAATTATTAAAAACCTGTGAACTTTTCAAGATTTTGTTCTATAAAGTTAGAAAAAATACCGTTAGCAACACTTCCAGTAGACGACGGCATGTGACTTTCATGAAAAACTCTTTTGCCAATGGTTGTCGGTTAGAGATCAAGCATGCGACAATGGGTCACTAACGGTATACTGAAGTTAATTTTTACAAATTATTAAAAATACGGTTGAATTTATTTCTCTATTCTAATTTCTCATTCTATAATCTTAGAATATGAATAAAGAAACTTCAATTCATTTAATTAGTTTCCCCTAAGAATTTCCGTCATGTCTAATGGAAAAATTGCAGGAATTGCTATTGGCACACTTGCCATTGGTATTGCAATAGGATTTATCATACCAGCTGATTCTGGAATTGAACAAACTGCACCAGCACCTATGATGCAGACTGAATCAGTAGATTATGGTATTGACAAAATAACAATCGGATTCATTCCATCTGAAAAGGCAGATGCTCTCACGCCAAAAGCTGAAACACTTGCACGTTTCGTGGAATCTGAATTTGATGGTGAAGTCGAAGTTGAAGTTGTTGTTCCATCTAATTATGAAACAATAATTGAAGGATTGAGATTTGGACACATCCATGCAGCATTTATGGATACAGGACCTGGCTGGATTGCACACGACAGAGCAAATGCTGAAGTTGTTATGGCCGAAGTAAAGAAAGGCAAAGTCGGATATTATGCAACAGTATGGCAGAGAGCTGATTCTAATTATTCATCTATTGATGAAGCAGTTGGAAACAAAGTTGCATTTACTAGCATCACTGGTTCATCTGGATTCATTCGACCTATGGGAACTCTTGTAGATCGAGGTTTAGTTACTGTTGAAGGTGATGATATAGTTGCATTGAAACAAGCGCTGGATAACTCATTTGAGTACCATGCATTTGGTGGTGGATACAAAGCAGCCTTAGAATTGCTTTTGAATGGTTCTGTTGAGATGGCATTTGGTTCTGACATAGCTCCTGGAAAATATCTAACACCTGAGCAACAAGCACAACTCAAAAAAGTTGACACACTTGGATTAGTACCATCTCACGTGTTTGTAGTTTCTAATGATCTATCATCTGAAACAAAACAACACTTAGTGGACTCAATGGTCAAACTCAATCACCAAGATAACAATCAAATCCTCAAAGATGTCTATGGCGCTGATGCATTGTTACCAACAACTGCTGAAATGCATATAGGAGACTTTGGACAATATCTTGATTTGTTACCTGGAATTGAACAGGCAACATTTGACAAGAAAAACTACGACGCACCAAAATAATCACTTTCTTTTTTTTAAACCATATTGATTTTTCACGCTTAAATTCTCATTCTATATTCTTAGAATAAGTCTAATAATCATCTAGATTTATTGCCTAGATTTTATCAGAAAATTCTGTTAATTACAATGGAAAACGAAGAAAATAAACCTGCATCAATCTCTACTTTATCAATAATTCAGATGCGTGATGTTTCTGCATCATATGATTCTAAAAATGCTATTTTGAAAAATGTATCAATGAATGTTCATCGTGGAACTAACTATGCAATTGTTGGTGCATCAGGGTCTGGAAAATCAACATTGTTAAAACTAATGAATGGTATGATGATACCAAGTAATGGTATAGTTCTCTATAATTATCAAAAACCAGATGTAAAAAATAAATCATACAAAAAATCCATGGCAAAAATTGGGTATATACCTCAGACTTTAGGGTTAGTAAAAAATTCTACCGTAATGGATAACGTCATGATTGGTGCATTACCAAGAATTGATGGTGTGAAATCATTTTTCAAGATCTTCCCAAAAAAGGAAATTGAATATGCACATGATATTCTAAAATTAGTTGGACTGGATGAAAAATCAGATCGTAAGGTTCACATGTTAAGTGGAGGTGAGAAACGGCGTGTTGCAATTGCACGTGCGTTGATGCAAAAACCTCATGTTTTACTTGCAGATGAAATTGTTTCCGAGTTGGACAGTGTTACAGCTAGAGAAGTAATGGATGTCATTAAAGATGCCCAACAAAAATTAAACCTTACCTCAATAATGATTCATCATGATATGAATTTGGCTTTAGAGTATGCAAATCGTGTCGCTGTAATCAAAGAGGGTGAAAAAGTTTTAGAAATTGGTGTTGAAGGTGAACAGATAATTGATTTTCAGACAGGTAACCTTACTCAACAAGAAATATTGGAGATGTACAGTGAATCCCAAAAATAATCTTCTAGTGGGGGCAATTATTGCAGTTGTAGTTGTTACATCGTATGATGTAGGTGTTGAGCCAATTGCATTTTTTGAAGGATTACCAAATCTTGGAATTGTTGCAAAAGAAATGACAGAATTTGAGTCAGAGCACTGGGGAACTGCATTTTGGGCTATGCTTGAGACAATTGAGATGGCATTTGTTGGTACAATTATTGGCGTTTTGATATCATTACCACTTAGTATTTTTGCAGCAAGAAATATTTCTAGTAAATTTGTATATGCACCATTACGTGCACTGTTAGCAGCCACAAGGACTTTTCCATCAATACTTTGGGCAATACTTTTTGTCATTGTTGTAGGACTAGGACCTTTTGCAGGAATTCTTGCAATCACATTGTACACGGTTGGTTTTATCAGTAAATTACAGTATGAATCAATTGAAGCAATAGATTATGATCCTGTAGAAGCCACTAATGCAATAGGTTTATCAAAATTGCAGCTTATCCGCTATGTGATAATTCCAGAATCTGCTCCACATCTTTTAAGCCAAATACTTTACATGTTTGATTATAACGTTAGGCAAACAAGTATTCTTGGAATTGTAGGTGCAGGAGGAATAGGCTTCTACATAATTAATTATATAAAATTCTTTGAATATGGTAAAGCTGCAGTATTCATGTTAGTTGTTTTAATTGCTGTGTTAGCAATTGATTGGGCTAGTGTAAAGATCCGTGATCGTTATATCATGAAAGCAGAGCATGGAAGACAATTAAAGGTTAGCAACTAAAAGTATGTATGGATACATGTGGTATTGTTCCTGTAGTTTTACCTTCATTATTTGCAGCTAAAAATGAACTAGAAGTACCACCATGCATTGAAGATCCATCATGTATTAGCTATGTAGCAGTAGTTACTATTGGAATACTTTATGCATTGTACAGATTTCTGACTAGAAGAATGAGTAGGAAGGAACGGCGTGAGGCATTATGGAATTTTTTGTTTAGAAAGACCAAAAAGAATTAAATGCACATGTAATAGTGAAAAAATATGCCTGAACATGTAGACGAAAAGACAGGTAAGCGTCTATACCACGAAAATGAAACAACTCTAAACATTGAAAAAACTGTTTTATCTAAATTCGAGCCAAAAAGTGGAAAGGGTAAACCAAGTTATATGCATCGTGAAATTGGTGATGAAGAACCAATGGATGTAGAACGAACACTTGACGATGATGGAGATCTAGTATTACAACCTAAATCAAAATTATCCCTATATGATGTGGAGTACAAACTTGATGGAATGACTGTTGTACCAGTTGATAAAAATACTGGAAAGACACTAGATGAAAAACAAGTTCAAGATCTTCGAAAACAGCTGTTAAAAAATTGGAACTTTGAAGATGAGGATGAAGATGAATAATCATGTGTGAAGAATTAGAATCAATTCAGGCACAAATGCTTGTTAATGTTATTACTAAAATGCGAAAAGAAGCAAAAATAAAAAAACAAGAAATTATTACAGTACAATAAATTTTTGAATTACTTTTTATTAGAGTAAAAAATGTCAGAATTTAGTGAGGGGTATACCTGCTTAAAATCCAAAGAGCGTTAACTCCTGCTCTTAACGGCAGATACCACTCTGTCCTCACTATTTTTAATCTATAGTTATATTGGCCGTAAACTAATTGAAATTAAATGTCACCAGAAAATTCTACTCCATACGAACCACGATGTATTGAAGTGCAGCACCAAGATGGTGTTAGATTCGCTGCCATAATTGATAAAGAAGGTAAAAAGATTGCTGGTGGTTTTCGGGAAGGTGTAGTTCCATATGAAGAGGATGAGAATCGTTTACATGACTTTTACAAATCTGCAGTAGATCTTTCTTTTCAACATGATCATCTTTCTACATCATTAGGTGCGTTAAACTATATTGCATCCAGACGAAATAAGGTAGTTCTGATAAGCTTTCCATTTCCAATTAGTCAGAAAATTCTTTTAGTCTCAGCTGAGCCTGGTCTGGACATTGAGAGATTAGCTGAAAATGTAGTTAAAATTTTTACTGATGATTCTTTAGCATCTGACTAAACTAGTCAACTACATGAATTAGTTCCTTTAACTGTCTTCTTGATTTTGGAGGCCTTTTTTTAACTGGATAACCGATGCAAAGAAATGATGTAGGTCTTAATTTGGTTCCAATAATTTTTTTTACTTTTTCTTCATCAAACATTCCAATCCAAATACTACTAAGACCAAGTGCTGATGCAGCCAATTGTGAATATGCTGCAGCCAATGTTGAATCTTGGATTGAGAATTTCAAGATTACATCTTTTGGAAAATCAAGTTTTATTCTTTCTGGATTCATACAGAAAACTAACACTACTGGAGTTTTGACATATGGTTGATTGTTTGCAGCTTTTACTAGACTATCTTTTTTATCATCATCTCTCACATAAAAAATCTCAAATCCTTGATAATTTCCAGCAGTAGGTGCGGTGTCTGCGGCTGCCAATATTTTATCAATTTTCCACATTTCAACTGGGTTATTTGAGAATTTTCTAGTAGAACGTCTTGTTGCCATAACGTTGAAAATTTCAGTGTTCATTTTCTTTTTTGGTTTATCTTTTAATATGCTAGAAATGAGACCAAGCCTCAAAGTTAGGTCATTAGCAGAATCATCTTTTGGCTCATATCCTTTTGGCCACGACATTTTTCGGTCAATCTTCTTGTCCATACTCCAATCTATGCATATTTGTTAAAAACAGTTCTTATTTCTTAAGATTTGATACAAATAACTCAGTTGCCTTTTTCATTGATTTAATGTCTGAATCTGTGTGAGTGTCTGAGATGGCTCCTAGCTTTCCAGGTAAGAAAAATATGTCATCTTTTGCAATCATTTGAAAGTGATAGTTATGCAGCTTTGCAATGTCACATTTTGATGCATCTGCTGCATTTGTAATTTCTGTAATATTCTGTTTTGGAAAATGAGTCATAAACAATGAACCTTTTCCAGTTACTATCACATCATTATTGAAAATCCTTGAAAGCATTTTTCTTGTATCGTTTCCAAATCCGTTAATCTTGCTATAAAGCGATTTTCCTTTTTTCTTCATTGTCATTAAATTTGAATAACCTGCAATCATACTTAGTGGGTTAGCAGAAAATGTTCCACCACCTATGTAAGTTCTATTTGCTTTGGTATGTGTTGATGTGTTTGCATGTTGCATAATTTCTTCACTTCCACAAATAACACCAATAGGAAATCCACCACCAACAATCTTACCCAGTGTGACAATATCTGGTTTCAGATTCATTGTCTCATATAGACAACCATATCTGAAACGAAATCCGGTCACAATTTCATCTAGCAAAAAGAGCGAATTATTCTTTTTTGAAAATTCATCTAGGCCTTTAAGATACTCTTTTGTTGCCGGTATTGCACCACCACCACCTAGGACTGGTTCAATTACAATCCCAGCCAGATCTTTCTTGACTGACTGAAGCATAGAAAGTGATTTTTCCAAATCGTTCAACGGTAGTGATAGAATGTGTTTTTCATCAGTAAGACCCTCACTTTCAGATTCATTAAATGGCCAGTTTACAGTCTTTAACAAATCTGTTGTGTAGCCATGTCATCCACCGTCAATTTTGGCAATAGTTTTTCTACCAGTAATTGCTCTTGCAAGTCTAACTGCATACATGGTAGCTTCAGTACCAGTGCTGACATATCGAATTTTTTCAGCTATGGGAACTGCCTTTGCAATTTTTTCAGAGAGCAAAATTGCGTTCTGGTTTGCTGTACCATGCATCCAGCCTTTTTTGATTTGCTGAATGGTTTGTAATTTGATATTTTTTTCAACATGACCTAGAATCAAACTCCAATGACCCATCCAATAATCAACATATTTGTTTGAATCAACATCTATCAGAAATTTTCCTTTGGATGATTCTGTGATAAATGGGTATGGCTTGAAAAACCGGATATTATGATGAACCCCGTTTACATGAAATTTTTTAGACTCTGCAAATAGTTTGGCTGATTTTTTCGTTTTTTCTTTGTATATTTTTAATACATTTTCCATTTCTAACTTCATCTTTTTTTCATGAATATATTACTGATCGCAAATTTGGATATTTTGAGCCTAAGTTTTGAATAGTTTATATTCGCAAATTAATGCAGAGTTTTTGCATACGTAACGCAAGAGCGGCGCTTGTGATGAAGTATGGTATAATTGCCATTTTGTGATTTACAGGCCTCCAGTTACGCATACAAAATGAGGATCTGATCGTAAGATCAAATCTGAGATGTGAAGATTATGTGCATTCCGTTAATTCCAATAATAAAAAATTTGTACAAAAGTGTACTAGAATAAGTAAGATCAGAATCCGTTTGATCCTGACGGACCTGACTGCTATCAGATTGATATTAAGCCATGTTAGTCATTGTAGTAATACAAGGCAGACAGCTCAGTAACACGTAGTCAACCTAACCTATGGACGGAAATAACCTCGGGAAACTGAGGATAATGTCCGATAGATCATTATGCCTGGAATGGTTTTTGGTCGAAACGAATATCGCCGTAGGATGGGACTGCGAGCTATCAGCTTGTTGGTGAGGTAATGGCCCACCAAGGCAATTACAGCTACGGGCTCTGAGAGGAGTAGCCCGGAGATGGGTACTGAGACAAGGACCCAGGCCCTATGGGGCGCAGCAGGCGAGAAAACTTTGCAATGTGCGAAAGCCCGACAAGGTTAATCTGAGTGGTTTCTGCTAAAGGAACCTTTTGTTAGTCCTAAAAACACTGATGAATAAGGGGTGGGCAAGTTCTGGTGTCAGCCGCCGCGGTAAAACCAGCACCTCAAGTGGTCAGGATGATTATTGGGCCTAAAGCATCCGTAGCCTGTTCTATAAGTTTCCGGTTAAATCCATACGCTCAACGTATGGGCTGCCGGAAATACTGTAGAACTAGGGAGTGGGAGAGGTAGACGGTACTCGATAGGAAGAGGTAAAATTCTTTGATCTATTGATGACCACCTGTGGCGAAGGCGGTCTACCAGAACACGTTCGACGGTGAGGGATGAAAGCTGGGGGAGCAAACCGGATTAGATACCCGGGTAGTCCCAGCTGTAAACGATGCAAACTAGGTGATGCGTTGGCTTGTTGCTAGCGCAGTGCCTCAGGGAAGCCGTTAAGTTTGCCGCCTGGGAAGTACGTACGCAAGTATGAAACTTAAAGGAATTGGCGGGGGAGCACCACAAGGGGTGAAGCCTGCGGTTCAATTGGAGTCAACGCCTGAAACCTTACCCGGAGAGACAGCAGAATGAAGGTCAAGCTGAAGACTTTACCAGACAAGCTGAGAGGTGGTGCATGGCCGTCGTCAGCTCGTGCCGTGAGATGTCCTGTTAAGTCAGGTAACGAGCGAGATCCCTGCCCTTAGTTGCCACTATTACTCTCAGGAGTAATGGGGCGAATTAAGGGGACCGCCGCAGTTAATGCGGAGGAAGGAAGGGGCCACGGCAGGTCAGTATGCCCCGAAACTCTGGGGCCACACGCGGGCTGCAATGGTAACGACAATGAGTTCCGAAATCGAAAGATGGAGGCAATCCCTAAACGTTACCACAGTTATGATTGAGGGCTGCAACTCGCCCTCATGAATATGGAATCCCTAGTAACCGCGTGTCATTATCGCGCAGTGAATACGTCCCTGCTCCTTGCACACACCGCCCGTCGTTTCATTGAAGTTTGCCTTTAGCGAGGTGATGTCTAATTGGCATTATCGAACTTGGGGTAAGTGACAAGGGAAAAGTCGTAACAAGGTGACCGTAGGGGAACCTGCGGTCGGATCACCTCCTTAGAAAGAATTACGGAAAGCACATAATCTTTGCATCGCCATCGATGCAATACATCATGAAAATGATGTATGAAGGATGTAGCGGACTACCGCACTAGTTCGTGATGATCGTCATGCATAGTCGTGTAAATTGTGGCCGTAATTGCCGGTGTAAAGACGGTAATAGGAGGATTGCTAGGTTTGAGAAGAGATGAAGGACGTGGCAAGCTGCGATAAGCTCGGGGTAAGCGCACGCGACTTATGATCCCGAGATGTCCGAATGAGAATCTTATGTTTACATACTCCGTTACAATGGTGGCGGAGGTCGAACCGTCGGAATTGAAGCATCTTAGTACGACGAGGAAGAGAAATCAATAGAGATTACCCAAGTAGTGGCGAACGAAAAGGTAAGAGCCCAAACTGAATCTGTTATGGTAACATAACAGAGATGTGGTGTATACGGACTCATATAATGATCCTAGAACACAGTCGAAATGATCTGGAACGTTCTGGCATAGAGGGTGAAACCCCCGTAAACGAAGTGGTATAGGATTAGTTGAGTACCAGAGTAGATGTCCTTGGTAGTGGGCATTGAATATTAGGAGAAAGTAGCTTCTAAGGCTAAATATATCTCAAAACCGATAGTGCACTAGTACCGTGAGGGAAAGCTGAAAAGTACCCCGGAAGGGGGGTGAAAAGTGCATGAAACCTATTACTTACAGACGTGCATAGCATGAAAGGCGATTTTTCTAGACCAGAGGTTCTAGCAATAGAGCTGAAAGTTTAGAGCTCAAATCGTCAGTGTTATGCGTTCCGTCTCGAAACACGGGCCAAGGAGCTAACTGTCATGGCAAGACTAAGCCAGTCAAGGCGAAGTCGAAGGGAAACCGAGTTCTCGCAGCATTAGCGAGGAGAAGCGTGTGAAAGTGCGTTGAGTCATGGCGGCTAGGCTAGAAGCCAGTCGATCTATTCCTGAGCAAGCTGAAGGCGGGCGAAAGCCCGTTGGAGGGCTGAAGCCGTACTAGCGTGCAAACTGTTGGTGTGACTTGGGATTAGGGGTCAAAAACCAATCTAGACTGGCGATTGCTAGTTCCAACCGAAGCGTCTCGTAGGGCGTCCTCAGTGGAGATAGCATTTCCTGTAGAGCACTGATAGGGCGGCGCGGGGAAGAAATTCCTCACCGCCCATTCAAACTCCGAAGGGATATGCATCGTAGAAGCTGGGAGACGGGTTCGTGTGACGTAAGGTTCACGACCGAAAGGGGTTTAACCCAGACTGAAGTTAAGGTCCCTAAATTTTTGCTAAGTGTCAAGCTAAAGTGCGTGTTCTCGCCAAGACAGCAGGGAGGTAAGCTCAGAAGCAGCTATCCTTTAAAAAGTGTGTAACAACTTACCTGCCGAGAGAGAGCGCCACAAAAACGGACGGGGCTAAAGCAAAATACCGATACTTTGGATACTTGCCAATGGGCAAGTCATGGTAGGTTGGCGTAGTGATTGGGTCGAAGCAGGGCGGTGACGTCCTGTGGACCGGTTTCTATTGCAGATCTTGGCGGCAGTAACAGCATAGTAGAGTGAGAACCTCTACCACCGCAAGCGCAAGGGTTTCCAGGCAATGCGTTATCAGCCTGGAGTTAGTCGATCCTAAGGATTACCTCAAAAGAGTAAATTCGAAAGGGAAACTGGTTAATATTCCAGTACCAAACAAATTGCGTTATTATCTATATGGACATCTTCCGGATAGGGGGAGCATAACCATCGTTGTGTCTAAGTGTTCGAGATTTGGGGAGTGTCGTAATGACGAGAACCATTTCGAGACATTAATGGCTCTGCGTTAGCAGAGTTTTCTTGAATCCAGGAGACCTTGAAAATCTGTGTAGAAAGTGATTTGTTTGTTCGTACCGAGAACCGACACAGGTGCGCTGGCTTAGAAAGCTAAGGTGCTACGGGTATACCGTATGGTGAGGGAAATCGGCAAATTAGTCCTGTAGCTTAGGTATAAGGGATGCCTGCTTATTTAATGAGGAATTGGGTGAGCAGGTTGCAATGACAAGGGGGTTTCGACTGTTTAATAAAAACACAGGCGACTGCTAGTCCGAAAGGATGTGTATAGTCGCTGAATCCTGGCCGGTGCGGGTACCTAAAACTTGGGTTCAACCGAGCTAAGGGCCCGTTAACGCCGGGAGTAACTCTGACTCTCTTAAGGTAGCCAAATGCCTTGTCGGGTAAGTTCCGACGCGCATGAATGGAACAACGAGAGCCCCACTGTCCCCACCTACAACCCGGTGAAGCCACATAAGGTGGACGAACAGTCCATCATCTTCCATCGGGGAGAGAAGACCCCGTGGAGTTTTACTGCAGCTTGTGCTTGTAGTATAGTAAAGATTACATAGTGTATTTGGGAGCCTTGCCTGATTTTCTTTGGGAAATCAGTGAAGCAACGATGTAACACCAAATTATTTTTGCAGTACTACTTATCTGGTGCAGACCAGAGACATGTGCAGGTGGGCAGTTCGGCTGGGGCGGCACCCCTTTGAAAAAATATCAAAGGGGCCCAAAGTTCGGTTCAAACGGGACAGAAATCCGTTGAAGAGGGCAAAGCCAAAAACCGGGCTGACTGGATTTCCAAACGCACGGAATTCAGAGACGAAAGTCGGGCTTAGCGATCCTTCGTGTGCCCACTATTGGGGCCCGAAGGTGACAGAAAAATTACCCCAGGGATAACAGGCTCGTCGCGGGCGAGAGCTCCTATCGACCCCGCGGTTTGGTACCTCGATGTCGGCTTTTCCTATCCTGGTCCTGCAGCAGGGGCCAAGGGTGAGGCTGCTCGCCTATTAAAAGGGAACATGAGCTGGGTTTAGACCGTCGTGAGACAGGTCGGTCTCTGCCTGATGGAAGCGTCGCTGTCTGAGGGGAAGTTGCTCATAGTACGAGAGGAACAGAGCAGCGTGGCCGCTGGTCTACCGGTTGTCCGACAGGGCAGGCCGGGCAGCTAAGCCATTTAGGTTAAGTGCTGAAAGCATCTAAGCACGAAGCCTATCCTGAGACATGACAGCGTTACGATAGTTGAAGGTTCGCAGAAGAAGACTGCGTTGATAGAATGGACGTGTAGATCACAAGCTTCGGCGAGTGGTGAGCGTGCCATTACTAATAGACCAAAACATCGGTACGGCCACAAACATAGAGACTATGCATGACAAATCATTTTAAATCACTTAGTGAATACTATACACTATAATTCTCTATTCTTAGAATAGAGAATAAGTGTTTTATTTAATTAGGTTCGGCTAATAATTTTTACATATAATTAGGTAAAACTAAGTAAAAATTACAAAAATAGTTAGGAAATCCTAAAAAAAATAACCTTTAAAATGTAATAATTACAATACAGGATATGATAACAAAAGAAGTAGAAAAACAATCTACATGGAGTAGATTTTGGTCTTGGTATGAAAGGCATGTAACAGAGTCATTGATTTTGACTGCGTTCATAATCTACATACAGATTCCTCACATGATTTGGAATGCTGATTTGTATTTGGAAACGGGAATGATAAGTAGAGTTCATCCTATACTAGATTTTTTTATGTATGGTGTTGATTTAATTGAGATATTTCCAATGGTCAATATTGGATTTTTAATCTATTCTACAGCTCGCAAAAAACGTAAACAATCAATTGAGAACAGAGACAAAAAATAGGTTAAACAAATTTTATTGAGCCATATCCTACAACTGATTCCTTGTTTCCAACAACATCACCACTAGTTGCATATGCTAACAACTCTCCTTTTTTTGAACCCAAATTTTTGCATGCAATCATAGTTGCAGCAATAGCACCATAACCACATGCACTAATTTTTTTTCCAATTAATGTTTCATAAAATCCATTCACATCCATTTTCAAGATTGGTTCAATTAGTGACATATCCTGTTTATGTGCAAAATCATTTTCCTCATAATGGGTAAAATCAGATGATCCAATTATCATGGTCTTTTTAGATTTTGCAATCTGAGAAATAGCATTTCCAACTTCTTTTGCTGCATCAATGTCTTGTTTTGCCATTATGATAGGGAGTATTTTCAAATTGTTTGGAAATATTTTTTGGAGGAATGGAATTTGAACCTCCAAAGAATGATCTTTACTATGCGAAAAATAATCCTGTTCAATATTATCTGCTATAGTCAGCAATTCATTAGATGACTCACTATCAACCTCAGATATTCCTAATGGGGTTTGCCATTTTGCATCACTCATTGTTGCAATTTTACTTCCGATTGCCAAGTGATTTGGACCTATAATTACAGCTAAATCAAATCTCTGAGATGAAATTTCATAATACGAATGTGATGCGATAGGACCAGAATACATGTAACCAGCATGGGGACAAATTACTCCAAATACACGCTCAATGCTTTGTTTTGGGGGATTACTATTTGGTCCAAATTTATGAGTAAAACAATTTTGAATCATTTGTTCTAATTCATCAGAATTATCTGGATAAAATGACCCAGCAACAACAGGCTTCCTTATCATGAATATTCACACCTAATCTATATGATAAGAATTCATCTCATGCATCAGGATTATTTTTCATAAACGCTCTTAATGCAACTTTTAGTGCTAATGTCTCAATTTTTAGATGGCTCTGTCCTGCAAGAAAAAAATCTGTGACATCAGAGTTTACTAATATTGAACTAGCACCATCTTCCATCTCAATCTTAGCTGATGATCCATGTGTTAGAACATCATTTAATTCAAACAGATCTTCATGTCTTAGGTACAATGTTTTTTCATCATCCTCAGATATTATCCATGTGAATCTGCAGCCTTTTTCTCCAGGTAAATACGGTGTATCTATTCTAAATTCGTCTGCCATTGTATCTTAAAAATACTCTTAGTTGAAAAGGTTTTTTCAAAATTTTCGTATTTGGTATGAAATTAGCAATCTTTCTCTTTAAAAAAGGCTCAACCTAAATTATGATAAGACATTGGATATTCTGCAACTTGCCGAAGAAAATTTTCTTATTACATTTGCAATAGTTTTTGGAGTCGGTTTGCTGCAGGGTGCAATACTTGCGAGAGGAATTAGGCAAAGATTCCCAAAATTAAAAAAATATGCAAAAGGCGTATCAATTATTCTATTGATATTATTTGTAATCAATGCTTCTGGAAATATAACAAAATTTGCTGACCCCTCAAAGGTTGAAATGAATGAATTTGCTGTACCTGAAACACCTGAAGGAATTTTCAATTTATTAATTGATTTTCTTGGTCTAAATGCTGGACTTCTTGCTATAACAGGAATTTTTGTTACAGTGACATTAATTCTTATTTTTAGATTTGCAGATATCAATCCTATTTCGCGATATTTTATTTTCACGATAAGCACAATTGTTCTAATTGTAGCAATGCTGGGTAAATTTACAGATTATGTACCTACAGCATTTCAAATTATTCTATATGCATTCTACCAGTTTGGTTTAACAATTGGAATGTTTATTGTAATGAGAAGAAAAGAACAAGATCCACTTGACGAACTTGAATGATTATTAATTAAATTAATTCTCTAAGACCTGCACAACGATTCCTAATAGTAACTTCAGTTACACCTGACGCTACTGAAATTTCTTTCTGTGTTTTACTTCCACCACTAGTTATACATGCCAAATAAAGTGCAGCTGCTGCTAATCCCATTGGATCCTTTCCAGCAACCATTCCAATTTTTTTTGCCTTACTCAAAATTTCAACTGCTTTACGTTTTGTTTTTTCTCCTAATCCCGCAATACTGGCAATTCGAGCTATTCCATTAATTGGATCTGCAACAGGAATTTTGAGATCTAATTCTCTAAAAATTAATCGATAACATCTTGCAACATCTTTTCGTCTAATATTAATTCCATCTGCAACATCATCAAGTGTTCTAGGTGTTTCTGTATCTCTACACCCTGCATAAACACATGCTGCTACTAATCCTTGTATTGATCTACCTTTAACAAGTTTTTTTTCAATTGCTTTTCGATATATATATGCAGATTTTTCAATAACTGCATCTGTTAATGATAATTTGTCTTTTAGTTTATCCATCTCACTTAGGGCCTGTCGAAGATTTCTATCTGTAGATGTATGTGCTTGTGAACGACTGTCCCATGTTCTGAGTCTTTCAATTGATTTTTTCATAGATGTAGAAAGTGGTTTTCCAGTGGCATCTTTGTTAACTGCACCAATTACAGTAGATAGTCCCATGTCATGCATTGTAATTGATGTTCCAGCACCAACTCTACTTTTATCAACTCCATCATTTGCAAAAGAACGCCATTCAGGGCCGTCTGCTGCACCTTTTTCCGTTACTACAATACCACAAGTGCTACATGCTAATTCACCAGAACTTTCATCTAAAACGAGCGATGGTTTATTGCAAGATGGGCAACGCTGCTTATCACTTTTTTGCATCTAAAGTATTACTCCATTTTTGACTTATTACGCTTTTCGCTGCTTTCTTCGGGTGTTTGGTATGTAGGCATAGCTAATTACTAATTACAAATGTGTAGAATGAATGATCAAAGTGGCTTATAGTATGAATAGTTTTTTTATAACATTCTAAATCTTTTTAAAACTAATTGCCTGATTTCTTACAATGGCTAAAGCAAGAAAAATTAATGTTGTTGGGGTAGAAATTCTTAAAAAAAATGGCTTAGATATTGATAAACTCATTAAATTATTAATTAGTAATGCTTCTGTAGAATTTACAGCATATTATTATTTTACAAATCTTAGAATGCATTGTACTGGATTAGAGGGTGAAGGAGTTAAGGGAATCATAGAGGATGCACGTCTTGAAGATCTAAGTCACTTTGAGTCTTGTATTGAGAGAATCTTTCAGTTAGGTGGAAGTCTACCAAATGATGCACAAGCATTCATCAAAATGTCTGGTTGTGAATTTTTACAGTTACCAAAAAATCCAACTGACATGAAGGCGATATTAGAGAAATGCCTAAAGGCAGAACAAGGTGCGATTGTGAATTGGGATAAAGTCTGTAAAATGACACATGGTAAAGATCCTGCAACATATGATATTGCAAAAGATATACTGATGGAAGAAATTGAGCATGAGAGTTGGTTCTTAGAGCTGATTTATGGACGTCCATCAGGGCATATGAGAAGAAAATTTCCTGGCGAAAGACCTCATACACAAAAACATTCAAGATCATTAGGATAATTATATTTTAATTAAGACTGTTTTTTCAAAACAATCCCACTAACATCTTTAGTAAATTGTTTGTTTACATCTAACAAACAATATGCATATTGTGTATTGCTTAATGATGGGTACATTATATTATTTTTATTTGTACTATGCATCAAACCAATTCCATGTCCTAACTCATGAGTCATAATTTTTTCAACCGTATCTACATGATACAATTGAAAGTTTCCATCACATCCATATCCACCTAATGCAACTTCTACAACACCTTTCCCTAAATTGGCATGTCCTAAGACATTTTCACCAAGACTACGTACAACCCAGGTTACCCATAAATTTGCCTCAGCCTTAGCCGTAGTTGTAGTGAATAGAATTTTTACATCTTTACCATTATCTGCAGAAAGTGTTCGTGCTTCCCAATAAGCAATTGAATTACTTAATGTACTTACATGATCTAATGGCAGTCCATTAGGCTGTTGATTTACATAAATTTTGTATTCAACAAAATATGTATCATCAATTTCTGTATAAGTAGGACTAGGAAAACTTGCATTTCCCATTTCAATTTGTTGTTCAAAATTCCATTTGACATAGTCTCGCATGAATTTCTTTATTACATCACCACTAGGATTTGGATATTCTATGTAACGTGTGTCACTACTCACAGTTTTTATTATTCTATCTAAATATCTCTCAAACTCCCAAAGATTTCTATTAATTACTAATTGTTCTTCTTTAGTTAACTCTGTTTTCTCTGGAATTTCAATTATTATAATTCCGTTCTCAATCATATAATAAATTCCCGATAAAAATTCCTGATCAGTAATTTCATTTGTTGCCCACCATTCAGCATTATTCTTAATCCATGTAGGTAATACTTCTGAATTATTTTTGGTTTCTTTAACATCATCTATTTTTATAATATTATTTTTAATTAAAAATTGTAAAGATGAAATAAATTCCATGTCAGTTATTTTACCCTCCGCCCACCATCCAGCAGAGTTCTTTACCCAATCAGGAACTACTTCTATTTTTATAACTTCATGAATTTTTGGGCCTTCAACTTCATTATAGGGATATTTTCCAATAACTTTTTCTGCAAATTCCATGTAGTTAGACGCAATATGATTTTCAGGGGAAATTTTGTACGCACTGGTAAAATATTTGTGTGCTTGCTTATATTCACCAAAATTACCAAATCCTACACCAACTCCAAGCAGTGCCATCAAATTATCTGGATCAGTTGCTAGAACTTTTTTAAATTCAAGAATTGAATTTTTATGTCGATCTAAGTTACCTAGTGCAATACCTTTCATCAATAATGTCTTAGTATCGGTTGGTGAAATTGCAAGAATCTTATCATACAGAATTATTGCTTGGCTATACTCCCCTATCATAAAATGATTAGTTGCTTCCTCAAACAATGCTGGAATTTTCAAAGTATCATCTGCAATGGCACTTTGATTGAATGAGGATGTGAATAATATACAAAATAGAAGTGAGATTATGGCTAAATGCACTCTATTATCTTCTCTCATATTTTTTTTTCACGAATACCAGATTAAAATATAACGAAAGTTTCCTCACTGAAAATTTAACAATGATTCAATTTAATAAAATGTATGTATAACACATCAAAATTTGAAATAATCAAGAACCAATTATCTAACTTACAGTCTGAAATATCATCACTTACTGCAGAAGAAATCCAAGTACCAGAACTTATTGAAAAAACCAATCTTTTACGACAAAATGAACTACTGAAAAAACTTATTGAAAAAAAATCATTATTAGTTAATGTTTATTTATCATATATTGAGATTCTAGAAGAATTACTATCAAAGCCTTACCAGAATAAATCAAGAATTTCTCATAAACCCAAGAAGAAAAAAGTACAAAAAAGACGTTCAGTAGCAAAAAAAACTAAAATTAAAAAAACAAAATCTAAAAAAATTTTAAAATCTAAGCAGAAAACTCGAAAGAAAAGAAAAATTCGTAAATGACTAGGCTAGATTTACATCTCCCACAAAAATTCGTTCATTTTTATTTTTTGTTTTAATTATTAATGCACCATCAGAATCAATTTTTTTTGCAACACCAAATATTGTTCCTCTATTGGTATTTACTTTAACATGTTTTCCAAACATTTCTGTATGTTTTGACCATTTCTTTATTATGTTATCTTTTTTTCTTTTTACTAAATCATCAAATACTTGTTCTAGTTCAACTAAGAATTGATTAAATAATTTCATTCGATGTACTTTATCTTGAAGTTTGAATAATGATGTAATACCATAAAAATTTGGATTATTTTCTAACAGTTTCTCCATTTTTATAATATTAATTTTAAAGTTAATTCCTACTCCTAAAACAAAATTTTCTATATTATTAGATTGTATATTTGCATCAACAAGCATTCCAGCAACTTTTTTGCCTTTAACTGTTACATCATTAGGCCATTTTACGTTTACCTTAATCTTATGAATTTTTTCTATAGCAATACATAATGCCAATGATGAAGCCAAAGGAATTATTGTAGCATCAAATATTTCAAATTTTGGCTTCACAATTAATGAAAACCATATTCCACCATCTGGAGAATACCATTTCCGATTTAATCTACCCCTACCACCTGTTTGTTTTTCTGCTAGTACCACAGTTCCATTTTCTTTGTTTGTGTTTGATAACTCTAATGCAAAATTTTGTGTTGAATCAATTTCATCAAAATAGTAGATACGTTTTCCCATAAATTTTGTTGTTAGATTTTTAGAAATTTCCCATGGAAGTAATTTTTCTGTACAACTTACATACTTGTAACCACGTTTTTGTTTTGATTTGATAGTATATCCTAACGAACGAATTTTTTTGATATGTTTCCATACTGCAACTCTACTAATTTTTAATATATCGCTTAAATCTTGACCTGATAAATATTCTGATTCATGTGACTCTAAAAAATTTAAAACTTTGAGTAATCCAATGTTATCAAATGATGTAAATATCAAATTAAAATCCTATGTCTATATCAAATCCACCGTCATCCATACCTGAATCACCAAGATCATCATTTGCCATATCATCATTAAATTGTGATATGTCTTCAGTTGGTATGTAACTTGACATTGCTACACCCATCATACTGAACATCATACTGAACATCATGATATCTATAATCCCAAAAAACATCATATTTGGAAGAAATGATTTCTCATCTTTCATAACTTGCTCTAACTTTTGTTTATCACCAGATTCATACACCATTTTCATATTATTCCATTTTTTTTGCAATTCATGTATGCGTTCATTTACTTCGTGATTTCCTTTTTCAGTTATGTGTAACTCAATTCTTTTTCCAAGCCAACCTTTTTTTTCTTCAGTAGTAATAAATCCCAGATTTTCAAGTTTTTCTAATATAGAATTGAGTTCTTTTGGATGAATTTTTGTCATTTTAGTGATCTTGTTGAACTGTTTTGTACCGTTAATTATTACACCTAAAACTATGAGATCTTTTGGTTCTTCCAATAATCTACATGTAAAATCCATTCTAAAATATTTAATGTATATTCATTATTACTCATTAAATCCCAAAAAAACACTAGAAAAGTGCAATTATTGAAACTAATTTTTCAAAAGCAACAAAAATTTTACTCAAAACACTGATCCACTTAAACCCCAAGATTCATAAACTCAAAAAAACAATTATCGGAATTCGGAAGATAATGATATGGTAAACTTTGGCTCTTTAGAATTTGTTCTTGATCGATATTCTGGAACTTGGTGTTGGAAAATCAGTGGTTCACGTGCAGTAAATATGGCTGCAAAATTAATTCCTAGAGCTTGGTATGGAGATAAACCAGATGAGGCTATTGTTTCTGATAATGATGAAAATGTTAAGCAATTGAAATTAATTGCAGATCGTTATCCAATGGAGATTGTTTCTAGTTCTGTTTGGAAGCGAAAAATTGCTTCATTAGTTGTTAAGAAGAAAAGAACACCAAGAATTGAAAAGCTTGAAAGGGCAACACCATCTAATCAATTCCGAGGAACATTACTGGATTTTCAACGCGAAGGACTTGATTTTCTTTTAAAATCATCTGGAAATGCATTGTTAGCAGATGAAATGGGTTTAGGTAAAACTGTTCAAACACTTGCATATCTATCTAAGGAAAAACAGGCATTCCCTGCATTGATTATTGCCCCACTTGTAACACTAACAAATTGGCAACAAGAAATTAGTAAATTTCTAAAAAAGAAAAGTAAGAATGGAAAAATTATCGATAATGATTCACCAACGTCAACAATGATTAGAGTTGGAAAGTTAGGTGATATTGGCGAATATGATTTTTACATAATTAATTATGAATTGTTACACAAACGATTACCTGATCTATCAAAACTTAATATTCGTTCTATTGTTTGTGATGAAGTACAACACTTGCGTTCAAAAACTACACAAAAATATGCAGCTGTTAAAAAATTGGCTGCAACGCAATCTATCAAATATAGAGTGGGATTATCTGGAACTCCAATCTATAACAGAGGTTCTGAAATTTGGCCGATAGTTGACATACTTAAACCTGGATTGTTAGGAAACTATAAAGAATTTTGTGAGTATTTTTGTTGGGTGGATGAAAAAGGAAAAGCAATGGTTTTAGATAATAAGCGTGATACCTTAAGGAAACAACTTACTACACATGTTATGTTACGTAGAAAAAAATCAGACGTACTAAAAGATCTTAAAGACAAAGTAAGACATACACAAAGAATTCAAGCTGATGATAAATATTATAAATCCGAGTTAGATAAAATATGGAAAAAACTTGAAGAAGAACAAAAATATGCTGAAACTGCATTTGACAAATCATCATCATATCAACGTGCAATTGAAAGTGAACGACAGGTAGCTGGCATGTCAAAATTAAAGCATGTAGTTGATTTTGTTAATGAAGTGATGGAGACAGATGAAAGTATAGTTGTATTCTGTCATCATAAAGCACTTCATAAATTACTTCATGAAAAACTATCAGATCATAATCCTGCATCAATAGTAGGTGGGCAAACTCTTTCATTTCGTGATAACGAAATAGATAGGTTTCAAAAAGGTCATACTAAACTAATGGTAGCCGGATTACGTGCTGGAAATGTAGGTATTAATCTTACAAAGGCACGGTATGTAATTTTTGCAGAATTGGATTGGAGTCCTGCAATTCACAGACAGGCTGAAGATAGATTACATAGAATAGGTCAAAAAAATACGGTCTTTGCATATTATTTGGTTGGTGTTGGAACATTAGATGAGCATGTTGCTGATATTTTAGTGGATAAAGAATTTGAAGTTGATAGTATTCTTGATGCAGGGACAGAAACATTTGAAAACAAAGAAAAGGCAAAAATGATACTTGCACAGATCCATGATAAAGTGGCTTCAAAATAGATAGAAATTTTTTTTAATACTTAAATTAAATTTCTTTATGGATTTTATATTAGAGGAAGAGATGATAGATTTGTTAACATTTTGTCTTCAAAATCCTAATTCTGATACAATTAGTTCTAAAAAAGAACGATTTACGGAAATTGGCAAGGAACTTTTTGAGAGTGGAGGATTCGATGCTATGGAAAATTTCTTTTTTGTAGTTGATAATAGAATACAAGGTGAAATTAGCTTAGATCCAAAACCATTTCGTTCACTATGGAATGGAATCACAGATGAATGGAATTACTAATGGACATGCATAACTAGAGAAATTCTTTAAAAAAAAGTATCTGATGTCTAGTTAGGCCTTACCTATTCTAAACATCGATGTACTACATGTAGGGCAAGTACCTTTTATTGCAGGTTTCCCATTTTTCATGGTAATTCCTTCGGTTCCTTGCATCTCTCGTTTGTCTCTGCATTTTACGCAGTAACCTATAACCATGTTTTTTTTAATGAACTCTATTATTAGCAAAAATCAGTAAAAAATTGTTAACAATATTAGTTTTTTTTAGCGATTTTATTATAATTTGTTCCTAAAAAATGGAAGAAAATTATATTATTCGTTTATGTTATATCTAATAAAATAATTTACTAATGTATTGAAGGAAATTTATTTACTTATCTTTTTATTTTTAATTCTAATTTTACCATCTACAAATCTTTCATTTTCTGACAAGATTGGTATTAACATAGATAATACTTTTTACGAGAAATCTGATATTATCTCAATTTGGGGGTTAGCCCCTAATGTAGCCCAGAATTTAGTTTTCATTACGATAAAAGATTCTGATGGTGAAATTGTATGGACTGAAAAAATCTTAGTTGATAATGAAGGAAATTTTTCAACTCTTGTTATTGCTGGAATGAATGGTTGGTTAAAAAGTGGAACATATGAAATATTACTGGAATCTGGTGAAGTAATTGGTTCTGTAACATTTTTCTATGATTCTGGTCCACAAGTTAATCCCCCATCCGCTGTTGAAGAATTTTACATAACTCAAGAAGATCTAGTCTTAACATTTACAATATGTATTGTTGTTGTTGCAGGAATATTTGCCTACCTTGCACGAAATATTATACTGCGTAAAAAAACTAAGTATGATGAATTAAATTTAGACTCAAAGAAAAATAGGGATTATGAAAAATATCATTCTGATTGGACTGAAGAAGAAATTTTTGGAGATAGAAAAAAAAGTTCTACAAATAAAAAAGAATTTAATGATATGCTAAAAAATAAAACTTTACCAAATTATTATGAGATACTGGGAATTAATCAATCTGCTACATTATCTCAAATTAAAGAAAAATTTAGATTACTAGCAAAAGAATGGCACCCGGATAAAAGGAAGGATTCCTCAGAAGAAAAAATGACTGAAATCAACAAAGCATATGAAGTTCTTTCTAATCAAAAATTACGTGATGAATATGATAAATATTATAAACTACTCTAATTTCAATTTTTAATTATATTTTGTATAGTCAAATTTAATATGATTTTATTTGAATTTTGTATACTACTTGTTAAATGAGTAATTATTTTGACATGTTCATTCTTTTTATTTTTTTTATTTATAGGCTGTATTATTATGTCTTGGAATTCTGTACTTGGGCCTAACATAGCTTTTGTTAAATATTTTGTAATTTTTAGATCATTAATTACAACGTTAATTTTGTAAACTGTTATATCTGAAAAATAAACACCCCCACGTTTTGTAGGTTCTGTTACATGTGTTGATTCATTTTTTATCTCCAGATTTTTTATTTGAAATTCATTTCTATCAATTATTAATTTAAAAACTAAATTTTCATCTTTTTGCATTTTAAGAATTGTTTCTATTTCATTAGTCATTTTATTATATTAAAAAATCCATATTAAAATTGTTTAAGAATTTTAATACTATGTTTGTTTTATCAGTCAAAATTATATATTCAAATCATTATTCTATATTATGTCAAATTCTATAACAAAAGATGAACTTAAGCAAAATATTGAGCAGTATACTATAATTGATGTACGAGAAATTGATGAATTTGAAAAAGGTTCAATCGAGAACTCACAGCATATGTCGTTAGGTCTAGTTATACGTAATGTAAAACAGGGGAAAATTGATGAATTAAAAACCAAAAAACTTTGTACTTATTGTGCATCAGGATATCGTGGGAATATAGCATCTGATGAGTTAAGCAAAGCAGGTTTTGATGTCGTAAATCTAGAAGGTGGGTTTATGGCCTGGACCAGTTAATTATATTTCAATCTGAAGTAACATAGAACCAGTTTCTTTCAGAGTCAGATATTCATGCAACACATCTGTTCTCTAACTATGATATTTCTTGTTTTTTTGTGTAAAAATAATAAAAAACAATAGATAAATAGATGCGTAGACTAATTGTTTGATATGAGCCGCTTAGGTAAAGTTGCCCCTTTGTTTGTAATGCTTTTTGCAGTATCAATGATCAGTGCAATGTCATTACAAAATAATGCTTATGCAGGACTTGAGCCTGGCATGTCAGTCAATGTTAGTGCATCTGGAGGTTCTGACATAATTAGTGTTGATGGGTATACTGGTGCAGCACAAAGTGATGCAATTACATTAACTGTAGTTGCTCCTAATGGAAACATTGTAGCAGTTGATCAAATATCTGCAGCAGGTGACGGATCATTTTCTACAAGTATTGCAGTTGGTGGCTCACAATGGAGTCAGGATGGAGCATACACAATAAAGCTTAAAGCAGGTGCAGGTGGGTTATATGAAAATGATTTTGAAGTTGGTGTTACAGGTGGTTCAACAGATGCAACTTCCGTTGATTTTAGTAATCTTGGTACATATGATGATGGTTATGAAACAAAAATGCAATCTGCAACTCCAGGTTCAACAGGTCTTTCAATTTCTGCTGATGCTGTAGAAGGTGCAACATCATTTACAATCAATGGTAACACAGATAGAACTAATTCTGCTATTACAATAACTGTAACTGCACCTAATGGCAATATTGTATCAGTTGATCAATTATCTCCTGGAAGTGATGGTTCATTCTCATCTGAAATTGGTGTAGGTGGTTCAATGTGGAGTCAAGATGGAGTATACACAGTTAGTGCTGTGCAAGGTGATGCCTCTGCATATCAATCCACTGCAGAAGTAGAAATTGCTGATGGCGCTGTAATTCCAGAATTTGGAACTATTGCTTCACTAGTTCTAGTTGTTGCTATTACATCAATTATAGTTTTAACTGCAAAAGGACGACTAAGTATAGCACCTAAACTATAGTTAATTTTCTCTGTAACTAATAAATTCTATAATTTTATACGATTATTGTACTAGTATTTCATTATCAAACTTCTTAAGCCCATATATCTCAAAATTATATACTTGGACGTAGAAAAATTCCGAGATGATGTTTACGCTATAACTGAACTCCTCTCTAGTCGCTTAGAAGAAAAAGATAAACCAAAGCTAAATTTTGTTAGACAAAAATTAATCGATCTATATAAAGAAAATCTTGTAAAAATTAATCATTCAGTCCTGGAATTAATCTGTTCGTCCGAACTTATTTCACATGGGTATAATGTAGATGTTGAAAAATCAGTGTCTGATATTTTGGTCTGTGATCTTTTTGCTAGCAAAGGTAATGGCGCAACAATTATTGAAATTGAGACTGGTTTTACACCACCAGAGCATGCATTAGATACTGTTGATTACTATACTGCTAGAATAATTAGTAAAATTGCTAGATATAGCCAACATTGTGCAAAATTCTCTTTAGC
>JAOMDA010000005.1 GCA_028345295.1 Candidatus Nitrosopelagicus sp. | reverse complement strand
TCTTATAATAACTTGAATATGTTCGACACTTTGAATAGTCTGTTTTTTTAATCTATCTTCTTCAGTTGGATTAACACCCCGTTCTGTAATATATACATTGGAATATTCATTATCAAAAATTCCCCATGGAAATTTAACTATTACAAGTTGGTGTTCTTTATTGGTATCAAATGATACAGTATTACTTCCTATAATTTCAAAATTTGAAATTATATCATCTGATTGAATTAAAATTTCAGAGTCATATGATGCTACTGAAAGTGATTCGTTATTATCAAAAAATTCTAATACCATGTTACAATTCCCTTTACAGGAAAATCCTGGTTTTAAAGTAAGGTCTATCGGTGTTCCATCAAAAAAAATTAAATCATGTTCATCAAAATAGAAATTTGGATTATCTTCACTTTTAAATTCCCACGTCCATAGTCCATTATTGAGTTCTATGACATCATTAAGATCATATTCTACTGTAAAATCATCTTGAACTGGAGGATACTGTTTAAACATAACATATTCAGATTCTTCAAAAATTTGATCAGGGTTATCAAATTCATATATCTTTTCCTGATGACAAAGTATGCAAAGTATATCAAAATTAGAACGTGTGCCTTCCAAAAATTCTAGTTTAGCACTACCTTCAAAGTACTCAATATCATGTATAACATGAACATTACCATCATTTCCAATTTGAATGTTGATTGTTTGCTCTACCTCTTGTTCATAAGGTAAATCTGCAAAAGCGGATGGCAAAATTATAAGAGCTGTAATTAACCCAAAAATTCCAATTAGTGTTTTCATAATTGCTAATTTGATATTGTTACTTTATTCATTTTTGCTTCTTCTTGAGGACAATCAGTCTGATCTCTTGGCAAATTTACAATTTTATCGGCAACATCCATA
Organism: Candidatus Nitrosopelagicus sp.; assembly: GCA_028345295.1. Lineage (GTDB taxonomy): Archaea > Thermoproteota > Nitrososphaeria > Nitrososphaerales > Nitrosopumilaceae > Nitrosopelagicus. Next base: position 69,756 of record JAOMDA010000005.1, on the reverse strand, counting down.
CCTTGTGTTACTTCACCAAAAACTGTGTACTCTCTATCAAGAAATGTACTATCTGTTGTAACGATAAAAAATTGCGAACCTGCACTATTAGGATCTGCTGCTCTAGCCATCGATACAATACCACGTAAATGTGATCTTGAACTAAATTCTGCTTTTACATTATGACCAGGTCCACCCATTCCCCACTGTGCTCTTAATTCTGATTTTTTAGTATTAGGATCTCCTCCCTGAATCATAAATCCAGGAATTATTCTATGAAATAGAGTTCCATTGTAAAATTCTGACTCTGCTAATTTTGTAAAATTTCTTACTGTTTCAGGTGCCAAATCAGGAAGTAAATCAAATTCAATATTTCCAAAATTTGTTTCGATTACAGCTTTTGTCAATAACACAAAGAAAATTATTTATCATAAGAATCTTTTGTCAAACATTAATAGTAATTTACAGGTAATTTCAGAAAAAGTCTTTATGATTTTTTTGCACTATAAAAATTTATTTTTTATGATCCGAAATTAGTTTTTTTTAGAAAATTTTGATAATCTTATATAGATCAACAAAAAACTGTTTTTGTGAATCGTACAAACCAAAGCACAGTTATCAAAGCAGCAATAAACTCTTGTTTAGAAAAAGGATTAAAAGATAAACAAGATATTTACACTACAGTAGTTAGTGAATTAGGTGTTCCAAGACCTACTGTTCGAAGAGTTGCACGCGATTTGAGGAACGAGCTACTAGAAAAAATTCAAATTTTACAATCTGAGACAAAATCAACTTCTGATACAAAATCTTCAGAAGAATAATCCTTTTTATTGTCTTTCCAAAATTTTATCAATAATTAGCATTACCGTTATATTCTAGAAATCTTGACAAAATTTAATGGGATATGTGAAAAATCATCTTGCAACACTAGTTTGTGGGGTATTTGCAGCTGTTCTTACTGGTCTTTATTTTCTAATGCCAGCTGATTTATGGTTTATTTTTGCAATGGCAATTCCAACTATGTGGTTTTTGGTATTCATATGTTGGATAGCACAAAAAGCAGCAGATTATAATCATGGTCCAGCACACGATGAAAAAAAAAACCACAAGGAATTAACTCAGCAGGAAATTAACACATACAAAATTAATCTTGAAGAAGATCTAAAAGAGATTGACAATAATGATGAAATTGCTCATCTTAAAAAAGAAATTGCGAGTCTAAAAACCCGTGTAGAAATAGAGTCCATTAGGGCAGAAATTTATAATCTTAAACTTCTTGCATCAAAAAAATAATTATTTACAGTGTTCACACTTTATTTCTTTATCATGTTTATCTTTACAACCCGGGCAGCTTACAGCCCCCCCTAAATGACATTCACATACACAATGCAATTTATCTGCCATTTACTATGTACCCATATTTCAGGTTAATATATTCAATCAAATTGTTTAATCGATATTATTGACTAGTACTATTCAGCTCTCGACAGTGCTAATGTGCTGTCAACTAATTCATTTAATCTAGCTTTTACGTCTTCAGTAATTATTTTTCCATCTTCAATAGTATCTGCTGTCATAAATACAGAACTAGGATTTGTAATTACTTTAAAGTATGACATAAGTTGTGTCAATAATGTTTGTACATCTGTAAATCCTATGTTTCCTGATGCTAAAATTGCTAAACCAGCTGTTTTACCAGCTGTCTGTTTATAATTAATAAATTCAAACAAATTTTTTAATGCTGCACTAAACATAGAATTGTAAATTGGTGTTCCTATTAACCAGACATCTGCATCTGTAATGTCTTTTGCCGCTTGCAGAGTTTTTTCACCGTATTCCACTTCATTGAGAAATCCATGATAATAATCAAATCCACCTTCTGATAAATTGATAAATTTAGTATTTTCATTTTTTAACTTTGCATAATCAAATACATATTTCATCATTATCTGCGTGTTTGCATTTTTTCTTGGGCTACCAGATATTACAACTATCTTCATACATTGATGTATCTTAGAGATAATTTAAACTAAAATAGAATTGTAAAAAAATATACGGGCTTGGAGGGCTTCGATCCCTCGACCTGTAACTTAGGAGGCTACTGCGCTATCCATATTGCGCGTCAAAAATGACTCTGCGCCACAAGCCCAGCAAAAAACAAACTTGTAATTATTTAAGCGTAATCTAAGTTAGATTTGATGTATTGTTGTATCACATTCCAATCTGATACATCTTTTTGCTGCCATTTTTCGTAGTATACAACCTCATCCAAGCCTAATCTTGGTAACCATTTAGCTCTTTCAAGATCAGGTTTTGTTTCAAAATTTGTAACATGTCCAAGGCAAACATATGCTATAGGAATAATATGTTCAGGTAATCCTAATTGTTTTTTCAGTACTTCATTAGATAGAATACTTACCCATCCTAATCCAATTCCTTCTGCTCTAGCAGATAACCACATATTTTGTATAGCACAACATACACTATAGATCCCGGTTTCAGGTATACTTGTTCTACCAATTACAAATGGTCCAAATTTTGTTGGATCATATGTAACACAAATATTGACAGGAGATTCAATTATTCCTTCTAATTTTAATGCTAAATATTCTGATTTTTTGGAGCCATCTATTTTCTCTGAAGCACGTGCATGTTCTATATCAAAAGATTCTTTAATCTTGTTTTTTGTTTTTTGACTTTTAATTAGGATAAAATTCCAAGGTTGAGAAAAACCCACGGATGGTGCATGATGTGCAGCATTTAGAATTTTTGTTAACACTTTATCATCAATAGGCGCTGTAGTGAAATGGGATCTAACATCTCTTCTGGAATAGATTGCCTTGTAAAAACCAGCTTTTTCATCATCTGAGAATTCTTCATTCATGGTATGTGTTTGAATTTATTCTATACATTTGTTCTTCTGTTAAACGTTAATAATGCCTAATCCATTTTTTGTGTACACGGGCCGGTAGTCTAGTTGGTTAGGATACCGCCTCGACACGGCGGTGATCGTGAGTTCGAATCTCACTCGGCCCATTTTTTTTAGATTTTCACGATTAATTTCGTGTATCAAATGGAGGTTCTACAATACTCCATGCAGATTCAACTGTCAAAATACCATTTGCATCATAATGTACTTTTTCACCACTTACAATTGCATCGTATGCTTTTTGATTTTTATCAGTTAACTTTAGACTGAACCAACTTTCTAACGGTATCTCTGTTCCAGGATAGAATGCAGCTCTACCTGGCATTGCAACATCTTCTGTTGAATATGCTCCAGAGCCTAAAACATTTCCATTTGCATATAACTCGTAGGTAATAACAGGAACAGTAAATGTCAAATCACTTGGATTTGTAACTGTAAATGTTACATTTAGTGTAGCAGTATTTTCTATACTGTTTACATCAAGAACCTCAACACTTGTCAATTCAATAGTAGCACTCTCCAAATCTTCATTATCTAAACTAGCATAATACACTCCACCACCCATTAGTGCTAAAAGTGCTAGAATAGCAATAACTGGAACTATTCGTCCTGGTGGGTTCATTTCAATTTTTTGAAGCCTAAAGTACTAAAAAACGTTGTTAAGAATCAAATAGATATCATACTTTGATATTTGTAATGGCATTAGAACAAGTACTACTTACTTGGATTCACATTACATGTGCTGCAATTTGGGTAGGAGGTTCACTTTTCATTGGTGTTGTATTTGCTCCAATTCTAAAAAAAATGTCAATGCCTATAGAAGAAAGATTACAATTAATGATTAAAGTTGGCAGAAGGTTTAACAAATTAGCAGTGCCTGCATTAATTATTTTAATGGCGACAGGAATGTATCAAGCTCATTTAATTTTACAGAAATCAGACATACTGCTTGAATCAAGCTATGGAAATATACTTGTAATCAAAATAATTCTTGTTGTAGCACTAATTGTAACATTTGCTATCCATGTTAGAGTAATCAGAAAAGATGTTGAAGAAAAAATTATGTCAAAACAAATTTCCGATGTTGAACTACAAGTACTTAGAAAAAAAATAATAGTTTTAGGTGAAATTACAGTTATTTTATCAGTAATTATACTATTTTTGGCTGCTGCATTAAATTCTGGTGGACAATTTTGATAATTTTTTAAAGAAACAATTCTAATACCCAGCATGAATGGTCTTTTAATTGGCAGATTTCAACCATTCCATCTTGGTCATCTAGAAGCAGTACATTTTGGATTATCAAAAGTTGATACACTATTTATTGGAATTGGAAGTTCTAACAAAAGTCATCAGGATAGAAATCCATTTACTGCTGATGAACGAAAAGAAATGATCACATCATCATTAGATAGAAAAATTCTTGAACGTGTGTCAATTTATTATATTCCAGATTTAGGCGATCACTCAAAATGGACATATTCAATTGACGAAATAATTCCAAATTATGATGCTGTTTTTTCAAATGATGATTTTACTCATGAGCTTTTTGGAAAACGTGGGAAAAAAATAATTCCAGTTGAACTCCAAGACCGCCAGAATCTTTCTGGTACGAATATTAGGCAGATGATCAAAGATGCAAAATTCTGGGAAGATTTTGTACCAGACGGAACAAAAAATGTTTTGTATATGATCGATGCAAAAAATCGGCTTCAAGATCTTTAATTATAAATAACCTTCAAATATTTCTGCAATAGGAGAATAAAAATTTGGAATATTTAGTTATGTTACCTGGACCAACAAACGTTCCAGAACGAGTGACCAGAGCAATGGTTACACCATCTATTAATCATAGAAGTGATGATTTTGTAGAACTTTATGAGGAGTGTGTAGATAATACAAAAAAAATTTTTGAAACAGAAGGAGATGCAGTTTGTCTTTCAGCTTCTGGCACCGGTGCTACAGAATGTTCTGTTGTAAATTTAATTAAAAAAGATGACAAAGTAATAATTCCAGTTAACGGTGAATTTAGTTCTCGTTTAGCCCAACAAATTGAATGGGCAGGTGGTCAAACAATTAGAATTGAAACTGAACCAGGTGTGAACGCAACATTTGATCAAGTTAAAGAAGCATTTGATAATAACAAAGATGTAAAAGCATTTTACTGTGTTTGGAATGAAACTTCAACTGGCACTATGATTAATTATCTTGACAGAATTAAAGACCTAACATCCAGAAATGATTCCTATTATGTATTAGACGGTGTATCAATTGTTGGAGGCGAAGAACTTCACATGGATAAATGGGGAATTGATATTGCAATGACTGGTGCACAAAAAGCATTTGCATGCCCACCAGGAATTTCACCAATTTGTATTAATCAAAGAACTAGAAAGTATATGATAGATAATCCACCAAATACAATGTATTTCAATCTACCAAGATATTTCAAATATTATGATGAGGCTAAACATACTCCATTTACTCCAGCACTACCTGTTCTTTATGCCTATAGAGAAGCAATGAGAATTATTCTTGAAGAAGGTATGGAAAACAGAATTCAACGTCATAGAATTTGTTCAGATGCATTATATTCTGGATTATCTGCCATTGGATTAACACCATTCGCAGATGAAAACTCTCGTTCTACTGTCGTAATTGCATTAAACTATCTTGATGGATTAGAAGATAAAATATTCCGAGATACACTTGCAAAGAAATTTAGAATTTTAGTTGCTGGTGGTTTTGGAAATCTCAAAGGTAAAGTATTCAGAGTTGGTTGTATGGGTGAAGTACACCGTTACCACGTAATGAGATGTATATCTGGAATTGCATCAACATTGGCAATGATGGGTTATGATACAGATACTCAAGCAGGATTAAAAGTTGCAGAAGAAAAACTGAAGCCACTAGATTCCCTTTAGCTTAATATAAGGAAATTCAAAATCGACTACGTTGGCATTAAAAAAAGGACAACTAATCTTACTGGATTATACTGCAAAGATCAAAGATACAGGTGAAGTTTTTGAAACTACGATAGAAGAGGATGCTAAAAAAAACTCTATTCATGAACCTAACATCAAATATCAACCAAAATTAGTTTCAGTTGGAGAATCATGGGTAATCAAAGGATTAGATGATGCACTACCTGAAACATCTGTCGGTGACAAAAAAACAATCGAAGTAAGTTCTGATAAAGGATTTGGTGCTAGAGATAAAGGAAAAATACGAATGATTCCTTTAAGAAAGCTTGGAGAAGATGCTGAAAAAGTTTCGGTAGGTGACACAGTTGAAGTTGATGATAAAAAAGGAATTATCCGTTATATTGGATCTGGAAGAGTTCAAATTGATTATAACCATAGATATGCAGGAAAAACAATTCTGTACGAAATAGATGTAAAAAAATCACTTGATGGTGACGATGATAAAATTTCAGCAATTTTAAAATCACGTATGCCAGTTGAAGATGACAAATTAGTTTTTAAGAAAAATAAAGATTTGCTGGATATTACCATACCTGAAGAAATTTTCAGAGCAGAAGGTCTTGCACTAATCAAACATTTCATTCAGATGGATTTATTCAAGTTTGTATCATCCATTCAGAAAATCAATTTTATTGAGACATATACGAATAAACAGGTTCCAAAACCTCAAGAAAAACAGACTGAAAATAAATCTGAAGCAGAATTAAAACCCAAATAATTATAGTACTTTAGTAATTTTCGCAAGTTTCATTGCATCTTTTTCTGTAATCTTTTTTTCGCTTAGAATTGTATATCTTTCTGGTCTAAGAGATTGAGCAATAGTTAATGCTTTTGTTAGTACTTTTGGTTTTAGGCTAATCTCTTTTGCAGTGGTTGGTGCTCCCACATTTTTCAAAGTTTTAACAATTTTTTTCCAGTCCTGACCTTGTAACTTTGCAATCATAATTGCACCAATTCCAACCTTTTCTCCATGTAATCCAACACCAAATTCTAAATGATCAACAGCATGTGAAAACAAATGTTCTGCACCAGAACAGGGTCTGCTACTTCCAGCAATACACGAAGCAACACCAGCACTGATTAATGCTTCAACAATAATTCTAGCATCTATACCTTTTTTTGAAAAACTAGGTGAACTTTCAATCAAAATTTTTGCACTCATTGAAGCTAAATCAGCGGAATATCTACCGTAATACTCACCTTTTTTATCACGACCTAACTGCCAGTCCTTTACTGCTGTAACTTTTGCCATAAGATCACCACATCCACTAGCAAGTAGCTTTTTTGGTGCTCCTTTGATTACATTTACATCTACAAATACTCCTAAAGGGGCTGTTGCTACAAGTGAATGTGGTTTTTCTCCTCTAACAGAAACAAAAGGACTTGCAATACCATCGTGTGATGCAGATGTAGGGATACTTACAAAGGGTTTTCTAAGATTAAATGAACATAATTTTGCAATATCAACAGATCTACCACCACCAATTCCTATTATGAGGTCAGTTTTTGCATTCTTGACCTTTTTTTGAATTTGTTTTATATCTTGAACAAGATTAGAACTGGCAAGATGCCAAATGGAATTAATTCTAGATTCTTTTAGTGACGAATCAATTTCTTGACCAAAAATTTTTTTGACATTTTTACCTGAAATAATTGAAACTTTCTTTGAGTTCGCAGATAGTCCATGTAGGAATTCACCTACCTCTTGAATATTATTTTCACCAACAACAATTTGTCTTGGCAGTTCCATGGTATGAGATATTGATCTTCTTTTCATTCCCATTACATCACCTCGATAACAAAGTTATTTAAAAGAGTCCCATAGTATTAATACTATCTTAAACGAGGTAATTCTATGTCAAATAATGTTGAAGAAAAAATACTGCATGGTACTACGACTGTAGCAATCAAGGTAAAAGAGGGCGTTGTCCTTTGTGCTGATATGAGAGCAAGTGCAGGTTATTTTATTGCAAATAATAACACTATGAAAATTCAGAAGATTGAACAGCATGCTGGATTAACTTTGGCAGGTGGTGTAGCTGATGCACAAAACATTGTTGATGTCTTACGTTATCACGCAAATGTTCATAGAATTCAAAACCAGGAACCAATACCAATTAGATCACTATCTAGATTAACATCATTAATGTTTCATCAAAATAGAGGATATCCATTTATTGCTGACATCTTAGTTGGTGGATATGATAATCAAGGACCACAATTATTCAATATAGACATGTTTGGCTCTGTTGAAGAGAAAAGTTATGTTACTACAGGAAGTGGTTCACCTGTTGCATATGGTTTGTTAGAAGATGAATACCGTGATGATCTTAGTTTAGATGATGCAAAAATAATTGCTTTACGTGCAGTTAAAGCAGCAATAACAAGAAACATAGGCACTGGTGATGGAATCAATGTTGCATTGATTGACAAAAATGGATTCCGTCTTTTGGAAAATGAGAGAAAGAAAGCTGTATTAGATATTTAGAAATTTTTAGAAGATTTACATTAATTGCAAAAAAAACAATATCAAGAACCTCAAAATGGCCAGAATATAATGGCAACCATACTGAAAAGTATTCCAAAAGAAGCAAATATTACAAAAATTGATTATGAAGGACCCAGGATTGCCTTATACACAGATAAACCAAAATTCTTGATGGAACATAACGATATTATTTCAAATCTTGTAAATGTGATTAAGAAAAGAATTGTTATAAGAACTGATGAGAAGATTAGAAAATCAGAAGAAGAGGCAAGAAAAATTTTAGACAAAAGTGTTCCTAAGGAGGCTAATTTAGAAGCAACGTTCTTTGATACAGCAACAGGCGAAGTTTCAATTGAACTAAAACGACCGTGGTTGTGTCAAAGAAACGCAGCAGAATTCAATCATGCTGAAGTTACAGAACAAACTGGATGGAAATTAAGGATAAAAAAAGCAACAACAAATCCATCTAGTACATTAAAAGCTATTAACTATCAACTAAAAGTCTCTTCTGCAGAAAGAGCAAAACAACTAAAAGAAATTGGAGAAGAAATTTTTAGACCAAGATTAGTTCAGAAATCTGAGGTTTCTCTCTTAACATTGGGTGGATTTGGGCAGGTTGGTCGTTCATGCATGCTTCTCACTACTGCTGATAGCAAAATTTTGATTGATTGTGGTGTTAATCCTGGTGCAAGAACACCATCAGAATCTTTTCCAAGATTAGATTGGGCAAATATATCACTAGATGAATTAGATGCAATAGTTATAGGACATGCACATCTTGATCATACTGGATTTTTACCCGTATTGCTCAAATATGGATATAGAGGTCCAATTTATTGTACTGAACCTACACTTCCAATGATGAACTTAATTCAGCTTGATGCAATAAAAGTTGCAGGTGCACAAGGTAGAACACCAATGTATGCTGAAAGAGATGTTCATCAAATTATGAAACAGGCAATTACACTTTCTTACGGAACTGTTACTGATATTTCACCTGATATTAAATTAGTACTTGCAAATGCTGGACACATACTTGGTTCTGCATCTTGTCATTTTCATATTGGTAATGGTGATCATAATTTTGTATATTCTGGAGATATAAAATATGGAAAAAGTATTATGCTTGAGAGTGCAAATACAAATTTTCCACGTGTTGAGACTTTACTTGTAGAAAGTACGTATGGTGCTAAAGAAGACATACAACCAACTAGGGAAGAAGTTGAGTCTGCATTTGTTAAATCAGTTAATGAAACCTTAAAGGAAAATGGAAAGGTTCTCATACCAATTCCAGCAGTAGGACGCGCTCAGGAATTAATGATGGTAATTGATCAATATATGAAATCAGGACAACTCATTGAATCTCCTGTCTTTATGGAAGGTATGATTAAAGAGGCAACAGCAATTCATGAAGCACACCCAGAATATCTTGCACGTGAACTCCGTAAAAAAATACTTGAAACAGACGATAATCCATTTGATTCTGAATATTTTACAAATATTGAGAATTATGATGCAAGAGAAGAACCACTACGAGAAGATTCTCCTTGTATAATTATTGCTACATCTGGAATGCTTGAAGGCGGTCCAGTTTTAGAGTACTTTAGAAATATTGCACCTCATAAAAAGAATAAACTTCTATTTGTTTCATATCAAGTAAATGGAACTCTTGGAAGAAGAGTTATGGATGGGGCAAGACAAGTTTCAATTTTAGGCCAGAATGGAAAAGTTGAAGTTGTAACAATTAACTGTGCAACTGAAAAACTTGAAGGATTTAGTGGACATAGTGACTATAACCAGTTGATGTCATACGTTCATCGATTACGACCAAAATTGCGTAGGGTCTTGGTTAATCATGGTGAAAGACGTAAATCAGAAAATCTTTCTGCACAGATTAGACGAATGTACAGAGTTACAACTCATTATCCACAAGTACAAGAAGCAATAAAATTATTTTAGATCGTAATCTGGTTTCCATATCTTTACGTTTATGGGTGTTACAATAATCCTCTCTTCACCCAAACGTGCAATATCTGCATCTGAATTTCTTGCAATTACATATAGTTCTTCTACAACCTTTCTTAGTTTTTCAACATCTTTTTGTGCCAAAGGTGTAACTCGTAAGATAAGTATTATTCCTTTTTTGATATCTTCTTTAATCGAGTGCAAATCACTTGGATCACGTATAGTTATTGCCTTCAGATACGTTGTATTTTCCTGTTTTTGCATAGCTTTTGTGGGATCTGCACTATCAAAAAGCTTTTGTTCTAAATTTATTTTACAAGATTTTTTTGTGCGTAATTACCACAAATCAGAGTATCTAAAGTGTTACAAGTTCTTTCGTAAACTTGTGCATAACAATTGGTTTTTTGTCTTTTACAATAAGCGAGTCTTCAATTCTTACTCCAAATTTATTTTCAATATAGATTCCTGGTTCAACTGTTATTGCCATATTATTTTGAAGCTTTGTTGTACTTCTTGTACTGATTGTAGGTAGCTCATGAACATCTAAACCAATTCCATGTCCAGTTGAATGTATAAAATATTTTCCATATCCTGATTCATTGATAATTTTTCTACATGCATCATCTATTGTCTTGCAACTTACTTTTGGTTTTACTGCACCAAGTCCAATTTTTTGTGATTCTTTTACAATATCAAATACTTTTTTTGCTTCAGTAGAAATTTTCCCTAATGCAAATGTTCGTGTTGCATCAGAAACATATCCCTTGTAACGTAATGTTAGATCTACTACTATTAGATCTCCTTTCTTGAATTTTCGATTAGTTACTTGTGCATGAGGAAGTGCACCATTTAGTCCACCTGCAATTATCAGTGGATTAAGTGTTGAGCGATAACCAGTATCAAACATTTCATTCTCAATTGCATATGACATTAAAATCGATTGTAATTCTGATTCTTTTTGCCCAACCTTAATCTTTTTTTGGCATATACCAAACATGTTATCTATTATTTTTGAAGCTTTTTTCAATAGTATAATCTCTTTTTCATCTTTTATTTCACGAGATTTTTGAAATGGTTCTAATGAATTTTTTATCTTTGGGAATGATTTTTTTAGTGATTGCATTATGGAATAATTTTGGCAGTCGGTACAAATCTTGCCTTTTAGAATTTTTTTCAACGAATCTAACGAATTAATTCCTCTATCAGATTTTATAACATTGCAATTAATTGATTCATCTTTTGCTCTACCAACTTCTAATTCTGGTGCAATAATTGTTGCATTAGCATCTTTATCCAAGATACCTATTGCCTCTCCCCAAAAACCAGTCAAATAGAATAAGTTCTCTGGCTCAAATGTTACTAATGTATTGCATCCTGTACTTTTTTGACAATTTTGCAATATTTTTCTTCTTCTTGATCGCAATATTCTATCTGATTCTAGTCTGTAGATTTATGTTTGCTGGCTATGAATTTCTAGCAGTTAATACTAAAACTTCCCACGGAAAGATAATTTTGCCATCTTTTTTGGTATATTGAACAGTATTATCTTTTACAACCTCTCTTAGATTTGATTTTTGATATCTACTTAATTTGTTAAATTTCTGTTTTAGTGGTTTTGATAGATACTTTTTGTAGTTATTCCAATAATCAGAAAAATTTCCTGGGCTGTAATGATAAAGTAATTTCCTCACAACAATTTTCTGATATCCTGCCTTTGCAAATTCTTTTCTGAATGATTTGTTTGTTCCAAATCTGTCAAGCTCTGGATATTTTGGCAAATAGTCTGGAATGAATTTTTTTATTGGATTTAGTATACTGTCAAAATATGGAACATTAGTTTTACTATGAACAGTCATTGTAATCATACCATTTTTTTTCAAGATTCTTTTGAGATTTTTTAAAACTTTTTGTGTATTTGGAAAGAAAAATAGTGCATATTGACATGTTATGGCATCAAATTTTGTGTTAAATTGAATAGTTTCTGCATCACCTATGATAAAACGAATATTTTCTTTCATTCCAACCCACTTTTTTGCAATGTTTATTGCAGTTTTTGATGTATCAATTGCATAAATCATACCATTTTTTCCAACTTTTCTAACAATTTTTTTTGTAACCAGACCTGTCCCACATGCAAGATCCAAAACACAATCACCATTTTTTATCTTTGATAATTTTATTACCTTATTTGTAACATTAAACGGACCAACTTCTTCTCTTGCCCATCTTTTATGATAATATGGAGCTACTTCATTCCAGACCAGAATATTTCTCTGTTTATATTGAATATTTTTAGATTCTTTTTTCAATGTTTTTACAAATTAATTTAGCAATTCTTTCTTTTTTATTTCTACCAATAGTCACAACTTTTTTTGAATCAACAATTAGTAATTCATTATATCTCGTGTCTTTGAAGTATTTTTTTCCAATATCATTTGCAATTATCATATCAGCCTTGGAATCTTTTAATTTTTGTTTTGCTTGTACTACCAACTCTTTTTTTGAGATGTCTACCTCAGCCTTAAAACCTATTAAAAATACATCTTTTTGTAATTTTTTGATGTGATCAATAATTTTTGGTGCCTTTTTGAGTTCCAGAGTAAGTGATTTTTTTGTGCTTTTAATTTTCTTTGTGTATTGATTTTTTGGAATATAATCTGATGCCGCGGCAGCCAATATGATAATGTCAAACTTTTTTTTCATTTGTTTTTTTACTTCATTGAACATATCTGTAACAGTTTGTACAGGAATTATTTTTGCACCTTTTGGAGGTTCAGTAATTCCAGGACCATATACTAATGTGACTTTTGCACCAGCAGAAATCAATTCTGATGCTAAAAGCACTCCGGTTTTTCCAGTACTATGATTTGTTAGTACTCTAATAGGATCAATCTTTTCGATTGTTGGACCAGCTGTCATCAAAACTTTCTTTCCTTTCAAAATTTTTGACTGACCAAATTTTGTAAGAATAAAGTGTAGAAGATCTTCAGGTTCTGGAGCTTTTGCTTTCCCTTCGATCATATTTGGTGAAACAAAATCAATTTTCTTTTCTAGGAATGCAATGTTTTTGCGAACTGCTGCATTTTCATACATAGATCGGTGCATTGCAAGACCCATAACTATTGGAATCTTGGAGCCAAACGCTACAGTAAGAACTGTGGATATTGGTGTGTCATCAATTCCTGTTGCAAGCTTTCCCAAAGTATTAGCAGTTGATGGATAAACAATCAGTAAATCAGATCTCTTGTAGTCAGCAAGATCAATATGTTCCATATCTCCAGTTAGTTTTGTAATTACATTATTTCCAGTAGCCCATTTCATATAATCAGGTTTGATCAGTTTTGTACTAGCATTAGACATTACACATTTTACATTTGCACCATGTCGCATCAACAATCTTGCAAGTTCAATTGATTTGTAGGCTGCAACAGAGCCTGCAATACAAAGAACTATCTTTTTTCCAGTGAGTTCCGTACCATAGCTCTCAACAATGTCCAAGGATGGATGTCGTGTCATGTTTGAACCTCCATATGATATGAATGCTTTTCTGCTGGAAATACCTGATTTTCGACGTCATCCACGTATTCAGAAACGGCTTTTCTGATGGTATCTGACAGTGAAAGATATCTTTTGACAAATTTTGGGTTAATTTTGTCATATAGACCAAGCATGTCATGTATGACTAGAACTTGTCCATCACAGTGCTTTCCGCAGCCAATTCCAATTGTTGGGACATTAACAGATTCAGTAATCTTCTTCATGGTTTCAGACGCTACCATTTCATAAACGATTGTAAAACAACCAGCATCTTCCAGTGCTTTTGAATCTTCTAATAATACTTGTGAATCATCTTCTGTCTTTCCTTGCACGCTATACTTTTTTGCGGTCTGTGGTAAAAGACCGAGATGCCCCATCACAGGTATTCCAGCTTTGATAATTGCCTTGATTATCGTAGGAAGTCTTCCTTCCAGTTTTACAGCATCTGCACCGGCATTGATTAGTCGCTGAGAATTTGATACTGCATCAGATTCATTATCATATGACTTGTTTGGAAGATCAGCAACGATTAGAGCATTTTTTCTCCCATTACTAACTCCCTCAGTAAACATGCACATTTGATCCATGGTGACAGGAGATGTATTTTCATATCCAAGCATGACCATTCCAGCACTGTCTCCAACCAAAAGTATGTCAACCTGATCACAAAGTGTAGCCATCGTATAATCATAACTGGTAACTACAGTGATCTTCTGTTTTTGTTTCTTCTGAACTATCTCATTTATTGTCTTAGGCAAGTCTAGCTCTCCTTTGTAGATTTTTCTTGATTTCAGAGATTGATTCTGATAAAACTTTCTTGTTGTTATAAGATGGTTTTACTTTTTTCTTTTTGCAAGCTGTAACTAACAGCTTCATTGCTCTAGTTGTATTATCAACAATTGTAATATCTGCGGTTTGTGCAGTTCGTGAAAGTGGGTTTAGATCAAATGTAATTACCTTCTTTTTAGCTTTCTTTAGAGCAAGCGTTCTATCACCGTCTTCTAAAGGAACAAGAACAACATCAGCAGAATAAATTCCATCTTTATCTACAATTCTTCTGTTACTGTCGATCCCTTTCATTCTTCTTGCAGATTTCGGATTTATACCAAGAACCTCCTTTGCACCAGATTTCTTCAAAACTTTGGTAATAGTCCTCTTTCTACTTTCTGGTCCATAGAAGAGATTTACCTCTATTTTTGCGCCTAAAATTTGACTTAATTTGATTATTTCAGGCGTGCAAAGGGCGGCAAAATTACCGTTTACAGAAATTACTGGATTCTTGGCATTCTGGAGAGTATATGCAGCTGCAGAGATTGCTTTTTTGGCACTTTTCAAAGTCTTCTCACCTATAAGATAATCAAATGCTTCACCACGACCATGTGCCAGTAACCCTTCTTTTGCAACTAAGTTGTTATCAAATCCTTCAACTAATTTCTCTCTTGTTTGCAATGAAACAAAACGTGGATGAGATTTTGGTATATTCATTTCATCACCGAAAAATATTTTATTCTAATCTTGCACCATAGTTGTCAATTTTTGAAGTGATGATTATTCCATCATCATATTTTTTCAAAATTTCCAAAACCTTTTGTTTTTTATCTGGTGTTGCAAGGGAAAAAATTGTTTCGCCAAAAAGAGCAATTCCACATTTTATTCCATTTCTATGAAGTTCTCTGATAACTTTACTCATTTTTGGAGTTATTACATGAATATACTGAGCAAATTTTAACGACATATCTTGAAATTCATCCATATTCTGAGATTTGGCAAGCTTTTCTACCATCCTACCTCCAAGACCATTTACCGAAGAAATTTTTTCCTTAAGGAATTTCTTAGTTGAAATTGGATTAAAACAGATAATCATAACTTCTAATTTTTCTTTTGGTTTTATTTTTTGCACTTCACCAACTCCAGGTGCACCTGATTTGGTTCTAATCTCAAATCCTCCATGATATGATGCAAGTACATCACCAAGTCCAG
This sequence comes from Candidatus Nitrosopelagicus sp., assembly GCA_028345295.1. Classification (GTDB taxonomy): domain Archaea; phylum Thermoproteota; class Nitrososphaeria; order Nitrososphaerales; family Nitrosopumilaceae; genus Nitrosopelagicus. The sequence goes on along the minus strand of JAOMDA010000005.1, from coordinate 53,894 downwards.
TTTGACATTTAATTTCAGCTTCATGTGCAATCTGAGCTACCTTTGTTTTTGTATATCCACATTTCAGGGAATCATTTAATGCAATAGATAACGATAATGCAACTGCAGCGCTACAACCAAAGCCATATCCAACAGGAACATCTATCTCATGTGTTACATCAAAATAATTTCCATCCACCAGAAATTCATTCAAAACATATTCTGATACTCGTATGTCACCAGTGTTGAATCCCTTCACTCTAATTCCATAATTGGTAATGTCGTGTTTTGTCTTTGGCCTAACATTTACAGTAGTCTTTACTCCTTTTTGTATTGAAAATCCAGCACCAAGAGAGCCAAGTTGATTTACTTCTTCTTTTTCTAACTCTGCCTTGAAAAATCCAGTGATATGAGCAGGTGAAAATGCTTTTGCCCTCATGATCGAATCCTAAATCTCTTAAAATATTAATACTTGGCTTAAATAGTATAAATTAGTATAAATTGACTAGATTTACTCGACGCCTACAGAGGATTGGAAGCAGCATGCTAGTTTCTCTTCCAAAAGAATGGATTGATGCAAACAAACTAGACAAGAGTGCCCAAGTAGAAATTGAAACCACACAAAACAATCTTTCAATTAGAATACAACAAAGCAAGAGACCATCAAAGGAAATTGAAATATCATATCCATTACCAAAAGGAGAAAGTATAGTTCCTAACATTACTGGTGCATATCTTTTAGGATATGACATAATCAAGATCATAGGTAAATCCCCAATCTCTGTTACGGATAGAGAAAATGTTCGTGGTTCTATGAGAAGACTAGTTGGAATGGAAATTGTAGATGAAGATGCAACAAATATTTCTGTACAATTTTTGCTTGATGAAACATCGGTAAACCCACAAAAAATTCTGAAAAGAATGAGCTCAATTGCACTTGGTATGTTTAGCGATGTTGTATTATCCTTGGAAAGTGGTGACAAGACAAATCTTGAAACTATAGCAAACCGTGATGCTGAAATTAATAGACAGTATTTCCTTCTTGTCAGACTAATCCGAAGTACCATCATGGATACTAGATTAGCTGGAATATTCAACCTAGAAAACATAGACATTTTAGATTATAGAATTGCTGCAAATACACTTGAAATTGCTGGAGATACCGTTGTAGAATTATCACAATTGTTAATGAAATCAAATTTGACCAAATCTGAACAAAAAAAGATACATAATTTTGCAAAGGATATAGAAGAAATTCAGATAAAATCTATCGACTCTTTTATTTCGAATGACAGAGCACTTGCAATTAATGCAATTGCACTACAACGAAGCAATGCAAAAATGATTTCAAAAATTCGTTCATCTTTAGAAAGTAAAAAGCAATTTCCTTTGGCATTCTTTGATCTTGTTTATATGTTTGAGAAGATCTTGCAATCTTGGTCTGACATCACAGATTTAGTAAAACCAAGTTATCAGTAAGACCTAATGTAGTTTTTCAAGTTCTTCTAGTCGCTTTTCAATCTCAACTAGCTTATTGATGATAATGATGTGTGTCTTTTTTGCGTCTATGCCTACGGGACTATCTGGATTGGTAATGACATTTGCAATCTCAGCCTTTTTTTCTTCGTCAACTTCTAGATTCATTTCTTAACTACAATTATGAGTTAAAATATAGTTTGCTTAGAGTAGTTTTTTCTTTGCTGCATAGACCATCACGGCACAAACTGTCTTTGAATCTGCAATTTTTCCTGCCTTGATCATACCAATCAGCTTTTTCACATCCATTTTTACAACTGAAATGAATTCATCATTATCAAGGTCCAATTCAAATTTCTTCTTCAGACCTGATGCTACAAAAATATGAATTTCTTCTGTGTTATAGCCAACTGAAGGATAAAATGAGATTAGTTTAGTCATCTTTTTTGCCTCATAGCCAGTCTCTTCTATTATTTCACGATAGGCAGTATCAATCGGTTTTTCACCCTTTTCTAGAGTTCCCGCTGGAATCTCCAAGATATAGCCATGCCCAAATCTGTGCTGTTTTACCAAAATAATTTTCCCTTTTTCATCAAATGCAAGCATTGCAGCAGCACCTGGATGTTCAATGATTTCTCTTTTTACCTTTCTTTTTTCTATTGTTAGATCATAGAGATTTAGTCCAATAATTTTTCCTTCATAGATTTTCTTCTTTTTCATAACAGTTTCTTAATTATACATTATATGTAATTTTTCTGTTTTTGTTAATGATTCTATTGATTTTTTCATCCACTCTTTTGGCATATTAATTTTTTTTGGAATGAATAAATCTGTAGATAAAATTCCATCAACTTGCCTGATTTTTTCTGTCATTGCATCCATTTGGAAAATGTTTTCACTGTACAAGAATAGGACTATCTGATTTTTTGCCAAAAATGGTATCATCATAAATGAATCACCAAACTGCTTTTCTAAATTTTTTAGAATTGTTTTGATTTCCCCATTAACTACAGATAGTACTGCATATGGAATGTAACCCTCAATCTTACTTGGATCATAAACCAAAGTAAACTGTATGGATTCGTTTTCTTCAAATTTTTCTAGAATTCTGTTTATCGTCTTTGTGGATAGTTTTGTCTTTTTTGATAGTTCTTCAATTTTTTGTCTAGGATCGTCTATTAATTCTCTTAGAACTTCAAGATCAGTCTTTGTAATATTGAAATCAATTTCTTCACTTTCTGCTTCAAAGATTAAAAGAATTCTAACATCATTCATTAAATTTTTTAAAAGTTCGATTTTTTGTTCAACGTCTTCTTTTACAACAATTCCACATACAGTGGTTCCGCCAACACAGGGAACTATTACAAATGGAAGACCTACAAGTTTTACCTGTTTCATTATTTTTTCAATATCTTGACCGCTTACTACAATATAGACAATATTTTGACCTAATACTGGTGGTTCCACTTTCATGCAAAAATTTTCAATTAATCCTGATTTTTTCATCTTGTTAATTCTAGAACCAACAGCACCACCAGAAATTCCAAACTTTTTTCCAATTTGCCTATCAGATTCTCTACAATTATTCAGTAAAGAGCTGAGTATTTTCATGTCTAAAATGTCCAATTTGTAATGTTTGTACTAATTACACAGATATAAACATAGTTTTTGATAGTAAATTGTCTTAATCGATACTCTAAAACTTATATGCCTTATATATTCGACAATCTTAGATAGGTAATGGATTACAGACTAAACTTGGCAACAAGAATGCTGGTAAACAAAAAAGGAAGTTTGATTGGTGCCGTTCTTGCTGTATCAATTGGAATTTTAGTAATTCATGTTAACTTTGTAATCTTCCAGGGAATTTATGATGCAATTATTCGTGATATGTCTGATTATAGGTTTGGTGATGTATTCATTACACATCAAGAAGAAGGAACAATTGAAAGATCATCTTCTGTTTATACGGCGTGGCTTGAAAGATTTTCAGCTGTCAAGGCGGCGACACCGCGGCTTGGTGGTACAGCCGATATAGAATTTCTTAATATGGGAAAAATCAATGAAGAGTACGATGTTCCTGTATTAGGGGTAGAGCCAGTTTCTGATTTACAAGCATCAAAGATTCATGAAACAGTTGACGAAGGACAATATGTCTATGCAAGAAACTCAATTGTCGTTGGTGAAAATGTCGCACGTGATCTTGGTGGATGTTACGTTGGTGTAAAATCTGCACTAAGAGGTGGTGAAAGTTCAGGTGATGTAACATCAACAGGTGCTCAATTCGATGCCGATTGTAAAGTCAAAGTTGGTAATAACATCAAACTAATCATGGAAAATAGAGTTGGTGAAGAAGTAAGTAAGAGATTTGTTGTTAGTGGTATTAGTAAAACTGCTGGTGGTCAAGGATTTGATAATAGTGTTATAGTACACATTGATACCCTGCGCAGCATGCTAGATAGACCTGATGAATCAAATTCAATTCTTGTAAGAATGAATGATAGAAACTCATTAGTTGTAAATGATTTAATTACACAATTTTCTGCTGCATACCAAAATGATGATCTATTAGTAGAAAATATTGAGCAATCAGCAGAATCAACACTCACAGGATTCCGTTCAGGAATTGCAATGATTAATTTAATTGGGTATTTTGGAATGATGTCATCTGCATTTGCGATAGTTGTAATCCAAATGATGCTTGTCAGTAGTAAAACAAGGGAAATTGGTGTAATGCGTGCAATTGGTGCAAAAAGAAAGGATATTTTGATTATTTTTATTTTTCAGGGAATGGTGATTGGCTTGTGTGGTGCCGCAGTAGGCACAGGACTTGGTCTCGTTTATACCACATATGCAAAGGTAACAAACATGCAGTTTGAGGGTAGTTTAGCACTTGAAGTCAATTATAATTGGGAAAAAATTGGTCAAACTGCATTTTTAGCTTTTGGTCTAGCAGTTATTGCTTCGCTTTATCCGTCGTATCGCGCGACAAAACTACTTCCAGTGGAGGCGATGAGAACTGTCTGATACTGTATTAGAACTCAAAAATGTTACCAAGATTTTTGGTACAGGAGACACAGAAGTTCGTGCATTAGATAATGTATCATTGACAATAAATCGTGGGGAATTTGTTTTGATTGTTGGAAGTTCTGGTTCAGGAAAATCTACTTTACTTAATATGATTGGACTTCTTGATAAACCAACCAATGGTAAGGTGATTTTAGATCATACTGAAACTACACAGCTAACTGATAGCCAGGTTTCAGAATATAGAAATAAAAAACTAGGATTTGTTTTCCAGTTTTCTAACCTCTTGCAAGACCTTACTGTATTGGAAAATGTCATGCTCCCACAACAAATCAAGCAGGACTCTGTTGAGGTTCTAGAAAAAGCAAAGCAACTGCTCATAAAAGTTGGATTGGAGGATCAGATTCCAAAAAGGGCAAACAAAATTTCTGGTGGACAAGCCCAAAGAGTAGCAATTGCTAGGGGGTTGGTAAATAGCCCAACTATAGTTTTAGCAGACGAGCCAACTGGAAATCTAGATTCTGTGACTGCAGCAAACACTGTAAAACTCATGAAATCTATGGCTAGAGAATTCAATCAAACATTTATCATTGTTACACACGACAAGCATCAGTTTCCAGACGTTGATCGTATAATTACAATCAAGGACGGCCGTTCATTTGAAGGAGAAGAACCACAAATGGAGATAGTAGCATGAGAAACATTTGTATGATTTTAATGATGGCACTAGTTGTCAGTCCATTAATTCCACTTGCATTTAGTGAAGGTACCATAGGCGCACCAGAAGGAGTTTTACGAAAATCAATTACTAGCATAAAATTCCTTGACGCATACTTTGGAACATCTTCTGGAAAGATTGAAGTTGGTCCAGGTGACAAAAATGTTCCATTTACAATCTCAATGGCAAATGTTGGAACACAAGATCTAACTGGAATCAAAGGACAATTATTACTTCCAGCACAATTTGCATCTCCTGATGGCCGCAGTGCATTAATTCTGGCTGACAATTCTCAAAAGGCTACAACCGGTAATTCGTTTTATCTAACATTTTTTGTAGATGTAAAAGAAGGAGCAGAAATTACAAATTATTCGGGAACTGTAAAAGTAGATTATTCTAGACTTAGAGAGTCTGGTGAAAGACAAGATTTCTTTGATTTTAGTTTTAAATTAACGGGTGATAGTACTGTTAACTTAACTCCACTAACTCCATACATCACTTCAATTACAAACAATGATGTTATAATTAAGATAGCAAATGGAGGAAGTGCACCACTATCAAATGTTGATGTAATCTTAAAAAATGATCAAACATCAGTTACTGCCACATCAAAATCAAAAAATCTTGAAAATGTTATCTTTGATAAGACACATTGGGATGTAGGTACAATCCCACCAAATTCTGCAGAGAGTTTTAGTTTTAAGATCTTTGTTCCCGAAAATATTAAAAATGAACCACTTCACTTACCAATGGAAGTTACATATTATGATGCACATGGAGAGTCTAAAACCGTGACAAGAGTTACTGATTTGTACATTAATGGATTAGTTGATCCATACGTTTATGGTGTAAAGGTAATTGACTTGTCTGGAAAGCAGACAGTGATAGGAGACATACTAAATCAGGGAAATTCTGATGGTTTGTTTGGATTTGTGACACTAAAGCCACGTGGTGACTCTAACATTCAGGAATCTACACAATACATAGATGAAATAGAACCAGACAGTCCGGTTCCATTTAACATTCCAATAGGAGCCGCAAGTAATGGAGAGCATGAAATCACAATTGAAATAAAATACAAGGATTCATTGAGAAATGATCACATTATTACATATGATACAACAATTTTTGTTAATGCACCACTTATAGCTAATACTGGTGATGGAGATTCTACTATAGGAATAGTTGTGGTTATCATAATTCTTGCCATAGCTGCATATATTTTCTATAAAAGAAGACGTGCAACTATTGGTAAAACATCATAGTACATTTCATAATTGTACTATCTTTAATTAAATTACCAAGAAAATTTCAAAATCTATGAAATATATCCTATTCTTAGCTTTGTTTGTACTGGTATTTAGCTTATCATACACTTCAACATCATTTGGCGATCACACGAAAGCACAAATAGATATTACAGATTCAAAAGCAAGACAGAACTTTGAAGTATCAGCAGATATTGGCTCTGAAATTATTTGGACAAATAATACTTCCGAGTCAATTAATATTACAAGTGGAAATGCAAGAGATGGTTATGATGGGCTGTTTGAAGCTACACTGCTGAACCCAGGAGAATCATTTTCATACAAATACAGCGAAGAAAGTATTGAAAGAGAACCTTTTACCAATAAGGCTTGGTACTCAAAGACACATAGTAATATTTCTGGCTTAGTTATTATTCAGGTAGGTGAGCATTCACACGAAGATGGTGCACACGAAGATGGAGGAAATGAAGACAAAGGAGAAATGGGGTACACTAGCATAGATGATTTAGTTAGATTGCAATGGCAGCAGTTACAGCAAAAATTAGCATTAGTAATAAATCAGTAGATCATTTTTTATAGAATACAAAAATCGTGTTGTTATGAAGCAAATTTCAGGAAAACTTGCGGCGTTAATGCTTATTGGTGTTCTTGTGACATCAGTTGGAGCAACTCCTGCCTTTGCAGACTGGGATAAAACAAACTATCCAGCAATACAAGGTTCAATTCCAGTTGGTGAATCAACAAATTCAACCAAAATTTCACTTGTTGATGCAATGACTGCAGCAGAAGAAGCTGTACCTGACAGTAAGGCCATTTATGGAAAACTTTCAGAAATTAATGGTTTTGTGGTTTACAAGGTTGTTATGATGAACGATGACAGAGCATATAGCAAAGTTCTGGTTGATGCTGGAACTGGTGATCAACTGTATGTTTCTGATCCAATTACAAAACACTCTTACAAAAATAAACGTGGCCAATATAGCAACAATCACGACAAAAAATATGACAAAAGAATGAATGATTATTTTAAGGGAATGACACCTGAACAAATTGCAGAAAAGAAGAAACAGTTCAAAGAGATGGGAGATGCTTGGAAGTCGTTATCCATCCAAGACAGAGCAGCAATGATTATTCATTTCATGCAGATGAAGATGCAATGGGATTCTATGTCTGATGAAGAAAAAGATGCAAAGAAAGTAGACATGAAAAAACAATGGCAAGAATATTTACCATTATCACCTGAAGAAAAAAAGCAAAAGCTTGAAAATTATGTCAAGTCATTAAATTAGTTTATTCAATTTATTTTCTTAATTTCTTGTATGCAATAATTCCTCCTGAAATAATTATTCCAAGAATTACCGCATAAATCCATAAATCAGTTGACAGCCGTTCAGTTTGTTTGGTTTCTACGGTAAGTGTAGTTGTTTGTAAATCTGTAATTTGTAAGATCTTATCGTTTTCTCCATTGCTTGTTAGCATGAAAACGTCACCATCTGGACTCTGAATAAGTTGCCTAATTCTTCCATATTCATCGTTAAAAATTTTTTCTGAAGAGATTATTTGTTCGGCTTCAAGATTCAACATCATAACATGCGCACCTCTAAGTGTTGCAACAAAAAACTTGTCTTTCCATTCTGGGATTTTTTCAGAGTCATAAAACAACACACCACTTGGAGCCCAAGTTACATCACCGCTATGTAAGGCTGGATTGATAAATCGTAAATCATCTGAATCACCAACTATTTCAGGCCATCCATAGTTTTGGCCTGGCTTAATTATGTTAATTTCATCATGTGCTCTACCCTTCTCACCGGACGGTCCATGTTCTGATGCGACCAAAATATTTTCTGAATTCCAATCAAAGCCCTGTGAATTTCTATGACCGTAAGAATAGACAGGTGAATTTTCAAATGGATTATCATCAGGAATCGTTCCATCACTGTTTATTCTTAGAATCTTTCCTGCCAGAGATTTGATGTCTTGAGATAGACTTGGATTTATTGCATCACCTGTTGAGATATACAGCATTCCATCTGGTCCAAAGTGTATTCTGCCACCATCATGCCATAGTGCACCAGGAATATTGTCAATTAGAATAAATTCATCTTTTAGATTATCATTACTAACTGTAAATCTTACAACTTTGTTTTGATGTGACGGTAACTCCACATATGTCTGATATAGATATAAAAAATTATTTTGCTCAAAATCAGGATCTAAGGCAAGTCCTAGCAATCCACCTTCGTAGGTATTGCTTGCAGGAAATTCTGCAATTAGTTTTAATGATCCATCAGATTCAATTTGCCACAAATTTCCATCTCTTTCAGTAAAGTAGATTGAATCATCTGGCGCAAAAACTAACTCCCAGGGTATTTTTAGACCATCAACGACTGTTTCAACCTTAATTTCTGCAAAAGCATTTGGAAGAAAAACAGCTGTGGTACAAACTAATAACAGTACAAAATTTACTTTCATATCTTTAATAGTTTAGCTGAAATATAGTATTTTGTTACTTTGTACTTAGTAACAACTTTCTTGTATCTTGACATTCCTTACAGATTGGTTTTCCTTTATACTTTGGATTTCCTTCTTTAATCTTTAATTTTCCTTCTTGCTTTTTGCAAATACAACAAAGTACCATGAACGATGTATAACTATTGTAGATATAAAGAGTGGAGAGAGAGATAAGTTAACCAAAATATATTCGATTTAACTTTCTCAAATTCCAATAATTTTGGAAAATTATAATTTAAAAGTATTCTGAATGTTTGTTCTTTTTACATGCGTATGGCATACGTCAGGTCTATATTTAATAACTAATTATTGATGAAATGAAAGAATTATTGTGTAAATTTGGAATAATATCTTGTATGACTATGATATTTTTTCTTTCAAGTTTTTTACCTTTAGTTCATGCTACACATAATGAAAATCTGTATGTCTCTGCAGAAAATTCTGATTTTGAAAATACTTTTGGCGGTGCACAAGTTGTGGAGGTAATTGTTAATGATTCTAGTATATCAAGTAGAATAAGCGGCACAGTTGGAATACCTAATGTAGAGGTAAATGGTAATACCCTTGCAATGGTTCAAGCCTCTAATGGTGGATGGTATGGATATTTTTCAAATGCTGATGCAATATTATCAGCTGACACAATGGATGTTGGTCTTGAATTTGGTACATCATGTAGCCCTGATGAGGCAATATCTGCAACAAGCATTGATGATACAAGTGTGTTTAATGATACAACTGCTGTCTGGATTTCATCAGCTGATTGTGATCTTACAAATCAAACAGATGATGTTATTACTGTTATACGAGGAGCACCATCTCTAAATTATAATAGCATAACTAATGGAGGTCAAGTAGGAATTATTTCATCTAATGAAATTTCTGATCATGAGGAGGCATGGCCATGGATATCTGCCTATAATTTTGCAAGTGCTCCTGTCAAAATCTGTTACATAAAAAGCGGTGATAATCAGTGCACCACACTTGAATATTATGACACATCAGATTTTGTTTTAATGTCAACAGACAGAACATCTTATCCCAAAGGTGCTCAAGTTGAAATTGAAATTTACGACGCAATGCTTAACATTGATCCAACCTCAAAGGATAACTGGACTTTTGACTTTACATCCAATACAACATCCTACAATGAACATCAGCAGTTTTTATCATCAGAAAATACTGATCTAACTGCATCTGATCTGAAGACTTTGGGATTTGATGACGGTGGTTTCTTTGACGTAACTGCAAATTCAGTTTTAGCCATTCAAAGTAACGGAGATGCCAAAAATATTGATGGTAACAAGATTGTATTTCATGAAACTAGAAGAAACAGTGGTATATTTGATAATGTAGATAGTACTGGCAAAGCAAATTTGAAAGTACTAACAAATGCAGAAAGAGGCACTACAGGTGTTATTACATATAATGATCAATCACAGTCTATTCTTGTTCGTACATTCACAGGCTCGGTTACACTCGGCACACCATCAATATCTGAACAAATAGAATCTCAAATCATTCAAATGCCAGATTGGGTGAATAATATTTTCATATGGAATTATGAAAAAAAAATCTCAGATGAAGAATTGATAAATGGAATTGAATTTTTAGTTAAGTTAAAAGTTGTTCAACTTGATTAAATTTCATTATTCTATGATTCCAATAATTTAGTATCAATACGTATGTTTGAAATTAAAGAAATTCTATTATTTTCGTTCACACATTTCTTTACTTGCACAAATACATCTTATGGATATTTCACCGCAATCTGTGCAAATTAGAACCTTATGTCTAGTAACATGTAAGGAGTTTTGGTTTTTTAGCCTTCGTAATAGATTTCTCATAAATCAATTAGTATTCCAGAATATATCTAGCTTATCTATATTTCATATTTGTACTATATACTTGTAGAATAATCAGATTTTTACAAAGTTTCTACAATTACACTCAAAGACAAGGCATTGCTCTTCATTTCTAATATGCTTAGAATTAAAATGTCCACATGATGTATTTTGGCAGATACGTCTCTTTTTTTCTCGTTTTACAACCAGTTCGGCAATATCGTTTGCCTGTTCTTTTGTAAGTCCCTTTTTGTCTATGTAATAATGAACTATCTGGTTATACATCTTGTTTGCATCAAATGGCTTTTCAATCAACAGATCCAGTATAGTTTTTGTGAAATCTAAGAGTTTCCTTTTACATAATTAGTAATGGTTATGCTACATCAAATTCATATCATGTCGTGTATGACTGTAGCCAAAATGACAGAGCAGAATTAGAATCAATACAGGAAAAAATACTGGAGAGAATCAGGGAACTTAGAGAATATGACCTTCCAATACGTGAAGATACTGTATTAGAAAGTTATTATGCACTTAATGCCCAGATTCAAAACTGTATACTAAATGATTATACGTTTAGCCCTATAACAATGGGGGTAATTCTTGGTATAGGAGTTACAATTGGCCTTAGTTACTACTTGAGAATTTGGAAAAAACGAAAGAAGTCAGACTGAAACCTGTTTTATTTTCTCAATTGCCTGTGTTATATTTGTCGAGTCCTGTTTTGCTCTAGTAATATCACCCAATAGTTTTTGAAAATATTCATGTCCTGTGGTTTCAGCCTTTTCTATGTCTGATTGATAGCATTCCAGTGCTCTTTGCATTAATGGTACATCATCAGCAAGTGAATCAACAGGTATGGAATCAGAAAGTGCATCCTGAATCTTTGATACGGTTACATCAATTTGTGGAACTATTTTTACTGCCTGCTGTTGTAGAACAGGAGCAAACATGGCAGCTGCCTCTTTGAGTTCTGGACTATTACCTATGGTTTGCAGGCGTTTTTTATAATGTGAAAGTGATTTGAGAACAATTTCATATCCGCCTTCATTTTTGAGAAAAATTCCTCCAATCCAAATCTTGTCTACCATGAAAATATTCTGAGTCTGATAGTTTTTAAAAATATATGGTTATTTTACAACAAGAACTGGAATCTTACTTTTGTGTAAGACATAATTTGAGACACTTCCCATAAATTTCTCTGCAATGGAACCTTTTCCTCTTGATCCTAATACAACCATATCTATTTTGTAACTTGTATCATTTGCAAATTTTGCAATTTCTGATTTTGCATCTCCAATTCTAATCTCTGAGGTAAACTTTATTCCATTTTTTTCACATTTAGTTTTGGCAAAATGAAATGCAGTTTCTAAGAGTCGATCTTCTTTTTCATCAAATTCCTGCAACCATGGTTTTACATAGACTCCTAATATTTTTCTAGGTGAGAGAATCTGTTTCTTTGCCTTTGTAGAAAAAGTCTCATCCTTTGGTCTTTTTGCAAGATCAACTGCCATTTCCAATGCTCTTTGTGAATTTTCAGAGCCGTCAAGTGCAACTAGGATTTTTTTTATTCCCATGAAAATATTATAAATTTCACAAAATAAAGGCTTTACCCAATCCAATATAGAAGATATATCTTATTTTTCAAAGTCGTCTTTGTTTAACCAACCTTCATCTTTCTTTGGTGGTCTTTCTTCAAAGAATGGCTCACGTTGCTGTTTTGGTGGTTCTGATCTCCACATTGCCTTTTCTTCAAATTTTTCTGGTTGTCCTTCAGGGGAGGCTTTGTTTTTGAATTTTCTTATCATTCTAGGAAGTATTCTTGCAAGTGGAATTAGAAAGAAGATAAGGTAAATCCACATTCCACCTGTTGGGTCGTCCATACATGTAGTACAGATTCTTAATATTAATACTATAGAGGTTATTTTGTTTTTCAGGATGACTACTAAAATACCTGATGACTCTAAGGCAGAAGTCATAATTCGAATGTTTCCGTCTGATGCAAATCCAGCAGGAAACGTATTTGGAGGTGTAATTTTACGCCACATTGACATGGTTGCAGGAATTGTTGCCCAGAGACATAGTCAGACAAACGCAGTGACTGTCTCCATGGACAAGATCAGTTTCTTAAAGCCAGTTTTGGTAGGAAATGTTCTATTTCTAAATGCACGAATCAACTATGTCCAAAAATCATCAATGGAAATAGAAGTTAAAGTGGAGGCAGAAGACATCCAAAAAGGTACACGTGTTTTAACTGGAACAGCATTTGTAACATTTGTCGCACTGGACAAAAAGGGAAAACCAGTTAAGATACCAAAACTTGTGGTAAAATCAAAACAAGACAAAAAGAGATTTGAGCAAGGCAAACTTCGAATGGAACGCAGAATCAAACAAAGAAAATAAAATTAAGAAAAGTTTCTTCTACCAGTTTTCAATCGATCTAAACGTGTCAGTTCCTCGTCATTTATTTCCTCTTCAACTTCCTTTTTGACATTCTTTGATTTTTTTACCTTAGTTTCTGACATTTCAACGACACCATAATTACCACTAGAAATTGTTTAAAGCTGGCGATCAGTACAAAAGGCTAGAATCTAAGATTGGGTTATGTTATTTCTTCCTGAATAAGGCAAAAATGCCAAAAATTGCAACTGATGCGATCATTCCTGCTATTCCAAATGTCTCATTTGTCTGAAACAAAAATGCAGAGCCAATAAAGACTGCAGATGACACTATACTGCCTGAAAGCATTGCATTTGATTTTTGCTTCATCTGTTGCTGCAAGACGCGGTTTTCATCCATGAATTTTTTTATCTCAGGTGCAATTGTGATTGTGTCTTCCACTGATTTTGCAAAGCGCGAAAATGATTTCTTTATTTCTTCAATATACGCATCTTTGATTAGTGACTCTTCTTCTAAAATTGTTCTTAGTACTTTGATGAATTTGAAATCAACTTTGTGTGTATGGTATATTCCTTCTATTATGGTTGACATTCTCAGATATAGAGCCAGGTGCTTTGGAAGTTTGAATGGAAATTTTGACATTGTTTTATTTGCCATGTTCATCAGCGCCTCAACTTCCATCTCATCGGGCTTTTGACCATACATTGATTTGATTGACATTTCAATTCCCTTCTCAATTACTTGTCTGTTATAATCAGGTGCCAGCATTCCAAGTTCATCCATTGCATTGACAGTTCTTGGTGGGTTTTTTTCAACTAGTGCAAGGTACAATCTTACAAGTCGCAGTCTGGTCTCGTCATTTAGTCTTCCAATCATTCCAAAGTCATACAAAATGAGAGTACCATCGTCTCTGACTGAGATGTTTCCTGGATGTGGATCGGCATGAAATATTGAATGCCTCAAAAGCATTGTAAAGAAAACCTTGTGTACATCGACTACCAGTTTTTGCCTGTCAATGCCCTTTTCATCTAGTGATTTGACATCTGTAATCTTTATTCCTGGAATGTACTCCATTGTGAGTATGTCTTTTGTAGAATAGTCATCATGGACGTTTGGAATGACTACATTGTCATATTTTGCCATGTTCTTTTTTATCGTCTTTAGATTGTCAGACTCTTTTGAATAGTCTAATTCCTCATGCATCGACTCTACAAACTGCTTCATGATTGGTATAATTGAAAATTTCAAATTTGGATCTACAAACCTCATGGCAAATGGAATAATTTTCATGAGTACATTGAGGTCCTTTTCTACAATTTTCTCAATTCCTGGGCGCTTTACTTTGACAATTACCTGCTGACCGTTCTTTGTTGCCCTGTACACCTGACCTAACGATGCGCCAGACAATGCGTTTACATCAAGTGATTCAAATTTCTCATCAATTTTGCCAATGTCTCTTTCGATGACCGGTCTTACTCTTTCAAATGATTCAGCTGGAACATTGTCCTGTAATTTTGATAATTCTTCCAGATATGGCTGGGGTAGGATATCAGCCCTTGATGAGAGCCACTGACCAAACTTGATGTAGACTGGTCCTAAAGATACACAAGTGTTTAGAATTCTTCTTGCATGTCCTCTGAACTGTTCCTGATCAATGTCTTTTTTTTCGTTTGCAATCCATATTTTCCTGTCTTTTTTCAAGGCAAGAATTGATGGTAGTAATTTGAAAAATACCTGAATAGTTCGCAGTATGACCAATTTATTTCTCCTTTAGCTTTTGTTGCTCTTCTACTGCTTCTTGCAGTTCCTTGTTTAGCTTGTGAAGCTGGATTCTATACTCTCTTATTTCAGATGCAATAAAGTCAATTTTCTTTTGAATTGCTATTTTTTCATCCATTATTCATTTTCTCCTTTAGCTTTTTTGAAATGTAATATGATGCATAGCCTGCAACAACTGATGCAATTAATCCTCCTGCAACTGCTTTTTCTTTTTTGAATTTAGAGTCGTTTTTTAATTTGTAAATTAATGCGCCTATCATTCCGCCCCCAAGTGCAGCACCTGCCAGTCCGATTAGAACTTCTTGTGCGTCGTAAATTAAATGGCCAATTGGATCCTCTCTTGGGTCTACCCTGTCCGTATGAACTGTAAATTTATCCTCGTATTCTCGGATGTGCAAGTTTCCCTTTCTGTATTGTTTTGTTGCACCCTTTCTGTCTCCGAGTTTGGTTTCTTCGGCTCCATCTAGGATTATTCTTTTGAGTTCTATTGGCAGTTCGATTTCAGACATTAGTGATCGGATCAATAGTATGATCAATATAATAATTTGACCTAGAATTGGTCATTCTAGGCATGAATTTTGACCGTTTCGTTCTTCAAGTATTCGACGAACTCGATTGTCACCTGAATCAATTCTATAAACTTCAGTTGGTAGTTCATCAGATGTCTTTTCTATTGCTTTAAGAATTGCAAGTTTCTCTGAAGGTTTCGTAGTTTCGTTTAGTAATTTCCAGAATTGTTCCAAGACTGTCTTTTTTGTTTCAACTTTTTGAAATTTTTCAATTTGAAAGTTTTCTAGCCAGTAATCTTCAAGTGAATTTTTAATTTCTAAAATTTTGTTCTTGTATCTGCGAAATGTTCTCTCGCTAATGTCGATTTTGTTTTTCTTTAGATAGTCTAAGGATTCTTTGGTTGAGAATCTTTTAATCATGCAGTTTGTTATTAGGTGTCTGGTGGTTTCGTTAAGTTCTACCATAGATTTAGTTTGTAAATTCAAGAATATTAGTTCGCTGGAGATTAAAAATGACTAGTATTACTCGAGTATTACTGTAGTATTATACTCGAATCTCTCCTGACATTAGTTTTGGAAGGAGCGTGTCACGAGTTTTTGTTAGAGAATTAATGCTGCTATGATTTTTTTGAAGAATAGAAATTATATTTTTTGAAGTGATAGAAAATTTTTCTATCAAGGGTTTTGAAGGTAATATAAATTCAATATCTTTTATTCGATGTAACGCCAATTTTGATTGAGTTGTTCCAACTGTGAGCTTTTTTATTTGATTTTTACCCCATTGTGAATTTAAAAAATAATATATGAATTCCTTTTTGACATCTGTAAAATCTGTGAGTCTATCACAATTCTCTGTAAGATTAGCGTTATCAAGTTTCTCCGGAACGAATCCTACTAACCCAATAGTTCCAACAACAGAGATGTAAAGATCATTACTTGTTATAATATACTTTGAAATTTGTTCAAATATTGATTTCTCTAAATACAAGAGATTCTCTTGATTTATAGTTCCATTCTTCAAATCTCTTATTCTTATGTATGGGTGAGATGTTTTATTTTCAACTAGCTTTTCTCCTTTTGGTAATCTCTTTCCACTTTTAACATTACAAATATTACCCAATTTCTCTACACTCCATCCTTTTGGTATCTTACCCAATTCTGAATCTTCAAACTCTGTTACTCCATCAAAATCAACAAACCATGACTGAAAGATTGCCTGTGCAGTTTGTTCTAGTGTACGATTTTGGTTTTGAAGGTTTTGGATTTTAGTATCTAGATCATCAAGAATTTTTGTGGTTTGATTTTGGATTAAAATATCTGGTAATTCTACTTGAATATTACCTAGAATGTCTTGAGTCATATTGGAATGTACACTGCCAGATGCAATTCTTACAAACATTTCTCTATACTCAGGCGAACCAAGTAAATATTCTAAAAATAATGGATTAACTTTTCTTTTATCGGTAATTCGAAATCTGATAATAAATCCACTAAAAACAGTTTTTTCTTTGAATTCATTAACCAATGCTACTTGTCCCGCACCTTCGGGAACCATAGATCCCCTTACAAAGAGTAAATCGCCTTTCTTTACAAAGTAACTTTCAATGTTTTTATTAAAATCACTTTTTATCTCTAAAAGATTTTCTGTTGATGCAAATCGTGATTTGTAAAGTTGTTTTACATTAATTATTGGATATCCAGTTCCATAATCATTACGATTAAAATTTAGACCATTTTTGAATTCTCCAATATCAGATAATAATACGGTTTTAGATTTCAAATCCGACCTCTTGATAATTATTTTCTGTCTGCTGCATTATCACAGGGATGACCTTTTCAATCTCATCTACTGGAAAGTTTTCTTTTAGCAGTAATTTTGTTACACCAACTCTAATCTCGGCTTTCACATGATCTTGGTTTAGCCAGTCAATCTTTAGGTTCTTTTTTAGATAATCAACAACATCAATTGCAATCTTTCGTGCAACTGTATCATTTTCTAGATATTCTCTTCCTGCCATGATAATATCATAAAACGCAATCTCCTCATCAGTCATCTTCAACTCTTTGGTTCGTTTTGCCTCGGCAGTTACATCAGATGCAACACTTTCAAACTCTGGATATGCTGTGTCAAGCGTTACAAACTTGCCGTGATATTTTGATAGTGTCTTTTCAATTCTTTCCTGAAATGACTTTTGTTTTGTGAGGTTTCCTTTCAGACGTGCTTTGATGGCATCATCTAGCAACTTGTATGCTAATTCCATCTTTAGATTTTTTTGAGAGATTTGCTTTATCTTTTCCATGTATTCCTTGTTGAGATCAATCTTTTCATCGTCATACTTGATGTCATAGAACCGAATCTTCTCATCAGCGTCAATTCCCTCCTCTACCAAATCCCTAATGGCATCCTCTTTTTCAGGCGGAGTATACAGTATTCCTGCTATGGATTTTGACATTATTCTGCGCATCAGTTGGAAGAATCGCAAATCATCTTCAACTTCCTGACATGCAGGATGTGGTGTACACACTGCATATGCCTTTGTCAGTTCTGCAACATTTTTGATGAATTTTTTTCTAACATCTAGGTCATCAATTATTTCCTCAATTGCATCATCAATGTATGAGCCCTGTCTTCGTTGTCCATATGGCTTGTCTGAACCAATATCTCCCGTAAAGAAACTGCACAATTCGAGATGCTTGTTTTGCATGTACAAGATGATTTCATCAGTCGGAACCATCGCGCCCTTGACATCCGAATCATTGTATGAGCGAAATGCCGATTTCAAATCATCAGTTATTCCAATATAATCAATGATCATTCCGTTTGGCTTGTCCTTGTGGACACGGTTCACACGAGATATAGCCTGAATCAGATTGTGATCTCGTAATGGCTTGTCAATGTACATTGTATGCATAACTGGTGCATCAAATCCTGTGAGATACATGTCACAGACTATCAATAGTTGTAAATCGTTATTTTCATCCTTGAACTGTTGAATAAGCTCCACCATCTCTGCTTTTGATTTGTAGTGTTTTGATACCACTTGTTCGCGACTCTTTTTTTCTTCAGATGCATCATCAGGGAGTGGTTGTGCAATACCTGATATGATACATGTACACTTTGGAGCGCCTGGAATATTTGAGATTAAATCTGCATATCGAGCTGCTGCCAGTTTTGTTGATGCAGCAAGCATCGCCTTTCCTTTGAGTACCTTTTGTTTTTCTGTAAAATGTTCAACCAAATCTTTGGCAACTAGATCTAACCGCTCTGGGTCTTCAAGCAGTGTTTTAAGCTCAGACCACTTTCGTGATAGATTTTCTACTACATCTGGATCCAGGTCTTCGGTAATTTTATCAAAATCTGCACCAATCATTTTATTTTGTAGATGGAGTTGAACCTGCCTGCCTTGACAGGTAATCTCTACTGTTGCCCTATCTCTCACTGCATCGCTAATCCTGTATGCCGATAATACCTCGCCAAATACGTGCGTGGTTGACTTGTCCTCCTTTTCGATAGGCGTGCCTGTAAAGCCGATTTTTAGGGCATTTGGGAGCGCCCGCTGTAAGTTTTGAGCCATAGTCTTGTATTGTGAGCGGTGTGCCTCGTCTGCTATGATGATGATGTTTCGTCTGTCTGAGATTAACGGATACTTTGCCATTCCGTCTTTTTCGTCTTGTGTTGTTTGGAACTTTTGTATTGTTGTGAAAATTATTTTTCCAGCTGGCACTGCCAACTTTTCTCTTAGGTCAACTATTGAATCTGCTTCCTGTATTGCAGTCTTTGGTTTTGGATATGGAAATCCTGCAACCTCAAAGAAATTACCAAGCTGTTCGTCCAAATCTTTTCTGTCGGTTAGGACAACAAAGGTTGGGTTTTCAAATTGTTTTATTTGGGAGATGATGTTTGTATAAAGAATCATCGTTAGTGACTTGCCACTTCCTGTGGTATGCCAGATGACACCAATTCTATTCTCTCCAGTTTGTGGATGTACTTCTAAGGTGCGCTTTACTGCTGCCTTTACTCCCATGTACTGATGTTGCTGTGCAATTTTTTTGATTGTTTTATTTCCATCTGACTCATACTCGACATAGTTCTGTATTACTTCTAGTAGAGTTTCCTTGTTTAACATTAGACGTTGCATCATTTCTAATCTGTTTGCTACTGTTTTGTCTGGATCATCTGGGTCATTCCAGTCTGCAAACCTTTCAAACGGTGCAGTCATTGTTCCATATCTTGCAAATGTCTTGTCACTGATTATCAAAAATGAAACATAATTGAATAAACGTGGAATGAACTTTTGATAGTTTGTCGTTCCCAATTGTTTGTATGCTTGGACGATATCTGCAGACTGGTTAGTTGGATCTTTATACTCTAGTAGTACGAGAGGCAGTCCGTTTACGTATAGGAGATGGTCTGTTCGTTTCTGTTTGTGCTGTTCAATGATTAACTGTCGTACAGCCAAAAAGTCATTGTTGTTTGGTTCTTCAAAGTCTACTAGTTTTACAGCATAGTATTTTGTCTGGCCTTCTGATTGAAATGGCACCTTTACACCTGCAAGTAACATTTGGTGAAACTCTCGGTTGTTTTCTATTGTGGTTGGGTTTGTGAGTGATTGTACCTGGTTTAGTGCTGTGGTATAGACAATTTCAGGCAAATCTGGGTTTAATTGACGAATTTTTGTGCCTAATCTGTCCAATAAGAGGACGTCATTGTAGTTTTTTCTCTCTTCGTTGAGGTCTGTTCCTTCTAGTGTTTCATAGCCCAATTCTTTGAATGTTTGATGAGCTGGAATCTCTACTAGTTCAATTTCGTTCATTTCTGATGGTGTCATACTCGAATCTCTCCTGACATTAGTTTTGGAAGGAGCGTGTCACGAGTTTTAGTGAGATGAATTATGTTATCAGCATTTTTCTGAATTTTTTTAAATGAATTTTTTGTTATGTTATGAAAATTTTCTAAAACCTTGGAATGTGGAATGAGTACTGAAATAGAACTGAAATGAGCTTTATTTAGATTAGGAGTTGCACTTCCTCCAGATGCCCATGTCATGAGTTGGTCTGTTAATCTAGTCATTGTGCAATAAACAAAAGTATGTGGAATATTTTTTGAACAGACAATTGAATTAATTTGTTGATTAGTAAGTGCAGTATGGTGATTTAATGAGACCAATCCTACAGTAGCAATACAGCTTACTAAAACACTATTCTCTGGTAAAAAATATTTAGAAAAGTCTTTTTTTGCTATCTCGGATAAATACCGTTCAGTTTTAAGAATCCATGTTTTATCATGCATGTCTGGAATTGTAATAAATGAATATTCTTTTCCATAATATTCTAAATTCTTTGTAGGCGGTGTTTTCCCTGTAATGATTTCTCCAAAATCCCCAATGGTTCCAACGCTCCATCCTTTTGGAATCTTGCCCAACTCGGAATCATCCCACTCTGTTACTCCATCAAAATCAACAAACCATGACTTGAAGATTGCCTGTGCAGTTTGTTCTAGTGTATGATTTTGGTTTTGAAGGTTTTTGATTTTATTATCTAAATCATCTAAGGTTTTAACAATTTTATTTTGTTCCTTCAAAGAAGGTAATAATAGAGATAAATTTGATAGCATCTCTTGGTTAATACTTTGAATATTTGTACTAGAAACAAATCGACTTAATTGTTCTCTACATATTGATGATTTTAGAAAATAAAGGATAAACTTTGGGTTAACAGTTTGAAAATTAGCTCTAAATCTTATACAAAATCCTGAGAAGGTTGTTGGAGTTATTTGTTTATCATAAAAAATACTTCTTCCCACTAGATGTCTATTGCCATTTGATCTGACAATTATGATATCCCCTTCTTCAAGAATGTAGTCATTTGAAATTTTTATTTTGTTAGTGTTTAATTCATCAAGACCGGTTTTTGGCGCAAACATTCTATCTTTGAAATCCTTGACTTTGATGATTGGAATTCCATTTCCCTCTTGAGTTCTATTAAAATTTAGACCATTTTTTAGAACGCCATTTTGACCTAGCGTATTTTTTTTCCATTCTAACTTAGATTTCAAAGCCAATTTCCTTCAAGTTTTTGCGAATTTCCTTGTCTAGTTTGGCTGATTCATCTGTCAATCTAGCATATTCTTGCGTTAATCGCTTCATCTTGTCTGGAAATGGCTCACCGTCATCTTCAATCTCTTCAGCACCGACATATCTGCCCGGAGTCAAGACATAGTTGTTTTTGGCAATATCTTCTATTTTTGATACCTGACAGTATCCTGGAATATCTTCATACTTTGGATATCCCTCTTCTCCGATAAATGAGCGATAAGTGCCAGCAATTCTTTGAATCTGCTTTTCAGAGAGTTCGTTGTGTGCTCTGTCTACTTGAGTGAAAATTTTTCGCGCATCAATGAATAGTGTCTCTCCTTTTCTTTTTCGTGATTTTCCATCATCTTTGTTTTTTGTTACAAACCAAAGACATGCAGGAATTGTTACTGTATAGAAAAGATTTGTTGGAAGTGCAACCATGCAATCAATCAAGTCATCTTCAATTATTTTTTGTCGTATAGCACCTTCTTTTCCGCTGCCAGACATTGAACCGTTTGCTAAGACAAGACCTAGCTTGCCGTCTCTATCATCTAAATGATGAATCATGTGTGACATGAACGCATAGTTTCCGCCTGGCTTTCCATCTCCTGGCATTCCGTATTTTGCAAACCTTGCATCGTTTGTGAGTTTTTCATGTCCCCACTCTGCCATGTTAAATGGCGGATTGGCAAGTATTCGATTTGCCTTTACCTTTTCAAATGGATGGTCCACCAAGCAGTCTGCATTTTTAATATTTTTAGCCTCAATTCCACGCATTGTGAGATTCATCTTTGCAATTCTCCAGATGTCTTGTTGAGAGTCTACTCCGTAAATTGAAGTTCCTTTCTTGCTCTTGTCTTTGTGTGCATCCTGGAACTTTTTACTTTGTACAAACATTCCACCTGAACCACAAGTTGGATCGTAAATGATTCCCTCGTATGGTTCTATTATCTCAACTAGTAACTGTACAATTGATTCTGGTGTGAAAAACTCACCACCCTTTTGACCAATTTTTTTGTGAAAGTTTCTCAAGAAATATTCGTAAATCCTTCCAAAGGAATCTTTAGTAATTTGATCAGTTGGTATTCCATCAAAAGTTTCAATTAACTGTTGTAGATTGTCATTTGGTATTCCTGAACCCGCAAAAACTTTTGGCAGTACGTTTTCTAAATCTGGATTGTCATTTTCTATCTCTTGAATCATTCCATCAATTTTGATTGCTAGATTTTTTTCACTTGATGCCATCTTGGTCAAGTCATCCCAGTTGTCGCCTTCTTTGAGGTAAAAGACTCCCTTTGCTGTATACTGATCCTTTAGGTTTAGTAGATAATTGCGCTCTTTTTCTGTTGAACCTTTGGTTTCTTCTTCAATCTCTTTGCGTCTTGCATCATATCTGTTAGAGATGAACTTTAGAAATAAAAGACCTAATGCGATATCCTTGTAGGAGGTTGGAGATACCTTTCCTCTTAGAACTTCGGCAGTATCCCAGAGTCTGTCTTCAAGGGATTGTTCTTTTTGTTCTTTTTTCTTTGCCATGATATTACCCTGATCTCCATTTTACTTATCAATTTGTTCCTGCAAGTTTCTCCTTTATTGCCTCATGCAGTGAATCCTGAGTTGACTGCTCAAGTAATTCATTGATGAATATCTCAGGGTCTTTTTTCCATTCAAGAACTTTTTGTAGGTGTTGTTCAAATGTTCCAAAAACATTTCTTTTACCAAAATCAACCCCAGAATCAGATTTTCCTGTATTAATGCCTCCTCTCAAGGCAACAAAAATTATACATGTTTCAATTTTTTCTTCTGGTATACCTTCAAGTTTTGAGTACATTTTTTTGTAAACTGCCAACTGTCTTTTGTGGTGAGATGCATAGTTGGTGTTTTTGTCAGTTTTATAATCAACCAAGAAAATTCCACCATCGTGCTCAAAAACTGCATCAATGAATCCTTTGAACATTAAATTATCAGTTTCAGTATATTCAGTCAATGACTTGATAGGCACTTTCACATTCATTTCAGTTGCTTTGATTTTAAATCCTGGATTTTCTTTTTTTAACTTCTCTAAACGTTCAAGACCATTTTTGATTGCCTTTACTTCATCTTCATCAGTATAGTCTTCTACTTTTGCTTTACCTGAAACAATTTTCTCAAGTGCATTGTGAACATTAGAACCAAAATTTAGTGCTTGTGAACCGTATGGCTTTTTTATAATGTTTTTACTTAGAAAATCATATGGAACTTTTGTAACACTAGAATATGAAAAGTGTTCAACGTTTTGAAAATACGAATAAATAAATTCTTTTAACCATGTTTCTTTGCTTTCTAGTAGTTTTTTAGAATCATCCCATCTGCCATCTACAAAAAGTGAGTATGCTTCAGCTAGACGGTTGCTAATTGTACTTGTAGAAATTTTTTCTTCTTCTTCTTCATCTACTTCAATTTTAGACAAACCTTGATGATGGAATCGTGCTGCAAACTGTTCATCTTCAGATATAATGAATAATTTTTCTTTGGCTCTAGTCATTGCAACAAAATCAATTCTTAGTGATTCTTCAACAACCTCATCTTCAAGATTAATTCCTTTTGCAATAAAGACAGATTCTGTAATAATATCAATGAAACTAGTTCTTCCTCCACCATGTGATGGAACGTATATGACGATATCAAAACCTCTACCTTTTGCTTTATGGACAGTTGTAAGTGTGATTGTAGATTTTTTGTTACGTTCAGTGTATGATTCTTCTCCAATTGCTATGAAATCAAAAAGTCCTTCAAAAGTAGGAGTTTCAAATGCTAGATACTCATCAATTTGCTCCTTTACAGTTACAGCAGTAGAGAACCACTCAGAGCCTTTTGAGACACATAGCGGGTAAAGTTCCTCAGTGAACAGCTTATCCAGCTCTTCTTTGTTTAGGTTAATTTTCCAGGAATTGAGTTTTTCAAGTCTTCCACTAGAGTCTTTTTTGGCATCATTTGAAAATTCAAACGCTTCTTGTAGTGTATATGGTGAAAATGTGGTAAATGTGGCTGAGATTTTCTGATTAATGTCTCCTGAAAGAAGCCCTTTGAGGTAAGTTATAATTTCATTTCTTGCTTCTTTTGTAGTTGCCTGAGAGGATGTCGTTGTATAATCAATACTGTGATTATCAAGATATTTTGAAACCTCAATGATTTGACGATTTGTCCTTGTAATAACACCAATTGATTTGCCTGGGTTTTCTTCTATGAGTGAAATAATTTTTCCAAAAGGAGCACCAGTTGCAAATATTTTTGGAAGTGAGCCTTTTGAGACGCCATTAAATTTTTCTAATTCTTTTTCAAATTTTGTTTTGTGTTGAGTTCCATCAAGGAAAAATTGTTTTGAATAGTCTAAGATTTGTTGTGTGCTTCTGTAATTTGTAGATAGAAACAGCAATTTACAGGTCTTGGCAAATTTTTCAAAGTTTTTAATAGAGCCACCTTGAAATCCAAAAATTGCTTGCTTTGCATCTCCTACAAGAAACAAGTTTTTAGAAATCATTTCTACTATTTGTGCTTCAATTTCATTCATGTCTTGCATTTCATCAACTAAAACATGTTCAAACTTATCACCTTGAAATTTTTCTATAAAAGTTAACAGCATGTCTGAATAATCAATTGTATCATTTTTCGAGTCTTCATAATGCTTGTATGCATCTACAAAATATGACAGAAATGCAATGAGCTCCTCTTTTGTGTAACTTGTCTTGCTACCTTTGTTTTTTTCTATTAACATGAGCTGTTGTTGTATTACACTTGCAGTTTTTTGTACGTCAATTTTATCTGGTGTTATGCCAAAACTTTTGATGTATCTGATTGCGTTTTCTACCTTTGGCATAAGTGTGTCAATGATGTATGGCTTGCCATAGTTGAACGCTTTGTTCTCAATAAAGCTCTCTAAAATAGAATATCTTAGAAGATTATTTCCAACAATTTCAGCAGACATTAATCCAATTTCAGTCAAATAGTCATAAGCAAAGCCATGAAAGGTGTGAATTCTAATTTTCATTATATCTGCATCAGGAAATTTTCCTTGTGCATCATCAAAAATTTTATCAAACATTTCTTTTTTTGCTTTAGCAGTAAATGTAATACACAAAATGTTTTCTGGGTTCACTCCATTTTCAAGTAAATCAATTACTTTTTGCGACAGTGTGGTAGTTTTTCCAGTTCCAGGATTTGAGACAACTATAGTATCTACCTTTGAATCAATGATTGCTTGTTGTTCAGCAGATGGCTCTAGCTTGGTAGATTCAGTCATGGATCCCTAAAGCATTTCTAATAGAAAAACAGATCACTTTTGTTTCTAATAAATTAGTAAAAGTATGGATTTGGAATTGGATGAAGTTACAAAAGCTGGATAAATTCAAAAATATCTTTTTTGGATCCGATTTATCTGTTAGTAAATCCAAATTATGATCTATGGTTATTCATCATGTTAAAGATGGTAAATTAAAAAAATATCAGAAAGTATCAGCTCAAAAAGAAAAGAAAATTGAAGATTTCATAGAAAAACATCCTGGCATATTAGGTAACGAAATTTTTATTATTGGAAGACAGGTTTCTACTTCTACTTCTGGCATTCCAGATATTTTAGGATTAGATCAGAATGGAAATCTAGTAATTGCAGAATTGAAAAAAGGATTGCCTGCAAGAAAAATTGTTGCACAGATTATAGAATACGCTACCTGGGGAGAAGACCAAACGTATGACAGTCTCAACAAAATTGCAAAAGAAAAACATCTTACAAATGTACCAAATCTGTACAAGAAATTTGAGAAAGAATATGGACGTATTCCAGAGCCATTTAATATGTATCAGCGTCTTTTTCTTATCGCTGAGAGTTTTGATAAAAAAACAATTGACATGTGCAGATATTTGAAGAGAAGCGGCATCGATATTTCTTGTGTTGAGATTAATTTTCATCAAAGTGGTAATCATGAAGTAGTGGATACAAATCTGGTTGTAGGTTCTGAAGAGACAAAATCTGAAGAACTTGGTGGTGATAGAATCTCTCAACAACTAACATGGAAAGAAAGACTTGAACAAAAAGCAACTCCAACAAATAAGGTAAATGTAACAAAATTTATTTCAAAATTAGAATCCAAATATGGTATTAAGGGAAAAATTCATGCAGGAAACTTTTTCTTGTACACCAAAACACCATATGAAAAAAAGAATTTACTTGCAACTCTTTCCTTACGTCAAGAAACATGGCAGGTAAATTTCAGAGTTGATCCTAATACATTTGATTCTAGTAGACTTGAAAATGGTGAACAGGTTAGAGATGTATCTGGTTGGTGGTTCAAGCATGAACGAAGAATCAAACGTACTGAAGAAAATGATGGTTTAATTCTCAAATGTATTGAGCATGCAATAGAGGCTACAAAAAACAAATGATCTTATACATACGTCATTTGGTCTGCTTTAATATCCGATTTATCTAAAATACATCTGAGAACTGATTAACTTGGCAAGAAGAAAATCAAAATCAAAACTAGTAATTGCAGGAGCAATTGTAATTCTACTTGGAATTTTATTCATTATTGGTGATTTGTGATTGATTATTTCTTAGGCAATACAATCTCAGTTCCAACAGCCAAGCCCTTGACTGCTTTTTCAAGTGTCTTGATGTCAGACTGTATTACGCGAGTCTTAATTTTAGAGCGCTCGATAATTTTGAGTGCAACTATGTCCATCAGGTCATAGCCACCGGCAACAGAGTCCTCCTTGACCAGCATTCCTCGCAATTTCTTTAGTTCAATTGTTTTGAAGAGCTTGGCTTTTTTGCTCTTGTTTGGATCAGAATCATAAATTCCCTTTACGTCAGTTGCATTCAAGAATTGTACTGCATTTACCTTCTCAGCAATCAACGCTGCAGTTCCATTTGTGGACTGGCCTGGATGTAAGCCACCAGCCACTACTATCAGACCAGAGTCGACTGCATTTTTTGCTTCTTTTAGTGAGGTTGGTGGGTGTGGATAGGCTTTGTCTTTTAGTGCATAGATTAGCAGTTTTGCATTCAACCTTGATATTTCAATTCCAAGTTCATCAAGTGATGATTCATCAGCACCAGATGAGCGGGCATGTGAGATAAAGTGACGAGCAATTTTTCCACCGCCAGCTACTACAATTGGCTGGTGTGTCTTGCTTAGCTTTACAAGAAACCTTGCATAGTCTTTGAGAATCTTGATGTTTTCAACTCCAAAGACCTTGCCAGAAAATTTGATTACAATTGCCTTTTTCATTTCAGCTCTCCTTGAATAGATTTAGTGGCAATTTCAACCTTTTTTCGATATGAGGCAGGAGTGTACACTCGTAAGATGTTCATAACTTTGGACATCGAAGACACTAGAGGAATTTGAGAAATTGGAATTTCTTTGGCAATTGTATTCTTGCCATCTTTTTTGGTAAGGATGATTGACTTTGATTCCTTTTTGGATGGAGTGAGTGGAATGGATGATGTAGTGGATGTATCTATGAAAATTTGATTTGGATTAATTTTGGATTTTTTTGCAATTTTTTGCTTTATCGCATCTAGTCGCTTTTTTGAGAGGCTTTTGCCAGATAGTGAACGCTCAAAGACACACTTGAAGAGCTTGCGGTCCTGATAGTCAGTTGCAATTTTTCTAGCTGCCTTTAGATCCGAACTTGTTTCTGGTAGTGACATTAATTTTTCCAGGATCACCTCGTCAGTCAGTTTGACATACTCATCCATCTTCAGAGATGCCAGACCAAGCTCATTTCCTGCAAGACTCATTGCCTCCAATAACATCACCTCTCCTGCGCGAACTGTCTTGTGGAAATAAACTGCCTTGAACATTTGAAATCTGGAAATCATCATTGTCTCAAAGTTAACAAGTGCCGAGCTGTCAAGTGCAAGCTTGTTTTTGTAAACGTCAAGGGAATGAGTCAGTCTGTGATGGTCGATTTTGGCATGTTCTGCGCCTGTAAAGTAGCCATCTCTGAGCAAATAATCCATCATGTCTGCAGATAATGCACCAGAAACAATCTCGTTCAAATATTGCATTTTGGATTGCCCTACTGCCAAATTGTGAATCAGCTTTTTGTCATATCCAGACTTTGAGATAATGTCACCAATTTCTGATTTTAGTATTATCTGCTTTCCAATCTCTTCATGGCTTTGCTTCTTTCTTTGCAGTACCTCTTCAAATAGATGTGAAAATGGGCCATGGCCAATGTCGTGCAGTAACGCTGCAAGGCGAATGTTTTCAATGTTATCAGTAGACATTAGTCCTTTCGAGTTTAGTGAGGATGCAGCCATTGATGCAATGTGCAGTACGCCAAGGGAGTGCTCAAATCTTGTATGTTGGGCACCTGGATATGTCAGATGAGCACCAGAGAGCTGCTTGATTCTTCGAAGCCTTTGAAAAACTGGAGTATCAATTATTTCATGTTCAGTTTTGTTTAGTCGAATAAAGTCATGGATGGGATCTGTAATTTCTAAGAGTCGTTTTTTCATATTCCAATTTTTCTAGAAAAGACTCGCATAATATCTTGATGGACGTCATCCTTGCTTTGTGTTGCATCAATGATTTTCCATCTCTTTTTCTTTGCCAGCTTTCGATAGGTGCGTGAAATTGTCTGGGAAAACTTTGCATTTTTTTCAAACTTGTCTCGGTTCTGCCTTTTTCGTTTGAATGACTCGTTTTGTGGTACATCAAGTACGATGACCAGATCCGACTTTGGCAGTCCAGCATCTAACCCCTCAAGCCATGAAAGCTTTAGGCCGTTTGCCAGTCCATACACCAGATTAGATTCTGCATATCTGTTCATTATTACAACAGAATTTTTTTCCTGGGCTTTTTTTATTTCATCTACTTTTTCCCAGCGGTTTGCAGAAAGAAGGGTGTGAATTGTTTGGGGCGGAAACTTTCTTTTTCCGTGCAGATACTTGTCAATCTCCTTTCCAATTGGAGTTGAATAGTCTGGAAAACTGAACAGTTTAGTCTTGATTTTGAGTGATTTTAGCCTCTTTGCCAAAAGTGCTGACTGGGTTTTTTTGCCTGCCTGGTCTCCACCCTCAAAAGTTACAATCATTTGAATCTAAGTAGCTGGTCACGCCTTCAATTAAAAATCTTCAGAAAGAGTGTTCTTATCTTAGCTCATTTTGGACTGCTGGAAATTTCTCAGTCCAGATAATTATCTCATTTTCAGAATATTCCTCTATACCAGATTCGAGAATCTTTTTGTAAATTTCTGATGCGTCTGTTTTCTCAAGATCCTTTGATTGTGCTTTTGTATAGCCATCTTCATCAACTAGAATCACTACATATCCCTCAGGTTTTTTGATCGCAGCAGCATAGTTTTCCTCTCCAACTGGGAAAAATTTACCATCAATTTTTTTGGTGGTCAAAGTAAGCATTGCAAATCCTGCAATATCAAATAATTTCATCTGGGATTCGTTTGCCCGCTTTTTGCCAGTTTGCACTGCTTGGAAGTACTGCATAACATTTGTTGTATGATGGGCACTATATGGATTTTTTATCTCAACATTTAAGATATATCAAACTTGTAAAACCGTAATGAATCCAAAAATTATAGTTGGAGGCATAATTGGTGCTTTTGCCATAGTCATTCTAGTCGCCGGTGGATTTATTGGCGGCGGGGTCATTGACGATGTTTCTGGCGGAAGTTTAATTTCATCAGGATCATCACCACCTGAAATTTTTCCATTGATATTAGAATTAGATGATGTAACAATAGTTGAGATAGTAGATAACACAGCATACATGGGAGTCACATTCAAAGTAACTAATCCAAATAACAAGTCAGTCTTACTTCAAATGATAAAATACACTGTATATGGTGATGAGTTGAAAATTGGCTCAAAAAGCATTGGTGATCGTGATACAGATGTTACAATTGCTGGCGGCTCGAACTATTACACAATCCTAAATGACAGACCAACTAAAATTAAAGATGAATTTACCATCAAAAATTCAGGCAACGCACCAGAATTTTGGAATGCCATAGAAAACGATTCTGTCCACTGGAGAGTTACTGCAGAGGCCTTTTACAATCTAAGCTCAATGACTGCTGGGCAAGAAAATGACGCCTATTTTGAGTTTGAATACAATAATTGATTGTAACATAATTTTTTAAAATTGTGATATTTTGTAGAAAGTTGAAAAAATCAGTCAGCATCATTATATTCTATCCGCAGATCAAATTTTTTTATGGCAGAAGCAGGAATGGCAGCATATGGTTCAGCAATCGGAGTAGCAATCGCACTCGCAGTAGTCACATTTGCTCTTAGAGGCAAAGGACATCCTGACCCAGCTGAGTAAACAACAAAACAAAAAAAGAATTTTCTTTTTTATTTTTCTAACGTTAGTGTAAACTAGATCCCTATAGACACTAATTTTTGATGTTTAATGATAATTGAATAGGGTCAGTTATGAGACAAAACAGATGGAAATTATTGTTACTTTTACTTAAAGTCCTTACCTAGTATTTGTTGTACTAGGTCTCTTTCATTTCTTTTCTTCTTACCAAAGCATCTTTCATAATATTGACATGTTGAACATTCAGTGGATGGTTCAACTTGTGGTACTTTCTTCTCATTTACAAGTGTACGAAATGTCTGAACACGTCTAACAAGTTCTTCAAACATTTTCTTGTCTTTTGTAAGGGCAAATGAAGCCTCATTTCCAACTCCATCAATATAGACTATGATGCCGTCAACTTTATTGTAAATCCAAAGGCAGGCATTTAGGTACAATATGTCCTTTGCAAATGGATCTTCAGGAAATTCCGAGACAGATCTGAATATCATTACAACGTCGTCTGCAATCATATCTGATTGAGCCTCTAAACTAATTCCATTTTTGAGATCATAAGTGGCAGGTATTGAGCCATAGTCTAACTTACGGAACATTCCCCCTAGAAGGTCAGAAAATCGTGTTCTTTCTGGCTCTGCTGGGGCCGTTCTATCATAATATGATCTTCTCATACATTTAGTAACTTCATTAACATGAATTTTGTTCACATTTTCTAAATCAATTTTATAATCAAGTTCCTTACCAACTGATTCTATGGCATTTTTGATGACTGTTCTAAAGTCTCGATCTCCCATCATGATAGGATAAAATGAATAAGCACGGTGTTTTAAAGTTGCTTATTGAGATACCTAGAAAACACGGCTAAACGAGTGCTCAGAGACACAATTTGTTCTACTATGAATTATCTGATGGAATAACTGGTGGTCAAGCAGATATCTATGAACCTGTACCTGTTTCTTACCTTTTTTCTTATTAGAAATTATCTTGACCTCCTCCTCATCAGTTTCAAATGTCAAGAAATCATTTGGAAAAAGTGAATCTGAAAATATACATTTTCTTTCTTCAAAGAATGAAAACTTTAAAAGAAAATTAGAGATTTTCTCTGAAAATGCTAAAATAACAAAATGAATCCCAAACGCTAGTAATGCTCCAGTAAGCCAAGTACCAGTCTCTAAAAATACATAAAGAAAAATTCCTATCGATGGGAGAGTAAGAACTAGAGCTAGAATTGTACTAACCCAAAGTGTATTTACCAGTACATCGTAGGTTAGCCAATTTTTTTTGTATAAATTTACTGCCATTTAAAATATCAATCTTCTGAAATAATCAATTTAGCCATAGTAGTCTCAATTGGAATTTTTTGCTCAACTGCAAATGCGATTGCCGAAATATTTCTAATTTCATACGCAATTAATTTTGAAATTGCTACAGTTGTTGCAAAGCTAAACATCTTTGAAAAGGAACCATTTACTGCCTTGTATGTTGCCATCTCAAAGGAATGCTCAAATTTAGAAATCATTTCTGCATCATCTTCTGACTCTGGAATCAAATCTTTGTACCTCGTACTTGAAAGTTCATCAAGTGCATCTGCAACATTTTCAGCGGCAGTCATTCTTTCCAAAAGATGTTTTGGTGTAGTGACTGTTGGTGTAACTAGAAGATCTTCAATTTTTTGATCTTCGAGCTCCCAGAAATGTCCTCTAAGAACGCTCATAATATTATAGAAATCAATGTCCATTCCAAAGATATGACTAACGTCTTGATCACCGGAATTCCGTACTGCATTGCTAATATTCTGGTATAGAATTTTGTCAAAATATGCATCAAAAACCTGGATATTTTTTGTCTCATTATATAACGTAACAGCCTTTGTAATATCTGCAGAAAATTCAAGTGAACCAAGATTTGAGGCTGCTTCGTCCAAATCCTTAGCCATTAGTGCCTTTAAAATTACATCTCGTTGTTTGACTAATTCTTCAGCATGTAAGTTGACATACGATTCTATTTCCTCTTGTGATTTGCCTAGTGCCTTTCCTTTCAAAATTAACTTCAAGTCAGTAATGAGAAATTTTTGAAAATATGCAATTAAGATCTTGGCGCTTCCTGAAGATTTCGTAATTGAATTTTGTATATCAGCAAGATGCATTCGCATTGCAGATTCAATTTTTTCAGCTGTAAATGGTTTTGAAACACTGGAAACAGAATCCAAATATTTTGTATTTTTCACCCTGGTTACAAGTTCATCTAGATCTCTTGATTCTGCCAAAGTCTGAAGATCGGCTCTTGAGAGAAGTTTTCCTCTTTGGCTAAACGACTTTACAGTGGTAAAGATTTTTTGTGAACTTCCAGAACCCATTTGATTTTTTTCAACTTGAAGTAATTTTAAATGTTTGCAGAAATTCCTTACAGTCTACTCAATCTTTTTTAGAAATTCTAGAGCATCTTCACGTTCAATTTTCTGAAGTTTTGAAACACCTTCTAGAAGCTCCATCTGAATCTTGGATGATTTATCAGCAGATTTTTTAAGATTTACAATTGTAAATGGACGAAGTTCTGTAATATTACCATGACAAAAAGTCTTGATATATCTTTCAAAAAGCGAATAGCCAAATGTTGGAGCAACTGAAATGAGCTTTTGAATTGTTTGAAGAATATCTTTTTCGTCTCCATCAGTTTTTGCAACAA
Source organism: Candidatus Nitrosopelagicus sp. (assembly GCA_028345295.1). Classification (GTDB taxonomy): domain Archaea; phylum Thermoproteota; class Nitrososphaeria; order Nitrososphaerales; family Nitrosopumilaceae; genus Nitrosopelagicus. Next base: position 20,301 of record JAOMDA010000005.1, on the reverse strand, counting down.
TTTGCTCTAGTATAATTTCCCGAGTTTGCACTTCAGTTATTGATAATGCAACTAATAGTCCTTGATTTGTTAAATGATAAAATGGCATTCCATTTTGTTGTAGTGCTTTTGGTCCTCTTTTCAGAGGAAGTCTTCCTTCTTCTTCTACTAATCCCAATGGAATTAGAACCTCATCAAGATCCCTAAAGACACCAGAGTAGATATTCTTCCATTTAATGCCATTTTCTTCTGCAATCTTTTGAGAAATCGCTGTTCTAGTTTTTGATGCAGAACTTGTGGAGTCTGTAAGATGCTGGATGATTAGTCTCTGCCTTTTAGCTTCACCTGTAAGATGCTGTGTTTTTGTCTTGAAAGTATCAAATATTGATAACTTTGTCTTTTTTTCTACCAAATATCATTGCACCTTCTTCCAATATGAGCACAGTTTAGATAACATAATTTCATTATTCTATGTTATTATCATAATATATAAAAATATATCAATTTACACTCTAGATGTATTTTGTATCTTAAATCTTAAATATATTCATTCAGCGATTTTGATCAATGAAATCTCGAAACAATAAGTATGCTCTAATACTTATTGCTGCAGTCGCTATGACGGCAACAGGTGCCTTATCAACAGCGTATGCTCAGCAAGTCAGTGATGGCATGCCGGGTCCGGATTACAGTATCTATACTGGAAATCCAAACGAATGTTGGTACGACACTGATGATGACGGCGTCCCTGACATGTATTGTATGATTGATACAGGTGATACAGCTTGGATGCTAACCGCTAGCTCACTGGTACTCTTCATGACTCCTGGTGTTGCTTTCTTCTACGGAGGATTAGCAAGATCAAAGAATGCAACCAACACAATTGGTATGGTATTCATTATCATGGGTCTGATGAGTGTTCAATGGGTTTTGTGGGGATACTCATTGTCATTTGGTGGCGTAGATAATGACGCTAACATGTTCATGGGCAACTTGGATTATGTGGGACTTAATATGGTTTCACAGTGGGCACCATTAGGTGAACCAGATTCATGCTTTGATACATGGTCATACTATTACCAAATGCAAGAGATGAAGGAAGGGGATGTATGTAGTACAGCATGGCCTGGCACAGTGCCACACCTATTGTTTGCTATGTTCCAATGTACCTTCGCAATCATCACACCAGCACTAATTGTTGGTGGTCTCGTTGATCGTATGAAGTTCAGCGCTTTAGTGGTTTTTGTCCTCCTATGGGGAACATTCGTCTATGACCCAATTTGTCATTGGGTATGGGGCGGTGGATACATAGGCAACATGGATTTCGATCCGGACTTATCACCAAGTTATGGCCTTGACTTCGCAGGCGGAACTGTAGTTCATATTTCATCAGGATTTGCAGCACTTGCTGGAGCACTAGTCCTCGGAAGAAGATTAGGCTATGGAAAAGTTCCAATGGAACCACACAATGTACCTATGGTAGTACTTGGTGCATCAATACTATGGTTCGGTTGGTTCGGCTTCAATGCAGGAAGTGAGGTATTAGCTGATGGAATCACTGTAAGCGCATGGGCAGTTACAAACACGGCAACCGGTATGGCTTCCGTAACGTGGCTGTTAATGAGCTGGGCACACACAGGTAAAGCAAGTATTGTGGGTGCGGCAACAGGAGCCGTTGCAGGCCTGGTAGCAATCACACCAGCATCTGGTTGGGTTGGACCAATGGCATCAATAATCATCGGCATTGCTGCAGGTACAGTTTGTTATGGCTGTGTTGCATTCAAGAACGCTCGCAAGTGGGATGATGCTCTCGACGTTTGGGGAGTCCACGGAATGGGCGGTCTAACAGGTGCTATCTTAACTGGTACACTAGCTAGCCCACATATTTGGGATACTGGCGATGGTATCGGTGCATGGACAGGTACACCAGAAGGTTACGAACAACAAGCAATCAACATTGTTGGTGCTTTGATGTCAGTTGCATATGCATTTGGTATCTCAATTGTAATCTTGAAGATCATGGATGCAGTTTGGCCAGGTGGAATCAGAGTCACTCCTAAAGAAGAGGAGATTGGACTTGATCTTGCCCAGAACGGTGAAAGAGCATACGTAAACGAATAAGAAAAACCAAATTTTCTTTTTTCTTTTTTTTAATTTCGAACCTTAGCAAGTGCTAAAATTTAACATTCATTTAGTTTGATTTGGTAATTTGTCTAATGCTGATTAGTACTGATAATCTAAAACAGATTTTCCAAGATGAGAATGTATTGATAGTTGATACTCGCTCATTTGGAGAATATTCCAAAGGTCACATTCCTGGTGCAGTAAACTTGGATCTTTTTGCATTTCATTGGTTTGATACATCTCAAAATGGAATAGCAAGTTTTAATGAGCAAACCAGAAAACTTCTATCTTTTGCAGGAATTGATGAAAACAAGAAAATTGTATTTTATGATAATGTTTCAGGTATGTTAGCAGCTAGAGGTGTATGGCTTTGCCAATATTTTTCACATCCTGATGTTTGTATGCTTGATGGCGGATTCACAAAATGGATAAATGAAAAACTTGATACTGAAACGGAACCAACAAAGTATTCACCGTCAAATCTTACCACCCCCATTGATACCTCAATAATTACAGGCTTTGAATACATCAAAGAAAATATTGGAAAAATAACCATCATCGATGCGCGCTCAAAGGATGAATTTGAGGGTACTATTCCGAGAGCAGCTCGTGGAGGTCATATTCCTACTGCAATTAACATTGATTGGAGCAAGAATATTGAGGAAGGTTTATTCAAAAATGATGAAAAATTGGCATCTCTTTATGAAATTGACAAAGATACTCCAATTGTCACATATTGTCAGGGTGCATACAGGGCAGCAAACAGTTTTCTTGCATTAAAAAAAATCGGTTTCAAAAATGTTAGAGTCTATTTGGGTTCTTGGGGTGAATGGGGTAATAACCTAGAACTTCCTGTAGAGTAATTATTTTTTATTTCCACTTGAATTGGTTGTAGAGCATCTCTGGCACTAATTGTTTGAACGGCTTGCCTCCACCATCATACCATTTTGTAAAGAACTCATAAAGATGAAGCCTTAGTGCTTGAATGAAAACAATCAGTCCTTCAATCATCATAATTCCAATGTTACCACCAATTATCAGTGCAGCTCCAGTTGGAGATTCCCATCCTCCCATACTTTCAAATGAATTGTTAACTGTCAGTAAAAGTGCGGCGTGTACAAGCAGCATAATTCCAATACGTGCATAGCTGATTGTATGAGCAAGACATTCAATTGATTTTCCAAGCAAAACTTCTATGACAACATTCACCATACTTCCGCCTTCCTCCGGATGTCTTTTGTTGTGCATTATTCCCCCAACCATCATAATTACAATAGATGCAATTGTGATAATTATTGCAATTCTAGAAATTATCCAGACTTGAGCCCATTCACCAAGGAAAACTGTAACCCATGGAACTGATTCCGTATGAATGCTCTTGTACATACCCATTACATCATAGCCTGAACCAATTGCACACATCATGATTACTACAATTCCTCCGTAAAGAGTAACATTTGGAATTGCTTCTGTAAACATTGTAAGCTTGTGTCCATCTTTTGCAAGTTTGATAATTCGTAGTGCAAATGCCCAAAGAAGATGAACTATTCCTAAGAATATTGAAACTTTGAGAATTGTAATTACTTGTTCAAATGTTAATTCTGCAACACTGATGACGCCTACAATCCATGAAACTGGGTATAATAGTCCACCTTCATGTAACAGTGTCCCAAATGGTTCAAAGTAATGAATATGGAACCCAAACGCCTCACCTTGACCAACGCCAGCAATTGCTGCTGCTGCACCAGAGATTGCAATTAGCATTCCCCATCGTGAAAGATTTCCTTGTCCTTTCATTTTGAAAAGTAATCCTAATCCCATTAGTAATAGACCATGACCTACATCTGCAAACATCAAGCCATAAAATATTGGCCACATGATAGCAATCATTGGAGTAGGATCTGATTCACCATGCTTTGGAATTCCCTGACTTTCTGTAATTACTTCAAAAGTTCTTGCAAATTTTGGATTTTGCATTAGAACTGGTGCTTGTGCAGAAAGTTTCGTATCCTTAATGTCTTCTATAACCGACATCCATTCACCAGTAACACTTTTGAATTCTTTTTCCATTTTTGCTGGAATATATCCTTGTATTATGGAAAAACTTCTTGTGCCACCAGGTTTTCGCAAACTCTCAAGAATTTCTTTTGTTACGTATGCCTTTTCATGTATTGAAAGAATTTCGGCTCTTTCCTTTTTTGTAAGTTTTTGGATTTCTTTGGTTAGTGATTTTTGTCTTGCAGTAAGTTCTTTAATCTTTGATTCTGAAAACTGGAATGCTTTGCTAGGAATTTGAGAAACTCCCTGTGGAATTGTAAATGGGTTTGAATTAAAACTTCGCATAACTTTTAGAACTTTATCAGTCTCTTGTGAATCTGCAATTATAATTATTGCAGATTCCTCTTTACTATCTAATTCATATTTGTAAATAGTTACATTTTGTAAAGTTCTTGAAATCTCATCAAAGTCAGATTTTTTTATTATAAACATATTTGTATAAAAATGAGTCATGAATCCCAGACTTCCTATGTCAACATCTAATTTTTTGACAAGTAACAGTGCCTCCTTTATTGTTTGAAATTCAGTTAGTGATCGTTTGATGTCTTCACTTTCTTTGAGAAGCTTTGTTGGTTCCTCAATTATTGATGAGTATTTTTTTTCTAGATCAGTAACCATCGATTTTAGATCGTCCAATTGATATTGATCCTTTTTGATAACAGTTCCCTTGAAAAGAATCTCCATTATTCCTGTTGTGAGTGGAATTCCAAGACCCTTAACTACCTCATCAATTGCTTGGAATGTCTTTTGGGCACTTAGCAAAACATCATCTATTTCAGGCGTAACTGTATCATTTTCAGAGTCAATTTTGTGAAACCATTCGAATTTTGCTAGCTCGGAAATTGCCTTCGGAGAGTCCGATCTTGGAAGAATAACTGTTCCAAATTTTAGATCTGCTACTGCCAAAGTAATTTTCCGTTTTACAATAGGGTTTAAAATGTTGCGAAATTTTTTTTTTGTGACAACAATTAAATCCACTTTCAAAAAAATGCCATCATTGACAGATTTATCACTTGAAAAAACAGTCGATCAGGTACTTGAAAAGAATAGATCTCAATTACTAGAGTCATTAAAATCGTCATTTTCTGAATCTCAAGGTAAATTATCTGAATCGCTATCTGAATTAGAAAAGGAATATGACAAAATCATCTCTGAAGGTCAAAAAGAGGCAGAAAAAATCGAAAAACAGATAGTTGGAAGTTCCGATCTAGAAGTTAGAAATAAGGCACTTTTGCTTATTGAAGAGCATACAGCCAAAGTATTTGAAAAGGCAAAAGATCAGATCCAAAATACCAAAAGAGATTCCAATTACTCGAATCTAATTTCTTCATTAATTACTGAAGCCACTGAGGCTTTGGGTATATCTGAAATTATAGTTTACACAAATTCAAAAGATAAGGAAGTTGTTCAATCAGCAATTTCAAAAATTTCTGGTGCAGAGTTTTCTTCAGAAGAAATTGATTGTATGGGAGGTATTAAGATCACATCAAAAGATGGTTCAATGACTTTTGATAACACGATCGATGCACGATTTGAAAGAATGAAGCCTTTAATAAGGAAAAATATTGCAGCAGAATTCAACTTAGGAAATTAAAATGGTAGCACAAGGTAGAATTGTATGGGTAAGCGGTCCAGCAGTTAGAGCTGATGGAATGTCTGATGCAAAAATGTATGAAACTGTATCTGTTGGTGATGCAAAATTAATTGGTGAAGTAATTCGTCTGACAGGTGATGTAGCATTTATTCAAGTTTATGAATCAACCAGCGGTCTAAAACCTGGTGAGCCTGTAGTAGGCACGGGTAATCCACTTAGTGTTCTCTTAGGTCCTGGAATTATTGGTCAAATTTATGACGGAATTCAGAGACCACTAAAAGACTTGGCAGACAAATCTGGTTCTTTTATCGGACGTGGAATTACAACAACTCCTGTTGATATGACAAAAAAATATCATTTCACTCCAACTGTCTCAGTTGGCGATGAGATAGAACCAGGAAACATCATTGGAACTGTACCTGAATCTTCATTAATTGAACACAAAATTCTTGTCCCACCAAATCATGTCGGAGGAAAAATTACAAAAATTGTTAGCGAAGGAGATTATGATCTTGAAACTGAAATTGCTGTTGTTGAAAAAGATGGTCAAACAGTTCCATTAAAGATGTATCACAAATGGCCTGTAAGATCACCTAGACCATACTTGAAAAGATATGATCCAACAATTCCATTACTTACTGGTCAAAGAGTTATTGATACATTTTTCCCATTAGCCAAAGGTGGAACTGGTTCAATTCCAGGTGCTTTTGGAACTGGAAAGACAGTTACTTTACATCAGATTGCAAAGTGGGCTGATTCTCAAGTAGTAGTCTACATTGGTTGTGGTGAAAGAGGAAACGAGATGACTGAAGTATTGGTAGAATTTCCAGAGTTAAAAGATCCTCGTACAGGAAAACCATTAATGGATAGAACTGTTCTTGTTGCAAACACTTCAAACATGCCAGTAGCAGCAAGAGAAGCAAGTATCTACACTGGTGTTACAATTGCTGAATATTATAGAGACATGGGATATGATGTTGTACTTGTAGCAGATTCTACAAGTAGATGGGCAGAAGCACTAAGAGAAATGTCTGGTAGATTAGAAGAAATGCCAGCAGAAGAGGGGTATCCATCATATTTAGCATCTAGATTAGCAGAATTTTATGAAAGAGCAGGACGAGTTAGAGCATCGGGAAGTCCAGAACGTGATGGCTCTGTATCTCTGGTAGGTGCAGTATCTCCATCTGGTGGTGACTTTACTGAGCCTGTTACAACACATACAATGAGATTCATCAAAACTTTCTGGGCACTTGACGCCAAACTTGCATATTCTAGGCATTATCCATCAATTAACTGGATGAACAGCTATTCAGGATATCTTGCAGATATTGCAAAATGGTGGTCTGAGAATATCAGTGATGACTGGCTAAAGTTGAGAGGTGAAACTTATGGAATTCTACAAAGAGAAGATACACTAAAAGAAATTGTAAGGCTTTTAGGACCAGAAGCACTTCCAGACGAAGAAAAACTAATTCTAGAAGTGGCAAGAATGATCAAAATTGGAATTTTACAACAAAACTCATTTGATGATGTAGATACATACTGTAGTCCTGAAAAACAATTCAAACTTATGAAATTATTAGTTGACTTTTACAACCAAGGACAGCAAGCACTAAAAGATGGTGCAGCATTAGCAGACATTCGTGCAATGCCAGTAATTGCCTCGTTGCTTAAAGCAAGAATGGAAGTAAAAGATGATGAAATGGATAAACTAGAAAAAATACAAAACGAAATGGTTGAACAATTCAAAAATGTTACAGGAGTAAAGGTTTCGAATTGAGTACAAAAGGCGGAGTACAATATAGCAAGATTGCAGAAATTAAAGGACCATTAGTAATTGTTGATGGTGTTGAAAATGCTGCATTTGATGAACTTGTTGAAATTGAAACAAATGAAGGTGAAAAACGTCTAGGTAAAGTGCTTGAAGTTGGAAACGGTAAAGCAATAGTTCAGGTATTTGAAGGCACAACTGGATTGTCTGTTTCTGGAACAAATGCAAAGTTTGTTGGAAAAGTTATGGAGATGCCAGTTTCTGAACAAGTTCTTGGAAGAGTTTTTGATGGACTAGGTAGACCAAAAGATGGATTACCAGATCCTGTTGCATCATCATTTTTAGATATTAACGGTGCACCAATGAACCCTGAACAGAGAGAATATCCAAAAGACTTCATCCAAACAGGTGTTTCAGTAATTGATGGAATGCTTACTTTGGTAAGAGGGCAAAAACTTCCAATATTTTCCGGCTCTGGAATGTCACATAATATTTTAGCAGCACAAATTGCACGGCAAGCATCTGTTGTTGGAACAAGTGATGAATTTGCAGTAGTCTTTGCAGCAATTGGTGTACAGTATAGTGAGGCAGAATATTTTAGAAGAAGTCTTGAAGAATCTGGGGCACTAAAAAGAAGTGTGCTTTTCTTAAATTTGGCAGATGATCCTGCAATAGAGAGAATTATCACTCCTCGTGTAGCATTAACAGTAGCAGAATATCTTGCATATGACCTTGGAATGCATGTACTTGTAATTCTAACTGATATGACAAATTATGCTGAGGCACTACGTGAGATTAGTGCTGCAAGAGAAGAGGTACCAGGAAGGAAAGGATATCCAGGATATTTGTATACTGATCTCTCAACAATCTATGAAAGAGCTGGAAGATTAAAGGGCAAAAATGGAAGTGTTACACAGATGCCAATTTTATCAATGCCATCAGATGATATTACTCATCCAATTCCAGACCTTACTGGATATATTACTGAAGGACAAATTGTTCTTGGAAGAGATTTGTTTAGACAAGGGGTTTATCCTCCAGTTAACATTTTGATGAGCCTTAGTAGAATTATGAAAGATGGAATTGGTGATGGAAGAACACGTGCTGATCACCAGGAGGTATCAAACCAAAATTATGATGCGTATTCTAGAGCACAGGAAGTAAGAGCACTAGCAGGAATTGTTGGTAAGGCAGGACTCACTGACGTTGATCTAAATTATATGAATTTTGGTGATGAATTTGAGAATAAATTTTTAACACAAGCAATTGACGAAAATCGTACTATTGAAGAAACACTAGGACTTCAATGGAGTACTATTTCAAATCTACCTAAAAACGAGCTTACAAAGGTCAAAGACAAGTTCATAGAACAATACTACAAGGAGTAAATTTTTAATGTCATTTGGACAAAATGTTGTTGCTACAAAGATTGAACTATTCAAATACAAACGTTCAACACAAGTTGCCACGATGGTCCAGAAAATTCTAGATGATAAGCGAAAAGTATTGCTAAAAAATATTGAAGAAATGATTACCGAGGCTCAAAAGACAAGAGGAGGCATTTGGGATCCATTACAAGATATTTACAAATCAGTAAATGAATCATATTTATCATTAGGAGTTTCTACTGTGGATTCTGTGGCACAAACAACTCCGGCAGTTATGGAAGTTGAATCTGGAATAAAACGAGTTGTAGATGTAACAATTCCTATACTCAGCGTTACAGAAAAAGATACTAAAACAATGCCATACGGATTTGCTGATACAAATTCATCAATTGATCGTGGTGCCAAACAAATCAAAGAACTTCTTCCGAAAATTTGTAAGGCTGCTGAATTTGAAAACTCAATTTTTAGCCTTGCAAAAGCACTTGAAAAGACCCAAAAGCTACTAAATGCATTAGAAAACATAATTATTCCTCAGTATACTCGAAATGTTAGATATATTTTGGCAACACTTGAAGAAAGAGAAAGAGAGGAATTTGCAAGATTAAAAAAAGTGAAAGCATCAATGGAGAAAAGAAAATAATGGCAAAAGAGGAAATTAAAAAATTATTGGAAAAATCTAAACAAAATTTAGAAAAAGAACATAATGATTTTTCTGCTAGTATCAAAAGAGATTTTGATACATTCAAAAAGAAAACTTTAGATCAGATCTAAATAAAATAACTGTTGGTTTAAATATAGTCTGAAAAAAGCAAAAATGAAAATGAAAGTACTTCCAATTTTACTTCTGGCAACACTTGCAATATCTGTTTCAGGTTTAACAAGTGTAGCATATGCAGAGGATGCAGTTACAGGAGGAATGTCAGATGGCTCGAAACTTATCGGTGCTGGTCTTGCATTTGGACTTGCAGCAATGGGTGCTGGAATTGGTTTGGGTTATGTTGGTTCTGCAGGTTTAGCAGTTATCACTGAAAATCCAGCATTGCAATCAAAAGTATTCATCTTTATCGGAATGGTAGAATCAATTGCTATTTACGGTATTGTCATGATGTTTATCATCCTAGGACAGTAATTACAACAAATTTTTAATTGATCGCAAAATTCTAAAATTTTTCCAAATAGAGAGTATATTGTCACATAGTTTTAAATTTTTCAGAGATGATCAATGCTATAAACATCTACAAGATCTACAAAAGCATGTTTGCGTTATCAAAAACATCTAGAGTGACTCTAGGTGTTTTGGGTGGTGCGATTTTACTATTTGCATTTATGTCACCAGGAAATGTCTTTGGTGCAGAAGAGGCTACCGGTGGAACCGATCTGACAAAACCTATTTTATCATTAGCTGCAGCAATTGCAATTGCTGGTGGATTAATCGGTACTGGTAATGCACAACAAGGTATAGGTGCTGCTGGTATGGGCATTATAGCAGAAAAACCCGAAAAATTCGGTCAAGTACTATTTTTCTTCGTAATTCCAGAAACACTTTGGATCATCGGTTTCGTATTAGGAATAATTCTTCTACTCGGTATATTGTAGGGAGATAATCCATGAGCATTGAATCTTTCATCAGAGAGATTGAAGATAGGAAAAAAACTGAGATAGAATCTTTGGAAAATGAATTTAAGGAAAGAACTACTGAGCTAGAGACAGAAAAAAATGCTACACTTCAGGAGCTTTCTGAAAATTATGAAAAGGAGTCAAAAATAAGATCAGACAGAGAATCTGCAAGAATTATTGAAGGTGGAAAACTTGACGCCAAGAAAATTTTATTTGCTGCCATCAACAAAAATCTAAATTCAACATTTAACATAATAAAAGAAGATCTTGTAAAATACACGACAAATTCAGAATACAAATCTGCAGTAGAACAAATGATTAAAACATGTCAAAAAGAACTAGGAAAGAAAATCACAGTACACTGTAAGGAAGAGGATAAATCACTTTTTAATATTTCAGATGTTACGGTAGGATCATCCATACAAACCATAGGAGGAATAATTGCAGAAAACGATGATGGAACAAAAGAACTAGATCTAACATTTGAGGAATTATTACGAACTAACGAAGATGAGATCAAATCTTCAATATTGGAGAAGATTTTGTAATGGGCACATCACAATATTCATCTTCATTTGGTAGATTACAATCAATTTCCATAAGTTTTCTTTCTGAAGAATTTGTGTTGAACCTTCTAAAAGCAAGTGATGTAAATGACATGATAAAGCAGTTAGAATCTACGTGGTATGGTACACCAATAAAAAATTCCGCATCAGTTTACCAAGGAGCAGAACTATTAGAGGTGGCATTAAATCGTCATCTTGTTGAAACAAACAAAATAATTTTAGAGGCAGTTCCATTCAGTGGAAAAAATGCAGTAGTAACTTTTCTTTCAAAATGGGATCTTTACAATATTGAATTGATTTTATCCTCAAAAATGATGGGAAGGCCAATTACAGAGACAGAATCATTACTTGTCTCTAGCCGCAATGTTCCTGCTGGAATTGCTGCAGGTGTAATTCCACATGATGAAATCAAAATAATTCTAGCTGAAACAAATGTTGAAGGTGTAGTAAACAAACTCACAAAATATGATTATGGTGTAATCATGATGAAATATCTGGATGAATTTCAAAAGACAGGTGATCTTGGTCCAATGATGTCTGCCGTACACGAATCTTATTATCAAAAATTACTCGAATCATTAAAATTCTTTCAAGGTGATGAAGGCACACTTAGGGAATTAATTCGAGCAGAAATTGATAAGAAAAACATACTAAATCTGCTTAAAGCAAAAGAATCTAACGTAGAAAAAGAAATCTTATCCAACCACCTTGTTAACGGTGGAAGAATTTCAACAAAAGAATTACTTGATATCTATGAGGTAAAGGATGTTGTAGAAATTATTGGAAGAACAGAATCATACTTTAAGCTAAGTGATGCACTTGAGCAATACAAGACTAATCAGAGCTTGATTGTCTTTGAAATTGCACTAACAAAATTAATCAATACAAACTTTGTCAAGAAATTAAAAAATATTGCATTATCAATTGGAACAATTTTTTATTTTATGTATAATGCAGAATACGAACATGAAAATCTAAAAAGAATAATGTACGGAAAGCGTTACGAACTTTCAACAGATAAGATCAAGGAGATGTTATTACTATGAGTGAACAATCTTTTAAACAAAAGTCAGATACATCTGGAAAACTAGCAATAGTAGGAGACCGTGAGCTAGTAATTGGATATCGTCTAATTGGAATAGATGACACTTTCATCACCGATAATGAAGATGCAAGTAAAAAAATTCAAGAACTTTACTCTTCAGGAAGTTTTGGATTAATTATTGCAAGTGATTCTGTTCGCAGTAAACTTCCTCCAAAATTCCTGTCAAAAATTGAAGAATCAATTGAACCATTAGTATTATTCATGCCATCACACAAAGAAAGCACAGGCGAAGAAGAGTCGATTGCTTCTCTGGCAAAACGCATTCTTGGGATTAAGATAGAGGTAAGTTGATGAAAAAATGGTAGATGCTACAGTTGCAAGAATTTCTGGACCTGTTGTGGTAGCCAAAGATCTAGATGGTGCACAATTATTTGATATAGTCAGAATTGGTGAGATGGGTCTTGTAGGCGAGATAATTCGTTTAGAAGGGAACAGTGCAATGATTCAGGTATACGAAGATACTACTGGTCTGAAACCTGGAGAAAATGTGGTAAATACAAACAAACCACTATCGTTACAGCTTGGTCCGGGTTTGCTAACGTCAATTTATGACGGTATTCAGAGACCATTGGATAAATTAAGAGAAGAAAGTGGTGATTTTATCAGTAGAGGAAAAGTAATTCCCGCATTAGATCAAACTAAAAAATGGGAATTTATTCCAATTAAGAAAAATGGTGATGATGTAGAACCAGGTGACATAATAGGTGAAGTTCAAGAAACTCCATTAATTAAACACAAAATTATGATACCACATGATATTTCTGGAAAACTGTCAGATATTTCAGAAGGGCAATTTAATGTTAATGAAACTGTTGCATCAGTAAAGAATGGTAAAACAACTGATGTTGCGTTATCACATTGGTGGACTGTCAGAATTCCTAGACCAGTTCTTAGAAAATTACCTCCAGAGGAACCATTACTAACAGGCCAGCGAGTTGTTGATACATTCTTCCCAGTTGCAAAAGGAGGAACTGCTGCAATTCCGGGTCCTTTTGGTAGTGGAAAAACTGTCACACAGCAACAGCTTGCAAAATGGGCAGATAGTGAAGTAATTGTGTATGTTGGTTGTGGTGAACGGGGAAATGAAATGTGTGATGTTCTTTCATCATTTCCAAAGCTAGAAGATCCAAAAACAAAACGACCTCTAATGGAAAGAACAATTCTAGTTGCTAACACTTCAAACATGCCAGTAGCAGCAAGAGAGGCAAGTGTCTATACTGGAATTACCATGGGTGAATATTATCGTGATATGGGTTATGGTGTTGCACTAATGGCAGATAGTACTTCAAGATGGGCAGAAGCACTAAGAGAAATCTCTGGTAGACTGGAAGAGATGCCAGGTGAAGAAGGATACCCTGCATATCTTGGAAGAAGACTAGCAGAATTTTACGAGCGTGGAGGAAAATGTATTGTTACATCTCCTGAATCGCGTCAGGGTTCCTTGTCGTTGGTTGGTGCAGTATCACCTCCAGGTGGAGATTTTTCAGAACCAGTATCACAAAACACATTGAGGGTAACAAGGGTATTCTGGGGTCTTGATGCAAGCTTAGCATCAAGAAGACATTTTCCATCCATTAATTGGTTAACTAGTTATTCATTGTATATTGATGATTTGGCAGAATGGTACAAATCTAATGTCTCTAAGGAATGGATTAGTAACAGAACCGCCGCTCTAGATATTTTACAAAAAGAAGCAGAGTTACAAGAAATTGTTCAACTTGTCGGATATGATGCACTTCCAGAACCAGAAAAAGGAATTTTAGACACAGCACGTTCAATACGGGAAGACTATCTTCAACAAAGTGCATTTGATGATGTTGATACATACACATCAATACAAAAACAATATCAGATGCTTTCAGTAATTTTAGAATTTGGTAAGATGGAAGATGAATTGATTAAGAAAGGAATTACTGCAGTAAAAGTAAGCTCACTTGAATCAAGAGGAATGATTCCAAAAATGAAATGGACAAAAGAAGAAGAACTAGAACAATTGGTCAGTAATATAAGATCAAAGATGAAAGAAGAATCTGAAAACCTTTCAAAGGAGAGTTCTGACTAATGACTAACGTTTCATTTAAGACACTTGACAAAGTTGCAGGACCATTAATTTTTGTCAAAGGAGTTGATAATGCAGCATATGGTGAAATGGTGGAAATAAAACTTCCAAATGGCGAGAGACGTCAAGGTCAAGTTCTTGATACCAGTGAGGGATTAGCAGTAGTTCAAGTGTTTGGTCAAACTCTTGGTTTAACTACTACTGGCACATCAACAACATTTCTTGGTGAGACTGCAACATTAGCAGTTTCTGATGAAATGCTTGGTAGAGTTTTTGATGGACTAGGTAATCCAAGAGATAACGGCCCAAAGATTATTTCAAAAGAAAAATTTGATCTTGTAGGTTCTGGAATTAATCCATATTCAAGAGAAGAACCATCAGAATTCATTCAGACAGGCATATCAAATATTGATGGAATGAATACGCTAGTCAGAGGCCAGAAACTACCAATAATGTCAGCATCTGGATTACCCCATAACCTATTAGCATCTCAAATTGCAAGGCAGGCAAAAGTTCTTGGAACAGAAGAAAACTTTTCTGTTGTTTTTGCTGCAATAGGAATTACTAGTGAGGAATCAAACTTTTTCATAAAACAATTTGAAGAAAGTGGTGCATTAGAAAGAACAGTTTTGTTTCTCAACTTATCATCAGATCCTTCTATGGAAAGAATTCTTACTCCACGACTTGCATTAACTACTGCAGAGTTTCTTGCATACGAACGAGAAATGCACGTACTTGTTATTCTAACAGACATGACAAATTATTGTGAAGCATTAAGAGAAATTTCTGCAGCAAGAGAAGAAGTTCCTGGTAGAAGAGGATACCCAGGTTACTTGTATACAGATCTGGCTTCTATCTATGAGCGAGCAGGAAAAATTAAAGGTAGAAAGGGCTCAGTAACACAATTACCAATCTTAACAATGCCAGCTGATGATATTACTCATCCAATTCCAGACCTTACTGGATATATTACTGAAGGACAAATAGTTATGAGTAGAGAATTACACAGAGCAAATGTACAGCCGCCAGTTGATGTTCTTACAAGTTTATCACGTTTGATGAATCAAGGAATTGGTGAAGGCAGAACTAGAGAAGATCATAGACAACTTGCAGATCAACTTTATTCCGCTTATGCACAAGGAAAAGATGCTAGAGCCTTAGCTGCAATTGTTGGTGAAGGTGCACTAAGTGATTTGGATCGAAAATTCCTTGATGTAGCAAACAACTTTGAACAAAGATTTGTAAATCAAGGAATTGATGAAAACCGTCCTATTGAACAAACTCTTTCTATAGGATGGGAACTTCTAAGTGACTTGTCAGAAAATGAATTAACTAGAATTAAGCCAGAATTTATTGCAAAATATGCAAAAGCGGATACACAGTGGTGGAAAAAACCACATGACAGGAGGTAATTAAAATTCCATCTAGTGGAGATATTCGTCCAACACGTCTTGAATATTTACGTGCAAAAAGACGAATCAAAATCGCACAAAAAGGATTGAAACTCTTAAAACTCAAACGTCAGGCACTAATCTTGGAATTTTTTAACATTAGTAAGGCTTCTTCGAGATTAAGAAGTGAATTACAATTAGAACTCGATAAGGGATATCAAAGTATTCGTATGGCTGAAATGCTTGATGGAGAAATGAGGCTAGAAAATGAAGCAATGAAAATTCCCCAATTAAAAAAATTACTAATTACACCAAAAAATGTAATGGGTGTTAGCATTCCAAAACTAGAAGGTGGTACAAGAGAACAAGCACTTACGGAATACTTACTAGAAATTCCAGTTTCAATAAGTGAAGCAATGAAAGCATTTCAAGAAGTTCATAAAATTGTACTAGATGTTGCAGAGAAGGAAACCACACTACGAAAACTTCTCTATGAAATTGATAAGACAAAACGTAAAGCTAATGCCATCGAAAATGTTTTCATTCCAGGATTACAAGCTGCAGTAAAATTTATCACGTTTAGATTAGAAGAAATGGAACGTGATACCTTCACAATGCTCAAAACAGTAAAACGTAAGATGGGTGAAAGAGAAAAACAATCAGAAAAGGAGGCATCTATCATTGCAGAATAATTTTGCAAATCCAGAACAAAAAAAATTCTATTACATCAAAAGAATGATGAAGATGATTAACATTGGTGCTGCTGTAGTTTTAGGAGTTTATTTAATTAAAAATTATCTAGGAGGGTGGTAAAATTAGAAAGTCAGGAACAATATCTCCAATCGATCAAAAAAATAAAAGATCTTGAAGATAAAACACAAAAAGAAATAGACAAGTACAAAAAGGAATCTGAAATAAAAATTCAAACTTTAGAATCTGAATTACAAAGTTCGGTTACCGATGCTAAATCAAAAGGCGAAAAATTAGTAGATTCAAGTATTGAAAAAGCAAGAGAGAAAGCTAACACTGAAACTAACAAGCTGATTGAAGATGCAAAGACAAAGGCTGAAAATATTGTTTCAGAAATACATGCACAAAATAATCAGGAGATTATTAACATTTTATTAAAAGGTATGAAATAATGGTTCTCAAACCTGTTCCAATGGAGAAGATTGCCATTATAGGTTTAAGAAAAAACAGACAATCCGTAATTTCAATTTTACACGATCTTGAAGTATTACAGATAGAACCATTATCAAAAGATGCATCAACACATCTAAGAAATGAGCGTGACAATGAATTAACTAGGCAAATTTCGGACCAATTGTTGCGTATTAGAGCATTACTGACAGTAGTACCAGAAAAATCTGTTGAATCTAACAAAGGTTTTGAGTCAATAACTAAAGTTATTGAATTTGCAGATGGAATAAAAATTGATGACGATGTTGCCTCACTTGAAAAAGAAAAAGAATCTCTTCTAACACAAATTAGAGAAACTGAAAATAATATCAAACTTGTTGAAAAATTTAATTTTTTTCCTGAGAATCTTAATGTCTTACAATTAAAAAACACAAATTCCTATTTTGGTAGTATAGAATCAAAGAAATTCGATGAGTTAAAAAAAGAAATAACGCAACACAGAAATGATATTTTCTTTTATGCAAAAGCTGAGAAAAAATTATCTTATTTCGTTATTACTGTTTTTCCGAATATCTCACCACAAGATTTTGCAAATATTATTCAAAATCATAATGCCAAAATTGAACCTGTACCAAATCTAGATGGAACACCAACTGAAATTACAAATCAAGAACAATCTAATCTTACAGATTTAAATCAAAAACTAAAAGATATTGATGCCAAACTGATGAAAATTTCTGATGAACATTATGCAGATCTGGTAACTGCTGAAGAGCAATTACAAATTGAAAATAAAAAACTAGAAGTTATTTCCACTTTAGGTGTAACTACAGATGCATTTGCATTAGAAGGATGGGCACCAAAGAAAAAAATAGATCAGATTGAATCAACACTAAAAAAATCTGATAGTGGTGCTTCAATTTTTAAAATGAAAACAGAGGAACATCCCCCAACGTTGTTTCATAACCCAAAATGGTATAGATTATTTGAATCGTTCATACGATTCTATTCATATCCAAAAGGTAATGAGTTTGATCCAACACTAATCTTTGCATTAGTTTTCCCAGTGTTTTATGGATTAATGATTGGCGATACTGGCTATTGTCTTGTTATACTTCTTGTTTGTGTATGGGTAATTAGACGTATTCAGTACAAATCAAGAATTAACATTATGCCAAAACCGCTCAAAGAGTTTGGTCTTTTAATTTTGCGTGAAAGACAAATGCTTAAACTTGCAAAATCTATGATTCCAGGATGTATTGTTGGAATAGTTCTAGGCGTGATATTTGATTTACACTTTGGTTTTCATCTAAATGGATATGTCTTTGATGCTCTTGCAACTGTGGGAATTAGTGGTTCATGGGTTCCAGAAGCTGGTGAAATACTAAACAGACCTTCACAAGCATTTCTAGATCCTGTTCATAATGCTGGACAACTTCTACTTTGGAGTGGATACATTGGAATCGGTATGGTCTCTTTGGGTTTGATTTTTGGTATATTGAACGCCCTACGCGAAGGCGAGAAACGTGAAGCTATGGGAAAAATGGGTTGGTTGTTGTTTGGTTGGGGTGTAGTTACATTTGGTTTAGCAATAATTCGTGGTGAAGGCATGAATCCAATGGAAAATCCGATGGGGTTCGCTTACTTTGGATTACTATTTGGAGGAATTGGATTGATGTTTGTTGGTGAGGGAATAAGAGCTTTAATGGAATTACCAACAATAGTAAGTCACATACTTTCCTATACAAGATTAATTGGAATTCTACTAGCATCAGTAATTCTTGCACATACTATAGATTTCATTTTCCTTAAAGCATTGAACATTTCATTACCGTTTATCATTCTTGGTACGTTCATACTAATAGTTGGACATCTGTTTAACACAATAATTGGTGTATTTGAACCAGGAATACAGGGTGCAAGACTGATCTATGTAGAGTTTTTCTCAAAATTCTATCGTGGAAATGGAAGAAAATTCCAACCTTTTGGGTCTGAACGTAAATTTACAAAAGAGCAATATCAGTTTGAACAACCAAACCCAGTAAAAAAGAAAAGTTGATTTTATTCTATAAAATCCAAGTTTAATATTTGATTTTACTTACATCTAACAGTCTACTGCAATATCTGCATTTTAGTATGAGAGTCTCTTTGTCCATTACATCCATTATAGATTCAATTCGCTCATTACTATTTGTAACACAATCAGGATTAGAGCATCTAAAAATTCTATCAATTTCATTTGGTAAAGAGACACGTCTCTTTTCTACAAGTTTGTAATCTTTGATTATATTGACAGTTGATGATGGGGCAATAACTGCAAGTTTATTGGTATCATCATCTTCTAGGAATCTTCCCTCTACTTTGATCATATCCTTCTTTTTGAGCTTCCCACTAGGCATGTTTAGGGCAATAGTAATGACATTTCCTCTTCTACCATCAATATCTAAGGCTTGGAGCACTTGAAGACCCTTACCCTCGTTGATATGATCAATTACTGTACCATCTTTGATACGCCTAACAATTAGGTCAGACTGTTCCATAGTATGGTTTGTATATCTGCATCTATAAATGGTTCAAAGGATGAACGATTTTTTCAATAAGGATATAATAACAATTCAGGATCTTGACAAGGATCAACTTGAAATAATTTATTCTGAGACAGACAAAATCATTAAAATGGAATCATCCCAAAGACGGGAAATAGCCAGAGGTAAAGCATTAGGCTATTTATTTTTTGAACCAAGTACAAGAACTCGTCTTAGTTTTGAAGCTGCCATGGCCCTGATTGGCGGAACATCATTTGGAATTGCAGATGCAACTTCATCATCAATTCAAAAAGGAGAAAGTTTGGCAGACACTGTAAAAATTATGGCTGGATATTCTGATGTTTTAGTTTTAAGAAATGCATTAGATGGTTCAAGCAGATATGCAGCAGAAATTTCAGAAAAACCACTAATCAACGGAGGTAGTGGAACAGAAGAACATCCAACTCAAGCAATACAGGATCTTTATACTATAAGAAAAGAAAAGCAAAAAATTGACGGATTAAAGATTGGAATTATTGGTGATCTTAAGTATGGAAGAACAGTATATTCATTATTGTATGGTCTGGGAAACTATGATGTGGATGTTCATTTGATATCCCCTGAATCATTAAAAATTCGTTCTGATTCTACTTATGATATTAAAAAGGGACTATCATACACAGAATCTACTAGTCTTGATGAATACATAGAAGACTTAGATGTTCTATATGTTACACGAATTCAAAAAGAACGATTTCCTGACGAAGAAGAATACATGAAAGTAAAGGGAAGTTACGTGATTGGTCAAGACATAATCAAAAAAATGAAAGACGATGCAATAATTTTACATCCACTACCACGATTAGATGAAATTTCTTCTGATGTTGATGCATCACCACACGCAAAATATTTCAAGCAAGCAGAGTATGGAAAGTTCACACGAGCTGCATTACTTGGTTTAATTCTTAATGAAGATGGATTCTA
>JAOMDA010000004.1 GCA_028345295.1 Candidatus Nitrosopelagicus sp. | reverse complement strand
CTGCTGCGGCTCTTCTTTTTCGAGTGCGTGCTGCTTTCTTTGCTGCTGCGCTTCTCTTTGCTTTTGACATAGCCATATAGTTCCGAAAATATCTTGTGTGTTATATTATACAAGTTACCTGTTTTTACTTAGTTAGTTTAATTTTATACAGTTAATTTTTATTTTCTGATCGTGAAAATTTTTCTAAAAGAACACAAATACATTTTGTTGTTTTCTTTAGTAGATCGATTTTTGCAAATTCATTTGGTGAATGCATTCCACAAAAAATGTATGAGGAACCTATAGAAATACACGGTGCATTTAATACATGAATAAAAGAATGCATAGGACCAGTTCCTGCATTGGATAAGTTCAAAACATAATCACCAAAAATTTCCTTTGCACTGTCACATGTTATCTTGACAATAGATTCGTTTGGACTGATTCTTGCAGCCGCTTCAGCGTTTAAAACAGTGATCTCAATATCATCAAAGCCATGATTTTTCAAATGCTTTTTTAATAATTTGACCTGTTTTTTTGGATCCATATTTGGTACCAATCTAAAGTCAATTTTTGCTCTTGCCTTAGATGGTAAAACAGTTTTTGCACCATCACCTGTATAACCAGAATCAATTCCAGCAATGTTACATGTTGTACCAGATACTAGTGCTTTTTTGGCTTCTAAATTATTTTTCCCTCCAACAAAATCTTTTATTCTATATTCTTTTTTGAAATCATCAGAATTGAATGGTTCTTTTTTAAGTATCTTCAAATCATTTTTTGTGAGTCGTAAAACATCATTATTCCAACCATCTATCAAAATTTTACCATCACTACTACGTAATGTTTTAAGGGCATCAATTAGCCGCCATGCTGGATTCTTAATTATTACTGCAAAACTAGAATGAACGTCTCTTACTGATTCTTTCACGCTCAATTCCACGTACAAAAGACCTTTCATCCCAAGACCGATAATTGGACGATTTTCTGTATCAATATACCCAAATTCCCAAATAACAGAATCACATGAAAATTTTTTCCTAAATTTTTTTAGATATTGGTCAATGTGTTGACTTCCATTTTCTTCTTCACCTTCAATTACGAACTTAATATTACACGGTACATCACCGTATGTTTTAAGATGAGACTCAACTGCCTTAATTCTAGTTATTAATTCTCCCTTATCATCTGACGAACCACGGCCAAAAATTTTATTTCCAATGATTTTTCCACTAAATGGATTATGTTTCCATAGTTCTAATGGTTCTACTGGCTGTACATCATAATGATTGTAGAATAACAATGTCTTGTTTGGGTTTTTCTTAGACTTCACTTCTCCATATACTACAGGTGGAATATTTTTTCCCAAACGAAGTATTTCTGACTGTATGCCAGATTTCTTTAACATTTTGGAGACAAGTGTTGCACATTTGTCTATTCCTTCATTTGTAGCTGAGATACTTGGTTGATTAATAAGCTTCTGCAAATCAGTCAAAAGACTTGGCATATTTTTGTCTACGTAACTTAATAATTTATTTTTAGTTTTCATTTTATTTTATCGAAAGTTTTTGCTACATATGGTAATGCATTAATAAGATCACTTGCAACCATATGAACACCAATTTCTTTTTGTACATATTTTCCACATAATCCATTAAGATATGCAGCAATTGCTGCAGATTCTAATGGATTTCTATTTCTAGCAAGTAATCCAGATATAATTCCAGATAATACATCGCCTGTTCCACCAACAGTCATTGCAGACGATTCAGTCTTGGAGTTTTGAAATGTTCTCTCCCCATCAGAAATTATATCAGTCTGTCCCTTGAGTAATATTGTAACAGAGTATTTTTTGGCAACTTTTTCTATAAACTTTACATGATTTTTTTTCTCAGATGGAAGTTCTTCCCCGAACAATCGATAAAACTCGCCTGCATGAGGAGTAACAACAACATTCTTGCCTTTAATTAATGGAAGAATTGATTTTACTAATGCACTTGCGTCCAATGATAACCTAACGTCTCTGTTGAGTAATGATTTTACAAGAATTTTTAATGCTTCTATATCCTGAATCGCTAGTCCCATTCCAATAGTTGCTGAATCCAAATCTTTAGGAATCTGTCCTAGTAATTTGTTTACACTACCCCTGGTTAATTTGGCATCCGCTAGTGGTATGACAATTAAATCAGGAGAAATGGCTCGTGTTGCCTGAACATTGTTTTTAGGAACAGCAGTGTAAACCAAATCTGTACCAGTACGTAATGCTGCAAGTGAAGATAAAACTGGTGCACCATGATATACATAACTACCACCTACAACTAGGACTTTCCCATTATCTCCTTTTCTTGAAGATTTGTTACGTGCAAGCATAAATCCTTTGATTATACTTTTTGTTAGTGTTTCACTCTTCATTTTTTTTCACTTTTTTTCTAGTTGTTTTCTTATCAAAAAAGACTTTTCGAGCTATTGCTAAATATGTAGTATGGCCTATTCCACGAAATGAATGTCTAGTTTTACCTTCTCTGGCTTCTATGTTACGAATTATGTGTTCGGTGCAATCAATGTCTGAAAATTCATTGGCAACAAATGCAATTGAAAGTTTCTCTAATTGATTCATCGTTGGGCAAATTGCTACCACGAATCCACTACCCTTCAACATTTTCCTTGCTTGTGGTAGTACCTCCCATGGATCACCAAGATCTATAATAACTATATCTGCATCCTTGATTGGCATTTTTTTTGCTTTTTTCAAATCTTGCTTCTTCATGGTAACATATTTGAGCATTCCAGCCTTCTCAAGATTCTTTTTGGCTATATCCATAAACTTAGAATCTACATCAAATGTGTAAACATGGCCACGTGGACTAACAATACTTGCCATAAATGTAGTAAGTGAACCACTACCTGTTCCAATTTCCACGATTTTTTGCCCAGTTTGTAACCCTGTTCTAGCAGCAATATATCCAAAATCTTTTGGATAAACGATCTGTGTTCCATGTTGCATCTTCATTACATAATCATGGATGCTTGGTTTGAGAGCATAGACATACTTGTCTTTATTTGTAATTAATCTGGAACCAAATTCTTTTCCAATTGCATTAGCATGTTTGATAATTCCTATATGAGAATGAAATTGTTCTTTTTTCCCTACCTTCATTAGCCATTTTTTGGAATCATTGTAAAAAAATAGAACGTAATCCCCAGATTTTATTTTAGGCATAATTGAATTTTTTATTTATCTTGAATAATTACTTATCTTATTTACCCCGTTGATTTCCCCACATAGATACATGCATTCGTGGAGAATAACTCAATTTGGAATCTTTAGCTAATTTTGATACAATTTTTTCCCGTGAAATAATTTCAGACTTTGTGGTTGCCTGAGGCATCAAAAGAACTTTGTTTTTATCAAGACGATATTTACTGATTAAATTATTAATTTCTGTAAGATCATTATCATCTTCTACAACATACTTAAAATAGCAATTTTTTTGTTTAGAAAAAAATGAATAACACTCATTTTTTTCACATATTTCTAATAAATTACCAGAATTTTTGGTCTTAGGTGATACATTCCATTGATCAACTAATGCCGAAAGCGCATTATTTGGTAATATAGTACAATTAGTTTCCACTTCTACATAAAATTCAGGTTTTAGAAATGTGAGAAGTTCTGCTAAATCGTCTTGTTGCATTAATGGTTCTCCACCAGTTATAACTAAATGCCTAATAGTAGATTGTTCTAATGATTCTCTAATTTCTTTAATTGCTATTTCTTTTACCTCCTTTGCATAATCATAGTTCTTCCAATCCCATGTGTACTTTGTATCACACCAAGTACATTTTAGATTACATTCAGCAGTACGCAAAAAAATTGCCTGTTTTCCAGCATTGATACCTTCACCTTGTATTGATTCAAAAATTTCACTAATCTTCATGACTGCCTTTAATGCAAATCCTTTATATCTAAACCTAATTCATTTTTTACATGAAACTCTTTTTGGATTTCACACCATGTAAAGAATGTAAAGAAATGATGCTTGAACTATCATCAGAAGAAATGCTATTTGCTGATGATGTTACTAGAGCTGAAGTATCTTCAAGATTCCTTAGACATTTGACATATAATCACAATGAAGTAGTGAAAGCTGTGATGGATGAGGTAAAAACACAAAAAAGAAGCCCCGAATTTGACTTATACAAATAGTTCGTAGTTTAAAATATCACCACTTTAGAAAATAATTTTAATATGTATTCCTAATACTAAGGAATGGGTTTATTCAGTAAAAGTAAAACAGAGAGTCTTACCAAATGTAGGAAATGTGGAAGTGAACTCCATGACCCTGAAAGACTAAAAAGGCATCAAAAAATTGCTCATGATAAGAAAAATGAAAAATGTAGAACTTGTGGTAATGAATTTCCAGACGTAGAGGCATTACGAAAACACAGAAAAAAATGTAAATGATTTATCATTTATTACTAAATGATGTGATTGTGTTATTTGAGAATTGTATCTTTGTACGTAGTTTTCTAACCAAAATATAATAATTAATTATCTCATGAATTTGTTCTTCAGCAGTAAATCCATGTTCATTTGATTCAAGTAAAAAATCTAAGTAGTCTTTTTCATTTAGATTAATTACTATTTTTCGCAAAATTATTGTAAAGTATTAAGTAATTTACAGGTTAATTTTGTTAAAGATTATGTAATAGTCAAGGTTATTTTGAGTGTATTATGTTATGAAATTAGATGAAAAAATGCCCAATATGTGGATGTAAGGATCATAAACTAATAGGTTGTATGAGACATAAGACAAAAAAATGTAGTTGTTATCATTCAGATTAGAAATATCACTATAAATTAAAACTAAAATCTAATGTAGAAATTGAAATCTTTGTTGTTTGTATTCTTTTTGTAATGAACCGGTAATAGGAATTGGATTGCCACAAAATTTACAATTATTTTTTTCATCAAGAAACCAACCTTTTATATCAAAACCATAACGTTCGACCACAATTTCTTTACATTCAGAACAATAGGTATGTTCCCAAGGATGACCTGGTACGTTTCCTAAATACACATACTTTAAACCAATATCTTTTGCTATGTTATAATGATTTTCAAGAGTTTTGATTGGTGTGGATTCATAATCCATCATTTTATAATCTGGATGAAAACGTAAAAAATGAATTGGCATCTCAGGACCAAATTCGTCTAGAATGAATCTTGATAATTTTTTAGCATATTCTAAACTATCACCTACTTGTGGTATGATAAGATCAGTAATCTCAACATGAATGTTGGTTTTTTCACGAATTTCAATTAACGAATCAAAAATTGGTTGTGGATCTGGAACAGCGATAAATTTTTTGGTGAACTCAGGCTCAGCGCTTCCCTTAAAATCAATTGTAATACAATCTAAGAAATCGTTCATCATTGAAACAGTTTCTGGTGTGTCATAGCCATTTGATACAAAGACATTGAATAATCCTTTTTTGTGTGCAGCAATTCCACAATCACGTGCAAATTCAATAAAGATTGATGGTTCATTATACGTATATGCAATTCCATGTGCCCCGTACTGAAATGCTCTATTGGCGACATCATCAGGTGTCATGTCAATACCCTCAACTTTTCTTCTTTGACTAATATCAGAATTCTGACAATATTTACAAAGCCAATTACATCCAGTTGTTGCAATAGAATAGATTTGACTGCCAGGATGGTAGTGAGTTACAGGTTTCTTTTCAATTGGATCAATATTCCCAGCAATCACTTTTCCATAAACAAATAATTGTAATCTACCATCTTCATTTCCACGAATTCCACATAAACCAATCTGATCTTTACCAATTTCACAGTATCTAGCACATGCTGTACATTTGACTTTATCATCTGACATTTTTTCATACAATATTGCCTCTTTACCCATGATAATGGAAAGTAATTTTTGAATATAACGTTTAGTAGTAGTATATTGAACTAAGATGAACTTTCAAGATATTTCAGATGAAGATGGAGCAATTCTAGTAAAAATGGCAAGAGCCACTGTCACTGAATATATTACAAACAACAACAAAGTTTCTGATCAAATCTTTAAGGAAAAATTTAGTTTTAATGCAGGTGTATTTGTCACAATCAATGATAAATATGGACTTAGAGGATGTATAGGATTTCCACTGGCAATAAAAAAATTATCAGATGCATTAACTGATGCAGCAATTTCTGCGTCAACAGATGATCCAAGATTTTCATCTGTTACACAAGATGAATTAGATGATTTAGTTTTTGAAGTGACCGTACTTAGCGACACTAAAGAAATTTCTGCAGATTCTCTAGATGAAATCATTCACGCAATAAAAATTGGTAGAGATGGATTGATGATAGAAAAAGACTTTCAATCAGGACTGCTTTTGCCCCAAGTTCCAGTAGAAAATAACTGGAATGTTGAAGATTTTCTAAATCACACATGTCATAAAGCAGGACTTCCTAATTATTCATGGAAAGATAAAACTACAAAAATATCAAAGTTTCAAGGAGCAATATTCCGTGAAATATTACCTAATGGTGAGATTATTCGAGAAAAGTTTCAATAGAGAATAAATTTCAATATATACATGGGACTATTTGGAAATTCAAAAAATCCAGAAGATTATGTCTATCAGGGTTTAGCAATGCTACAACAGAATAAACCAAAATCAGCTGTAAATTTGTTTAAAAAAGCATTAAAATCTGACCCAAAAAATATCTCGGCACTTTATAACCAAGGTATTGCATTAAATCAAATGAGAAAATACCAAGACGCCATTACTTGTTTTGATAAAGTAATAGAAATTGATGCAAAAGATGCACCATCCTATAACAATAGAGCTATATCATTGGCAGAACTTGGTGACACGGATGAAGCGCTAGAATGGTATGACAAGGCAGTTAATGTAGACCCAAAATATGCTGCAGCACATTACAACAAAGGAGTTTTACTAGATAAAAAATTACGCCCTGATGAAGCATTGAAATGTTTAGACGAAGCAATTAAACTAGATCCAAAAAAAGACAATCCCAGATTTTACAAGGGTATAGTTCTTGGAAAAATGAAAAAGCATGAAGAATCTCTAAA
This sequence comes from Candidatus Nitrosopelagicus sp., assembly GCA_028345295.1. Taxonomy (GTDB): domain Archaea; phylum Thermoproteota; class Nitrososphaeria; order Nitrososphaerales; family Nitrosopumilaceae; genus Nitrosopelagicus. Next base: position 77,901 of record JAOMDA010000004.1, on the reverse strand, counting down.
TTGTTTTCAGAATGTTCATAGACATAATAGACATCATCTTGATGCATATTTTCAAACAGGGGTTCAACTTGCAGAACTTGAAAGACATGAACAAGCAGTGAAGGTGTTTGATACTATAATGGAAAAACATGAAAAATTTAGAAATAATGCAAATGTAATCTATGCAAAATCAAGAAGTAAAGCTGCACTAGATCAAACAGGCGAGGCATTAGAACTGCTAAGAATAGCTACAAAGCAATCAAAGGTCATAAAACAATGGGCACTTAAGGAAAAAGTTTTTGAAAAATTCTTTGGCACACCTGAATTTGAAGATATTATAAAATAGATTAAATAATTTTTTTACGTACAGCATCAATTCTTAATAATTTAATTTTCTTTTTTGGTCCTATTAGCCTTGATTCATAGATTGGAACATATACTTCCAGAATATCATTAATCTTAACATCCTCTTTTAACGATTTAATTCCAGATTCTGTAGGCTTCTTTAATTTTGTAGTTAATTTTTTTATTGCACCATCAATTGTTATCTCTGGTTTTTTTACATTATCTTTATTATCATCTAAAATTCTTTTGGGATATTTTTCGATTAATTTAGCTGTGGTTTTGTATGATAAATTAACTTCCTTACCATGGTGATCAAATGCTATATCATCTTCATTTTCAATAACTAATCGTTCCTGCACATCTAAACGAACCTTATTCTTTCGACTAGGCCCTAATTTACTTAACACACCCTTTTTCTGTATCACAGGATAAGTTTGTCCATCAATAATTATTTCCTTGACATTTTTATCTACTGTAATGGTATGATCTACTTCGCGTATAAAATCTGCTGTATACCTTCCAGATAAAAGTAAAAATGCCTCAAAAAATAATTTAGTTGAATGAATATGTATATCACTTCTTTTCGGTTTTTGTAGTAAAGTTTGAAATAACTTTACTTTTCTAGAATCAACCATATCAACAATTTCATCATAATCTAAAGATGGCTTTAATACGATAACTTTAGAATTTGAATTAATGTTTTTCAATTAGATATGTGTTATTGTCTCACATATTTTTAAATTAATCTAAACGACAAAACATATACTCATACCTAACTTTTCTATGATGTGAATAAAGAAAATATTTTCTCTAGGGGTGGTATTCCAAGTAAAAAAGCAAAATCAAATTATTTTACTGGTAAAGTTATTGCTAAAGACATCTCAGCCGCAATCAAACCAAAAAATGAGAAAATTTATCATGTTACATTTAAGTGTGGAACCAAAACAAAATTACATTTTCATAGTGGTGGTCAGACATTAATTGTTACTAAAGGAAATGGTAGTCTTTCAGTATATAGAAAACTTAGTACGAGTAAAACTAATTTCAAAATTAAAAAAACTAAAACCATTAATCTAAGAGTAGGTGATTGTGTCTATATTCCTGCTAAAACTCTTCATATGCATGGTGCTGCAACAAAAAAAACTGATTTTGCACATATTGCAATTAATTCATTTCCAAAAAATAATGTTGAGCCAACAACAACATGGTATGAATCTGATTTCCAAACAAAAGTTACACAGAGATTAAAATAATGATTTCAAAAAAAATTCAAGACATAAAACCTATTCATGCTGATGAAGATACTGAAATTAGACAAATCTTTCATCCACATAACACACTAGATGGAATTAGATACAGTCTAGCACAATCTACTCTTCAGCCAGGTAAAAAATCAAAACTACATAAAATGAAAACATCTGAGGTCTATTTTGTATTAGAAGGAAAGGGAGTATTACATATAGATGGTAAGCCAATTTTAATTGAAGAGTATCAATCAATTTTTGTTCCTCCTTTTTCTTTACAATACTTGGAAAATACTGGAAGTGTAATACTAAAAGTTCTATGTATAGTGGATCCAGCATGGAAAAAAGACGATGAAGTAGTAATTTGATCCAAGTATCTTTTTATCGTATAAAGTCGTATGTTAGATAGTTGAACACAAAACAAGCACGTCAAATTTTACTCTTAAAAGAAAATCCAACATATGAAGAAATTCGATATGCGTACAGAAGACTAGCATTAGAATTACACCCAGATAAAAATGAAAAAGAATCTGATGGAAAAAAATTCAAGGTGATAACTGAGGCATATTATTTTCTAAAAGACCAACACAAATCCGCAGATAAACATGGGAAAGAATCAACCGTACACACACGTGAAGACGTAAAGAACTCAAGGGATAACTTTTACAGAAAAAATGAGAAAAATCACAGAAATAATTCACCTGAAGAAGATTGGAGTAGGTTTACTAAAGAATTTGAGGAAGATAAAGATTGGTGGAAAAAATATGAGCAAGACTTTTGGAAAAAATATGAATCAACTAAAAATGAAGATATGCATGAGCAGCAAGCGAGTAATGTAAAAGAAAAACCGGAAATTGATTTATCAGTTAGAGTTGACCCATCACTTTGCATTGGATGTTGTAGTTGTGAGACAATTGCTCCAAATGTATTTACTGTTGATAAAACAACTACTATGAATCCAAAATCTAGAGTCTATAATTCCAAGGGTTCAAAAAATCTAAAAATTATTAATGCTGCTGAAACATGCCCTACAAAAGCAATTATTGTTGATGATTTAGATAATAATCAAAGAATATTTCCTTACTAGGTAATTCTCAATTTAGTGCATAATTCATTAATTTCAGATTCAGATAATTCTGGTTTTTTTGAAAACATAGAATGTACTGCACCTGCAGAATCATCTCTACTTCTTGGAATCAAATGAACATGAACATGTGGTATTTCCTGTCCACTATCTTTACCGTTATGAATTGCAACCAGTGTTGCACCAGTCAAAGAATCAACTTTAGAAATCAACCTATGTACTATGGAAAAAAGTTCGTTATTAACATCTGCTGGTAGATCCTGGATCTTCTCATAATGGTTTTTTGGAATAATTAATGTATGACCTTTTGCCAAAGGAAATGCATCTAAAAATCCTATACATGATTCTGTTTCAGCTAATATTTTGATTGGAATTTCTTTTGATGCTATTTTACAAAAAATACAAGACAAGTCATTCACCAAATCTAATCTTACGGTTCAATTATTGCCCATGGTAAACCTTCACCATATTTAACAGTGACCGCAGTTCCTATAGGAAGATTACAGTTTTCTATAGTTTTTGGAATTCCATCTAGTGTGTCTACATAACAATTACCATTTGCAGATTCAAAAATTTCAACTTCCTCTATAATATCTTCACGAATAAAATTCCAAAAAGGGAAAACCATTGTTCCTAAAACAATTCCTGCCACTGCAAGTGCACCTAAAAAGACAATCGCATACTTTTGACCATCAGATAATTCCAATAATGTTAATCTAAAATTTTCTAATAATAAATTTACCACATACCGCCTTCTTGAACACCACCACTAGTGTCAGGCTTTTTTTCAGGTACATTACCATGTGCTTTTTTCATATGTCGTTCAAGTCTTTCTGGTTGATGTAATTCCAAACCACATTCTTTGCATTTGGTCTGATCACTTTTTTTATCCTTTCCAAATAGACCCATATCATATACAATTTGAATGAGCTTATAAAAGGTATTTCAGAATAAGGATTGTTGAATATTAAAAATATAACAGTTTTAGGCTCTGGAGTTATGGGTCATGGGATTGCCCAGGTTTCTGCTACTGCAGGATACACTGTTGTACTACGTGACATCAAGCAGGAATTTTTAGACAAAGCAATGGAAAAAATTCGCTGGAGTTTAGATAAACTTGTAACAAAAAATAAGATACCAAAAGAAGAAGGCGATGCTATTTTTTCAAGAATCTCACCAGTTGTAAATTTGAATGACGCAGTTAAAGATGCTGAATTAGTAATTGAAGTAGTGCCTGAAATAATGGATTTAAAAAAAAAGGTTTATGCCGAACTTGATAAAGTCGCGAAGCCAGAAGTAATCTTTGCATCAAACACAAGCACATTACCAATTACAGAGATCGCAAACACAACATCTCGTCCTGAAAAATTTATTGGAATTCATTTTTTCAATCCACCACAACTTATGAAACTAGTTGAAGTGATTCCAGGTGAGAAAACTGCACAAGAAATAACTGATCTTACACAAGAATTTGTAAAATCGATAAACAAGCAGGTAGTATTATGTAGAAAAGACGTTCCAGGATTTATCATAAATAGATTATTCATACCAATGGTTCATGAAGCATGCTATCTGCAAGACAGAACAGGCGCAACACTTGAAGAGATTGACTCTGCTGTAAAATTCAAGCTTGGTTTTCCTATGGGAATATTTGAACTGGCAGACTTTACCGGAATGGATGTAATTCACAAGGCAACTATTGAGATGCATTTACGTGACAAAAAAGTAATTAATCCACATAAAACAGTTGAAAAAATGTTTGATGAGAAAAAATTGGGACAGAAATCAGGAGAAGGATATTACAAGTATTCGGATGACAAATATGAAAGAGTAGAACTTTCTGAAGAGTTAGCACAGAAATGTAATCCAATCCAGCTTGTAGCAAATGTTCTAAACAATGCAGCATGGTTGATTACAAACGGTGCGAGTGATGTAGAAGAAATTGAAAAGGCTGCAAATCTTGGTCTTGGACTTAGAAAACCATTATTTGAAACAGCGAAAGATATTGGAATTCAAAATATCATAGACGAATTAAACAAGCTTACACAGGAATATGGTGAATTTTACAGACCAGATCCACTATTGAAATCTATGATTTAGTTTGTTCTAAAATATAGTTGACTGCATCTTTTGATGAATCAAAACCAATAATCTTGACATTTTCCCTATGATCAATATACTTATCAGAATACTTTGTTGCCATACCTCCTGAATTCTTTAGCGTCGCAATGGGTTTTTTGTACATGTATGCAGCACAAATTTCTGATAATGTTCCAGACCCACCACCTACAACAATTACTCCATCTGCAGAAAGTGCATTAAGAAAATCTCTTGACAATCCCATTCCAGATGGAATCACAATGTCACAAAATTCATTTGCCATTGCAGAGTCATCTTGTGGAATTATACCAACAGTTAATCCACCCTCATCTTTTGCCCCATGTGATGCGGCTTTCATTACACCGCCCAATCCACCAGTAATCAAAACTGATCCGGATTTTGCAACTTCTTTTCCAGCTTCATATGCAATTGTTTCAAGTTCAGGAGTGCATCCGTTATCATTATTGCCGATAACTAAAATCTGAAGCATTTTTACCATACAAAGCAATTAATTATCATCAATATAGTTTTTCAAAATAAAGTAAGAGTTATTAAAAAAGAAAAATTAGTATATTTATGGAAAAACGTTCAATGCCAGTTTGCTTTACTAACGATCAGTACAAAATGATCGAAAAATATGCAAAAAAGAAAGGTATGCTAAACATTAGTCAAGGCCTAGAAAAACTACTAAATGAAATCTAATCTAATTTCCTTTTTCATTGTTTTCATAATTTAATTAGAACTAATTTTTATAACTGATATGGGATTATTCAGTAAAAAATCTTCAATATGCACAATTTGTAAAAAAGAAACTAAACACAAACATAAAGCAAAAAAAGAATGGTATGTTGAATCACCACTTTGTGGTGACTGTTACATGGACAGAATGAGGGATGAGTATGATTCTAACATTAAATCAAAATGCATGACATGTAATACACAAAAAAAAGTTACAGACCTTTGGGAACCACGATGGCAATGGGATATGCAAGGTCTGTTATGTAAAACATGTTTTGATAAAAAGGAAACTGATTTTAACAGTAAGAAGGCATTTTGTACGATATGTGGTGTAAAATTAGGATTCTTTAGATATAATCCAAAATCAGGTTGGAAGGTATCTGGACAGCTTTGTAGAAAGTGCTGGGATGAACAAAAAGCTAAAAATGAGTAACATGATCTTTTTTAAAAAAAATATATGTGACCGCTGCAATAAGAAATTTTCTAAAAAAGAGGAACTGATGCAACATCTTCAGGTAATTCATTTCAAAGATTTACCATATGATTGTAAGGAATGTAACAAAAATTTTTCAAATATGGAGGATATGAGAACACACTTACAGAGATATCACAGTTACAAAAAAGATAGAGACTAAACTGCTTTCACAGTTTTGACAATTGGTGGTCTAAGTTTAGTAAAAACTCTAAACCCACAAATACATTTTATCTCTGGTAGTCGATTTAATTCAATAAGACTTACCTGTACTTTACACCTAAGACATTCGTAAACGACATCAAATTTCTCCTCTTCTAACATACCTGGTTCAGTAGAGGAATCTTCAGAAACATTCTCTTCGACCATGTTAATCACGATTCTTACTATAATAAAAGGCTAACAAAATTATTTCAATGATAATTCAATATACACGTCGTCAGGGATTTTTAGTCGCATCAACTGTCTAATTGCCTTGTCATCAGCATTGAGATCTATTATTCGCCTATGCATTCTCATTTCCCATTTTTCATATGTTTCAGTTCCATTTCCACATGGTGATTTTCTTGTTACAACATTAAGACGCTTAACTGGAAGTGGTGTAGGGCCTTTTACTTTAACACCTGTTTTCTTTCCAATCCCCATAATCTCATCACATACATCACCTAATTTAGGAAGACTTGTACTAGTTAATTTTATTCGAGCATTCTGAGCCATAATGACTCAATTAAGGAGTGTGTTTTTCTGTGATTTCTTTTACTACACCCGCAGCAATGGTTGCACCCATATCTCTTAGTGCAAATCTACCCATTTCAGGAAACTCTTGGAATGTTTCTATTGGTGTTGGTCTTACAGGTCTAATTGTAACTATAGCAGAATCACCTACCTTCAAAAATTTTGGATTTTCTTCATCAGTTGCTCCTGTTGCAGGATTAATTTTTGCATTAAATGCAGTAATTGTTGCAGCAACTTGTGCAGTATGTGCATGCATTACAGGAGTATAACCTGGTGCTATAGCAGTTGGGTGATGAATAACTATAATTTGTGCTTTGAATTCTTTTGCAACATTTGGTGGGTTTGCTGGGTCTCCTAAAACATCTCCACGTTTGATATCTTTCTTTTCAATGCCTCTTAGATTAAAACCGATATTATCACCTGCTTCTGCTTTTGGCATTTCAGTGTGATGTGTCTCAATTGATTTAATCTCACCAGCTGCGCCAGAAGGCATTACAACAATTTTATCTCCAGGTTTCATTACACCTGTTTCAACACGTCCAACAGGTACAGTTCCAACTCCAGTTATTGAATAAACATCTTGAATTGGAACACGCAATGGTTTTCCAATTGGTTTTTCTGGTGCGGTAAAGTCATCAAATGCTTCTAAGAGTGTTTTACCTTTATACCATCCCATGTTCTCAGATTTCTTAACTAAATTATCACCTGTCCAACCAGAAACTGGAATGAATGGAACTTGATCTAATTTGTAGCCTACAGATTTAACCAATTGTTCTCCTTTTGCTTTTGCAGCATTGTAAGCATCTTCAGAAAATTTACTGTCATCCATTTTATTGATTGCAACAATAAGTTGACTTACACCCAAAGTTTTTAGTAAAAATGCATGTTCTCTTGCTTGTCCACCTGGAGCTATTGCAGTATCAGTTTCACCTTCTTTTGCAGAAAGTACTAAAACTGCTGCATCTGCCTCAGATGCACCTGTAATCATATTTTTAATAAAGTCTCTATGCCCTGGTGCATCAATTAATGTAAAGAAGAATTTTGGAGTTTCAAATTTCTGAAATGCAAGATCTATTGTAATACCTCTTTCTCGCTCATCTTTTATGTTATCCATGACCCAAGCATACTTGAATGTGTCACCTTTACCAGTTTTTTCAGATTCTTCTGCATGAGCAGCAATGGTTCTTTCGTCAACTACTCCTAGATCCATTAAGAAATGACCCATAGTTGTTGATTTTCCATTATCAATATGACCAGTAATTATCATATTCAAGTGGTTTTTGTCTGCCATTTTCAAAATTCGTTATTTGATGGTCTTTATATGCATTTACATTTTTTTTAATTTTCTTGCCTATTTTTTGAATTTTTTGGAGATTTGTATCAAAACCAAAATAACATAATAGTATAAATCAAAGAAGCAAAATAAAAAAATATGAAAATTACAGTTTCAGTTATCAAAGCTGACGTCGGTGGTATAGGTGGACATACAAGACCAAGTGATGGATTGATAGAAGCTGTAAAACATACTGTAAAAAGCTCAGGAGATCTACTGTTAGATTACTACATTGGATATTGTGGTGATGATGTGCATATTGTAATGAGTCATACTAAAGGGACAGACAATGAAGAAATTCATAAACTAGCATGGAATGCATTTGAAGCAGGAACACAAGTTGCTAAAGAAGAAGGTCTCTATGGTGCTGGTCAAGACTTACTAAAAGATTCTTTTTCAGGAAATGTAAAAGGAATGGGGCCAGGTGTTGCTGAATTAGAATTTGAAGAAAGACCAAACGAGGCATTTACAGTTTTTGCAGCAGATAAAACAGAACCCGGTGCGTTCAACTATCCTATGTATAGATTGTTTGTTGATGCATTAAGTAATACCGGATTAATTGTTAACAAATCACTAGCAAAAGGAGTAGATTTTCATGTTATGGATGTAGAAGACGCTACAATTGCAAAATTATCACTGTGGGAAGATAAACCAACACTAGAAGCGGCATTAATGTATCCTAGTAGATATGTAATATCCTCAATTCACACGAAAGAAGGAGAGCCAATCTTAAGTGCGTCAACTGATCGACTGCATAATATTGCAGGAACATATGTTGGTAAAGATGATCCTGTCTGTTTAATTAGAACACAAAAAATGTTTCCTGCTACAGAAGAAGCAGGGAGTGTATTCAATAACCCACATTATGTATCTGGTAATACAAGAGGAAGTCATAACATGCCACTTATGCCCGTAAAACTAAATTCAGCAGCAACAATTAATTTTTGTATTCCAATCGTTGAATCACTTGTATTCAGTATGCATAATGGAAAGTTTACTGGTCCATTTGATGGGTTCTCTACACCTGATTGGGATCATATTAGAGAAATTGCAACAAAGAAAGCAATGGCAATTCGTAGTCAAGGTTTCATACACCCTGCAACACTTGTTCCAGATGAATTGGAATATGCAGAGGGCTATAATGATAGAATGAGTATTCTAAAGAGCAAGATGAAGCCAATGGATTCAAAAACAACAAGTGATGATAGAAAGGAAAATTACGAAGACCCAGACTAAACTGCATGGATCATAAGTTAAAAAAGATTAAAACTAAGTAGGTAATATTCTCATTATGATTTCTAAGTATGAGTTTCAGTTTTCAGTAGGTTTCCATACAGTTACAAAATTGGCGATGACTATTGCAGCGATATTAACATTTTCACATTATGTTGTACAACTATTTGGACAAACCGTTCCAGGGATTTTCTGGCCATATTTTAGAGAGATAGGATTTGCATTTATAATTCTGGGTGCATTCGTGTTTACAGTATCATGGTTTCTAAAAGCCAGACCACATAACAAACCAAAAAAATATTCAGTTGTTTCCTTTGATGTTTTTGGTAACGAAAGTAAAATTGAGGGAATACGAACAGAGTTCAAAAATCATGATGTGGCATGGAGTTTTATGAAACAATATAAAAAAGCATATCCGTTAAACAACTTTGCGCTTGTTTCAGAGTTGAAACAAAACCAAAAAAAAGTCATTTTTAGATATATTTAGAAAAAAACTTATTCAAAATGCAAATTAACTAAGTAGGTACAAAAATGAAATTTTCTGTGTTATCAGATTCATTGGAAAAAATGGAACTAACAACAAAACGACTAGAGTTAACAGATATCTTAGTTGAACTTATCAAAAAAACACCTAAAAATACAATTTCTAAAGTCATTTATCTGATACAAGGAAAAGTAAGACCAAATTTTGAAGGTATTGAATTAGGAATTGCTGAAAAACTTGTTATTCGTGCTATTTCAAAATCATCAGGAATTACAATAAAAAAGATTGAGGATGACTATAATGAAGGTGGTGATTTAGGAAAAACAGGTGCAAGCATTCTTGAACAAAAAACTCAAACTACATTTGCAGCCGAAACAATAACTTTGGAAAGAGTGTATGACACGCTATTAAAAATTTCAAAACTAGAAGGTAAGGGATCTCAAGATATGAAAATGAAATATATTTCAAGCTTGTTAAATGATGCAACACCTGTTGAAACAAAATTTATTCTGAAAATATTACTTGGAACTTTACGCTTAGGAGTAGCAGAAAATACTACAATGGATGCATTGGCTATTGCATTTACAAGTAAAAAAGAAAATCGTGAACTTGTAGAGAACGCATATAATGTATCTAGTGACTTGGGAAAAGTTGCTGAGATATTAGCTACTGAAGGAATCAATGGAGTTTTAAAATTTAATACTTCATTATTTAGCCCAATTAGACCTATGTTAGCTGATCGTGTTAAGAGTGAAGAAGAAGCAATTAAAAAAATAGAGAATAAATTTGCAGCAGAGTATAAACTTGATGGAGAACGTGCACAAATTCACAAAAAAGATAATAAAATTATTTTATTTTCAAGAAGTTTAGAAAATATTACAAAATATTATCCTGATGTTGTAGAAAAAATTTCAAATTCAATAAATGCAAATGAAGGAATTTTTGAAGCAGAAGTAGTTGCAGTAAATGCCAATACAGGAAATTTTTTACCATTTCAAGAATTAATGCATAGAAGAAGGAAGTATAAATTGGAACAAGCTGTATTAGATTATCCAATAACTGTGAACTTTTTTGATCTACTATATTATAATGGAAACGATTATCTAGATAAATCATACAATGAGCGAAGGAAAACTTTAGAGACTATAATTAATGAAGATAATTTTGCAAAACTAATTCCAATGTCAATTGTTAAGAATAAAGAAGATATATCTGAAATTCTTGAAAACTCTATAAATTCTGGATGTGAGGGATTAATGCTTAAAGTACTTGATTCCCCATATCGTGCAGGTACTCGTGGAAATAACTGGTTAAAACTAAAACGTGAGTATCAAAATGAATTAGGTGATAGTTTAGATTTAGTAGTTGTTGGTGCATTTTTTGGTAGAGGAAGAAGAACTGGAAAATATGGCACTTTGTTATTATCATCGTATAATTCTGAAACCGACACATTCCCAACAATTTGTAAAGTTGGTACTGGATTCACTGATGAAAAACTAGATCAATTATTCCAAATTCTTTCCAACAAAGTTACTTTGAAAAAAAATCCTAGAATTGAAAGTTCAATGAACGCTGATATTTGGTTTGAGCCAGAACTAGTTTTAGAAATTGTTGCATCAGAAATTACACTAAGTCCAATACATAAAACAGGACTAAATATGGTAAGAAAGAATACAGGATTTGCCCTGAGATTTCCCAAATTCACCGGAAAGATAAGATCTGAGAAAATGGCAGAAGATGCATCAGTTGGTGAGGAGGTTTTTACACTATACAAAAATCAGAAAAAAACTGATATTGACTAGATTATTAATGTAGCAAAAAACAAGAAGCATTAAATTATCCTCTTCTTGAGTAGTAATTCGTTATGTATAGTGGGGAGTTAGAAGTACAAGCAAAAAGAAAGGCAATTGCTGTATTACAAGATGAAATTAATCGAATTCTTAATGCATCACGAAGTTTATCATTACTCCCAGATTTAATTATGTCAAAAGATAAAAGTGGAATTAAAGATGCGCTAGAGCAAATTGCCTCATTAGAAGAAGAAGTAGAGGGTCTTCGTAGAAAAATTACACGTGATGTTGCAGATGTAGGTGGCTTAATTATGAATCGTGAAAATCTCTTGAACACAGCCTACACAATGGATGAAATTGCTGGTTACATTACAGGTATTGCATTCAAATTATCAAATATCAAACCATCGACTCTTAAAACTTCTAAACTTGATAAGGACTTAACAGAGCTAATTAGTTTAGTAGTTGATGAGGTTTACAAACTAAACCAAATTATACGAAGTTTAAATTCGGATTCAACAAAATCAATAGAACTTGCACAGGATACTCAAAAAATTGAACGTGAAATTGATATCAAATATAGACAAATGGTTATGAAAGCGCTTGAAATATCAACAACAAAAGAACTCCTATTAATGAAGGACATAATTGAAGGTATAGAAGAAATGGCTGACAAATGTCAAGAAGTTTCAGATTCATTCATTCTTTTAGCTTTGAGTCTTTAATTGAAAGCCGAATTAGTAGAAAATAGAATTATTGTTTGGAGTATTCCCGATTCAAAGAAATTATTTGCCAATGGATACTTTGGAAAACCAATAGGAATATCAAAACCAAAACCAGATGAAATTGATGTACCATTAATTTTAGATCTTATTGAAGGGCATTATTTACAATTAAAATCCAAGATTCATATCTATAAAAATAAAAAAAAGATTTCAAAAGATTCAATGTTGAATATATGTAGAGATGAATATCATAATTTTGATAAAAAATTTCAAGTGTACAAAAATTTTCGTGATAAAGGATACATTGTTAATCCGGGAATAAAATTTGGTTGTGATTTTGCAGTGTATCAAAAAGGACCAGGAATTGATCATGCACCGTTTTTAGTCCAAGTATACAATAGAAATGAAAATATGTCATCGACAGATGTGGTCTTAGCTGGAAGACTGGCTACAAGTGTTAAGAAACAATTCATTCTGGCAATTCCATATGGAAAAGAGAGAGTTGATTATCTTGCACTAGATTGGTGGAAAGCTTAGATACTTTTTATGTGTCCGGCAATTTTATTGTAAATTTCAAAAAGTTCTTTTGAAACACCAAATTCAAATCCATTTTTCCATTTACCATAAATCCTAACTCCTTGATTTGTTGGTTCTACTGATATTACTGCATCATCAGGTGTTTGATTCACTATCATTTCCTTTAGTGAAGTATCAGAATTTAATGCGTCAGAAATCTTTCCACCCTGCCATTCAACATCAGTCACTTTCTTTGACCCAAAATGACCTATGGTAGATAGTGTTGTTCTAGTAGTATAGTCTAATACATTTGCAATATTATTTTTTCTAACAATATAGTGGGCTTGAAATCTATCTTGTGTTCCCCATGGAGTAGGATTTGGATCTTGCATTTCTATCCCTTCTGAAGAATTTGAATTACATCAATATTCTTATCTTTAACTTCTAAGCAGCCTTTGTTTGTAACCATTCTTGTGGTCTGCGCAAAAACACGGCTATAGTAATCATCAGATTCTACATCATCAGTGGCAATTTCCTTTGGTGTAGATGTGATATCAATTTCTTTTAATTTATCAGAAAATTTTTCTGGTTCTGTTTTTATTACAAATGTTTCAGATTCAGAATCATGCATGAAAATTCTCACATTCTACCCACAAATAAAGATAATTCTTAGTGGTAACCAATTAATATTACAAACGATCAAAAATTCTGTCAATGTTAAAATTTCAAAATAAAGTTGCCCTAATCACAGGAAGCGGTACTGGAATAGGAATGACTGTTGCCAAAAAATTTGTTGAAAATGGTGCAAGTGTAATCATACTTGGTAGAAGAAAAGAGCCATTGGAAGATACATCTAAGACTCTAAATCAAATTATTAATGAAAAACAGACTAATGGATTTGTGAAGATTTTCTCAGGTGTAGATGTTAGCGATGAAAAAGCAGTTACTGAGATGTTTAACACATTACAAAATGAAAATATCAATGTCGATATTGTTGTAAACAATGCAGGTGTCTCTGGTCCTGTTACGTGTTTTGCACATGCACCATTAGATGATTTTAGAAGTACTATAGACATTCACCTAACTGGCACATTTTGGACATCTGTCCAAGCACTAAAAGTTATGAAGGAAGGTGGAAAAATTATTACAATTTCTACATTCTTTGCTGAAGAAAGACCACTTGAACAAAGACCGTATAGATTCAGAGGTCCATATACAGCATCACAAGGAGCTAAGAATAGACTTGTCGAGGCAATGTCATGGGAACTTACAGAAAAGGGAATTGTTTCGATTGGTACCAACCCTGGTCCTGTTCATTCAGATAGAATTTATAAAACCGTTTATCCAAAAGCGGCATCTGAGTTTCTTAGAGTAAGTGGATTTGAAGGACTCTCACCAAGTGAAGTTGAAGTCGCAAATAAAGAGATTGTAGGGTTATTGGGAGAAGATGAACAAACTATCAAAGATGGAATAAAATCTGCTGCTGAAAAATTAGGCAAGCAAGAAAGTGCACTTACTAATCTACTAAATAAAGTTCAAAGTATTGCTGAAAAAATTCAAAAAAATACATCCACAATGATACCAGACCAACAATTTTTATCACAAGATCAAGTTGCCACAACAGTTCTAACTCTTGTTGATGATGAGCAATCAAAAATTCTTAATGGAAAGATAATACCGGGTGACAGAGTTTTCTATCCTGTTAAATCACATATTAGAGCATCTGTTCCTAAAACTGAAAAAAATAATTTTGAGGGAATTACATGTGTCATCACAAATAATGATTCTAACGATGCATTACAAAAAGCAACTGAATTAAAATCAATGTTAGAAGAACGAGGAGCAAAAGTTGTTGATAATGGAAATGAATCTAATACACTATTTGTTCATATAACAGGAGATGTTCCCGAATTTTCTAAATTAACTGAATTAACTAGAAACGAATGGGATGGTTTAGTTAATAAATTCATCAATACACCAGCTCAAATATCCCAAAATGCAATGGAAACTTTTGTTCCAGGTGGTTCTGATGACCCAAGATTATTCAAAGAGTCTTATGGAAGAATTGTAATTGTTGGTCCAGCCCTTCCTGCTGGAAAGAAAGTTGGTGGTCATGCAAGAGCAAAATCCGAAGTTTTCAGAGGTGCATTAAGACCATTTGCAACTACAGTTAACCAAGAACTAAGCGACGTCCTAAAATCAAATGTCAGAATGTTTGTAGTTTTACCAGGAACTGTTGATGGAAAAGAACCTAGTAATGAAAATCTCATAGATACAATAAATTACTTGGTAACAAAGGAAGCAGGTGCAAGTTCTGAAGTAATATTTTGCCCTGACGAATCAAGATAAAGATGGAAAAATTTTCCTCGCTAAAAATTGGTGATCAATTCCAATCAACAACTACTATATCATCTGATGAGCTAGATGATTATCTAGGATTTTCACGAATAAAAAACGCAATGTTTGAAATCAACACTGGTAAAAAAGAACCTAAAGTTATTTCTGGTCGAGCAATGATTTCTCGTATGGAAGGTGAATTTACCAGATTACGACAAATCTATGGAAATTTAATCATACTATATGGTATTGATGGTGACAAAGAATGGGATGGTAGACAAACCAGATTCCTAAAAGCATTATACACAGATCAAGTTCTTAAAATCAAATTTACAGTATCTGAAAAAAAAGATCTTGATGAAGAATTTGGGTTAATTGGTGTAGACTTTGAAGGAACAAATGGAGATGGGGAAGTTATTGTAACATCTAAGAAGAACCTTTACAGGATTAAAAAGGAACCCCCATCGAATCTATAACTAACTTAATTGCTGCAGCAATCAAGACAATCGTAACAAGAATTTTCAATTTTATTTCCTTGATATCTAATGATAATCTTGCGCCCAGTAAGCCACCTGCAAATGCTCCAATTGATAACAGCATAGCTTGTGTAAAATCAGGATGTCCTAATAGAGAATGAACAATTAATCCACTTAACGATGCAAATATTAGAACAAGTTGTGATGTCGGTGCAGCTTTTCTCATTGAAATTCCAATTCCAATTACCATTAATGGAACAAAGACTACACCACCTCCAATTCCAAATAAACTTGAAATTACACCTGCAAAAAAACTTGCAGATGCTGCAAAAACCATCATTGAATTTTTTAAATTGTATGGCTTTTCTGAAATCTTTCTTTTTACAAAAATATAGACTGCAGAAGAGACTAAAATTAATGCAAAAAGAATTTGAAATACAACAGGTGTCATTATATCAGAAACAAATGCGCCAAGAATTGTTCCTGGAATACACATTAATCCTAATCTTAAACCAATTCCATACTCAATCCTTTTTTGCTTTGCATACGTGGCAGTAGATGCAACTGCATTACTAAACGCAGCAAACAAACTATTACTTGCAGCCAATGTTGGTGGGAACCCTGCAAAAGTCATCACAGGTACAGCAATAATTCCACCCCCAAGACCAATTATTGAGCCTAAAACCCCAGCAGCAAATCCAAGTGGTATTAACCAAAGAAAATCAATCATTATAATCAGATCACAATTATTCTATTCTTGAGATATGTAGAAGACAACACTAACATCGGTTCTAATCTCTTCGTCTCCTGACAGTATTGGTGCAGATTTCATAGATTCAGCAAATCCATCAAATGATGCACGCATAGAACTCTCATGATATGGGGTCATGTTATCATGTAATACCACAGATTTCACACCGACAATTTTTTGTTTCAATGGAACAAGTGCTTTTTCTGCTTTTTGTTTTGCATCATTAATTGCATCAGCAATCAAATCGTCAGAAACTTTTTGCAATTTGTCATCGGATAATTGAAAGGAAACATTATCAACACGATTTGCCCCAGACGAAACTGCTGAGTCAATTATGTCACCAGCAGAATCAATTTTATCAGTTTGTATCGATAAAATGTTAGATACACGATATCCAATTAGAATTTGCTGATAATTACCATTAGAGTCCTTTATGCTATCATACAAGGGATAAATTGTAAAATTTGATGTTTGGATGCTATCTTTAGAAATTCCAGAATTGGTCAATGATGAAATAACAGAATTCAATGAATTGGAATTTTTAGACAAGGATTCATTTGCAGTTTTTGCTTCAGATTCAACACCAAGAATCACAATTAATGTATCTGGACTTGAGGAAGAAGTTGCACTACCAGTAACAGAGATTGTTTGTTCTGATGGATCATACTTTTCAAGCCAATGGGTAATTAACTCATCTGTAATAACATCTGAATCTTGAGAAATTGCTTGCTTTTCTGTTTGAGTTAATGTAACAGCAAAGGCAAGTACTAGTATCACACCTACAACCACTGCAAAATTGATTCTATTATCCATCGATCTGTAAATATTTGTGGACTATAAAAATCACAAAAAAATTAAAAATTTTTAATAAAAAGTACTCATAAAAAAAGTATGAGACTGTATTACACACAAAAAACGGATAATATTCTAAAAAAATTTGAACTATTAGAATGGAGAAGTAAAATTAATGAAAAATTAGATGAGGGACATCAAAACCTTTCAGATAATTGGCTATCATGTGCATTAGGGGAAAGGATGAAACTTGAAGGTAAATTTCTTAAAAATATAAAAGATCTAAGTCCAGAGGCTATAAAATTAGGATATGACTTTTCTATAGCAATGCAAGAAAGAGATAATGTTTCTGCACTACAAATTATTAGTGAGATTGAGTCACTTCATACCATCTGGAGAGACGAAAGTTAATGGTGGGTCTAATTGAGCAAGAGCCAATTTTACGTTTAAAAAAACTATTTGAAAAAAAGCAGTTTGATGATATCATTTCTTTCTGCCATGATTTATTAAAAAATGACAGTAAAGATATGATTGCATTACAGAATCTAAGTACTGCATATATAATGGTTGGAGCAAATGACGATGCCATAAAATATTGTGAAAAAGTATTGAAATTAGATTCTACTGATGAGCATGCATTAAAAAATAAAATGTTTGCATATGAAAAACTTGAAAAACATAATGAAGTGATTAATTGTTGTGATGCCATATTAGTGAAATATCCAGATGATGTAGATGCATTAGTAACAAAAGGAATTGCACTAAATAAAACTGGTGTACATGATGATGCAATTGAAATTTATAAAATTGTACTAAAAAAAGACCCAAACAATGTTGATGCACTAATGAATATAGCAGTAACCCTAAAATTTTTAAAAAAATTAGATGAGGCCATAAAATATTACGACAAAATTCAGATATTAGATCCAAGTGTTAAACGAGCATCAATTGAAAAATATGAAGTATTTACCGAATTAGGTTCTACTGATGATGCGTTTTTGGCAGCACAAGGAATTACTATTGATGAAGCAAAAGAAATTAAAACACAAGCAAAAGAAAACGACTATTCAGTTCAACATGCATATTCACTTAGAAGATTCTATAAATTACAAAAAACTAATTCATAGTAAATTGTTTTTCATACAACCAATATTTTTTAGATATTCATAAACAGGTACTAAATGGAAAGCAAATAGTGTAAGATACAGATATTTCTAGAAATTAAGTTTAATTGTTAATTCACACTGTCTAATTTTTACATACTAAAAACCAATTTTTATAGTCAAAAATGCTATTTTTAGTATTAAAAAGTAGTTTTTTAGATATAGTTTTACATTCTACTTGGTGAATCAATTCCAAGTAATGATAAAGCATTTCTAAGTGTTAATGAAAAGGAATGAACCAGTAAAAGACGAGATTTGATTAATTCATCTGATTCGGCATTAAGAACCATTACATGCTCATAAAAAGAAGAAAATGCAACTGCTAATTCGTAGCAATATCTGGCAATTACTTTAGGTGATAGATTTTTTGCAGCATCACTAACTTGAATGTCATACATTGCAATTTTTTTAATTAGATTAATTTCAAATTGACTAGTAAAGTTTGAAAAATTAACTGAAGTTATAAGATTATTTGATTTCTCTAAAATTCTCATTGCTCTAGCGTATGAATATTGAATATAACTACATGTGTCGCCTTCAATCTTCAAGGATGTTTCTAAATCAAATGTTATAATCTTGTCAAGATCAGGTTTTATCATTTCATACCTTATTGTTCCAACTGATACAGATTTTGCAATAGAATTTAATTCAGAATCACTTAAACTTGAATTTCGATTTTTTGATTCATTGTAAATCTTGTCATGTAAATTTCCTAAAATTAGATCAGCATCAACGTAGAATCCTTTTCGTCCTGACATTTGAACAGATTTATCAGATGTCTCGAACCCTAGAATAGAAGATGTGTTAGAACTAAGCGTAACTGATTCATAACCTAGATGTATATACGAATCACTTCCCGTGAAACGTCGCATCAAATCAGTTATAATTTTTTGTAAACGTATTTGCCTATTATCAATAACGGTGATAACCTTATCACCTGAAAAGCTTAGTTTATTGGTATCACTATCGCGTTGATCTAAAGTTGTTTCGTATAATGTTTGATTATTTTCTTGAGTTGTAAAAATTTTATAACTGAATGGGTCATTAATTATTCCTAATTTCCATGCTGCATATGGAATATCTTTTGCAATATATGTTGCAACACCATTACTTCGAACTAATATTTTATCATCTTCATCTTTACTAGATATTACCCAACAACCTTCATTTTTTCCAGATTTCTCAAGTCTTACTAAATTTTGTGATTTTAGTTTTGAAAAAATATTATCCCATAATTTTGAATGAATAATTTGTGATTCGAAATTCAGACAGTCATATGTAACACCTAGATTCCACACAGTTTTTAACTGAGCGTCTAAAACTTTTCTCGTTATTTTTTGTGCGAATATCGATGTTTCTGTATTTATGTCTTCAATTGCCTTTAGAATTTCATGTCGTTTAGATTCTAAATCTTTGTCATCAATATATTTTTCAGTAGTTCCAACATAGACAGTGTCACCACAATAATG
Organism: Candidatus Nitrosopelagicus sp.; assembly: GCA_028345295.1. Taxonomy (GTDB): domain Archaea; phylum Thermoproteota; class Nitrososphaeria; order Nitrososphaerales; family Nitrosopumilaceae; genus Nitrosopelagicus. The sequence goes on along the minus strand of JAOMDA010000004.1, from coordinate 58,135 downwards.
ATCAAATTTTTCATTATCTGGTGGATCTTCTGAAAATCCACAATGTTTGAAACCAATGATTAGATCAGCAACTTGAAGTCCAGAATCATCAACATAATTTAGAGTATGCACATCATAATTTACTTTTTTAAGAATTCGTGTAATAATATCACCAATTACAATATTTCTAACATGCCCAATGTGTAATGCTTTGTTAGGATTAACTGATGTATGTTCAACAATTATTTTTTTAGACTTACCTATGTCTATATCACAATAATGTGGACTCTGAGATTCTTCTAGAACAGACTTACTAAAATTAATAAAATCTAATTCGAAATTAATATGACCTGCTGGATGTGCGGTGATATTTTTAATGTCACTGCCGAGTTCTTTTGAACAAAATTCAACTATTTCTTGCGATATATCTTGTGGATTTTTATGTAATTTTTTTGCTAGAAGAAATGCAATATTACAGGTTATATCACCAAATCCAGGTTTTGATGGTTCAACTGTGAAACTAACATCAGTGAGATCATTTGTGGTTAGATATGAACTAATTATCTGCCTGGTATACTCTAGAATTTTTAGGAATGCCATTTACATCTCAAATTCAGATTTGATCATATCTAAGCCTTCTAGAACTCCTTCTCCTGACTTTTTTGTTGTAACAATTCTAGCTACTTTTTTGAGTTCATCTATTGAATTTTCTACGGCAATACTATTCTTCACAACTTTAAACATAGGGACGTCAGTTTCACTATCACCTATTGCAATAGTGTCTTCTATATCAATATCTAAAATTTTAAGCGCTTTCAATAGTCCAGTTCCCTTATCTATCCCCTTTGTATTTACATGATATGCATAACCACTGTCAAAAAGATTCACATTGAATCCTTCATCATCTAACAGTTTTTGTGCCCTTGGAATGTCAAATGTACGTTCTAAAACAACCTCAGTCATTCTTGGAAATACTAATTTCTCTTTAATCTCTTCATTGAAATGATTTTTAATGAAATCATATGCACGTAGGCAATCACCCTTATTTCCAAGCATTTCATGATGCATTGTATCTCCTGAAGTAATACATCCGCCATTTTCGCCAACAGCTAAATGTGTAAGTCCACCAAATATTGATAATAACCACGCCTCAACAGATGAACGGCCAGTAACTATGACTACATGATGACCTTTTTCTTTCATTGAACGTAATTTTGCTAATGCACCAAGATGGATAGATCCCCATCCATTTAGTGTAATCGTTCCATCAATATCAACAGCTAAAACCTTTTTTCTCAATATTTTTAGATGTAAATTGCCAATAATAACTGAAACGAATTATAACAAAAGCAACCTTTCATAACAAGGTAATTTATCAAAAATTAAGGTAGAAACAATGGGAATTCCAGAAAAAATCAAAGCCATCCAAGATGAAATGGCTAGAACACAGATTAACAAAGCTACTGAACATCATATTGGACTATTAAAGGCTAAAATTGCTAAATTGAAAAAGGAGCAAGAAACAAACCAGGTAAAAAAAAGTTCTAAAAAATCTGATGGGTTTGATGTAAAAAGATCAGGAGATGCAACAGTAGTTTTTATTGGACTGCCAAGTGTTGGAAAATCTACATTATTGAATAAACTTACAAGTTCAAAATCAGCTGTAGGTGCATTTCAATTTACTACATTAACTGTCGTACCTGGAGTTCTGGAGCATAGAGGTGCAAAAATTCAGATGTTAGATTTACCAGGAATCATCAAGGGTGCTTCAACTGGAAAAGGGCTAGGACGAAGAATTTTATCAGTTGCTAGAAGTGCAGACATAGTACTTCTAGTATTAGATGTTTTTCAGCCTTATCACGAAGATGTACTAATAAAAGAATTAGCAAATATAGGAATCAGACTAAATCAGAATCCACCCAACATAGTTATTGAAAAATCAACTACTGGTGGTATTGCAGTAGCACAGCAAGTAAAATTAAAGAGGATGTCAGAGAAACTACTAAAAGAAATTTTAAATGTTTATGGCTATACCAGTGCTAGAGTTGTTATTCGTGAGGATATTGATTCAGAGCAGTTAATAGATTTTGTAACAGGAAATAAAACATATGCAAAAGCAATAACAATACTAAATAAAATTGATTTAGTAGATGAAAAATTTCTAAAAAAAGCAGAAAAGAAGATAAAGTCTGATGTAATTCCAGTTTCAGCAGATTCAGATGTTAACATTGACAAACTAAGAGATAGAATTTATGATGAATTACAATTTATTAGAATATATATGCGCCCTAAAGGTGGAGAAACTGATTTTAAGGAACCACTAATTATACGAGAGAATAGTTCTGTGCTTGATGTCTGTAACAAATTACATAGAAAAATGAAGAAAGACTTTAGATTTGGATTGGTATGGGGAAAAAGTGTAAAATTTGGTGGTCAACGTGTGGGATTTACACACATACTTCAAGATGAAGATGTGCTCACAATAATAAAACGAAAATAAATTGTTATGATGAGGTAAATGGTACTACACAGAGATTTTTTTCAGCGTGATACTGTTTTAGTTGCTAAAGATCTTCTTGGTAAGAAATTGATTAGAAAAATTAACAACAAAAAATGTACTGGGATCATAATAGAGACAGAAGCATATCGCGCATCAGATGATCCTGCTAGCCATGCAAGAATTAGGAAAACAAAAAGGAATAGAATGATGTTTGAAGAAGTTGGACATGCATATGTATATTTTACATATGGAATGTACCATTGTCTTAATGTTGTTGCAAGAAATAAAAAATTTAATGCTGGTGCTGTTTTAGTAAGAGGAGTTTATCCACAACTTGGACTTGATATGATGAGTAAATTAAGAAACAATACAAAAATTCAGAATTTAACAAATGGTCCAGGAAAATTAACTCAAGCGTTAGATATTACACTACAAGATAATGGTAATGATCTAACAAAATATTCATCACTTTACATTGCAAATGGAATAAAAATAAAGAAAATTCATAAAAAAACAAGAATTGGAATATCCCGTGGAACTGATAAAAAATGGAATTTTAGCATAGACCCACATGACTATTTTTGATCATCATCTTCTAGTGTCCATGGCATAAATCTTCCAAGTATTTTTGACCAATCCAGACGAAGTAATAATATGACCACAAGAGTCATAGATACACCAAAAACTATGATTCCAATCAAAATGGGCCAAGGACTTGAAATGTCATCAGTAGAGGTAATTCCAAAACTAGCAAAAATAGGATCTACTATAGAATCACTCAGATAGTGTGATGATAAGACAAGAATGTAACATAAAAGAAGTTTTCCTAAAAGTGTTGAAATGAAAAATCTACGTGGGTTATATTTTGCAAGACCTAATGGGACATAAACTAAATCATCAGGTATTGGTGTTGCAGCAGCAACAAATGCTGCAGCCGCACCATATTTTTTAACTAATCTTTGGAATGGTAACATTCTCTTTTTTGTCTTTTCAGAAATTATTCTTCTTCCACCATAACTAGCATAGAAAATAATTTGTTTGGCAAATGTTGCAGTTAATGCAGCTAGTATTGCTAAAATATGAATGTCAAACTGATCACCCACTGACATAGTAACTAGAAGAATAAACGAAGGAATTGGAACAAAGGGAATTAATGAGCCAAAAAAACTTACTAATCCTAAACCCAGATATCCAACCTCAGGTGAAAAAAATGGAAAGAAGTCCCAAATGTCCAATGGTTATCAAGTTTTTTTTTCAGTATTAAAAGATACTAAATCTATAATCACTAAAATATTGCAAAAAGGAATTAAGAATGAATTGGTTGAAAATGAAAATCATGAGATTTGTGGTCTAATTTCAAAAATTAGTCCATACATACGATTTGTTGGAATAATTAACAAGACTGGTGAATTATTGTCTCATTTTAGAAGGGATGATATGAAACCACTCTTAGATCAGAAAAAATCACTGTATCAATTTGCACAAATTGCAATAAAAAATGAATTAGAGGAGCAATTCGATGAACAGCTTGGTGAAACCGAATTTGTTTGGGAAGAGAGAGGAAAAATACAGACAATTGCATTTTCAGTAAAAGACAAAAAAGTTTGGATTACAATAGATAAAAATGTGGTTAGAACTGAAATTATTAGAATAATAGATGGATGCCTTCCAGTTGTAAAGCGTTATTCATAAAGCCAGCACAAAACATAACCAGTATTTGTCTTAATTTTTGGAGGATCTTTTTTACATTTATCCATAGCCTCAGGACATCTGTCATAGAACATACAGCCTTCATCTGGATTTACCAAATTAGGTGGTACACCTGAAATGTATTTTGGTTTCTCATCTTTTGATAATACAGGTATTGATTCAAGCAGGCCTTTTGTGTATGGATGTTTTGGATCAAGAAAGATTTCAGATGTATCTCCAAATTCAACCATTCTTCCTCCATACATTATTCCAATTTTTTCTACAATTTCAGATAAGACTGCTAAATCATGAGAAATTATCATAAATGATTGTCCAGTTTTTTTTAATTGTTTAAAGAGACTGACAATTTGTGCTTGAATTAATACATCAAGTGCAGTTGTAGGCTCATCTGCAATTATAAATTTAGGTTTTAAAATAAGTGCCATAGCAATAATAACACGTTGTTTCATTCCTCCACTCAATTCATGGGGAAATTTCTTTAAAACAGATTCATCAAGATTAACAGAAGTTAAAGAATCAAGAATTATTTTTTTCATGTCACCCTGAAAATCATGTTGCTTCAGAACTTCTTCGAATTGCTGTTTAATAGAAAATACTGGATCAAGTGAATTCATTGCACCCTGAAAAACCATGGAAATTTCTTTCCATCTAATATTCTTATCAAAATCAGTATCAGGTATATCAAGTAATGATTTTCCATCAAATTGTATCTTTCCAGAATAAATTTTTCCATTTGAAATCATTCGGATTATTGATAAGCCAAGTGTGCTTTTACCACATGCACTTTCACCAGCAATACCAATTGATTCACCTTTCTCAATTGCAAAGTTTACATCTTCTAATGCATGTACCAATCCGTTAGAGGTGTTATATCTAGTGGTCAAATTTTCAACTGAGATAAAAGCCATATTCCCATTTAGGGGAGGTTAGATTAAGTTTTTACTTGTGTAATTTTTTATTATTATATGGATATTTCAAGAACTCATCTAATTGAAGACCTAAACTCATCTATGGAAGGACAAAATATTATATTTGGAGGTTGGATAGTAGATCTTCGAAAACTAGGTAAGATGGCATTTTTGACAGTTAGGGATGTCACAGGAATGTGTCAGGTAATTGTTAAAGGTGATTCCATGAATTTGTTAGAGGGGTTAAACAGACAAAGTGTTGTTAGAATTTCAGGTAAGATACAAACAAGTAAAGCAAAAGATTTTGATTTTGAAGTTGCTGCAATAGAAATTCAGGTGCTTGCAAAAGCAGAATATCCACTACCTATTGACCCAATTGGGAGATTAGAGAGTGATATTGACAACAGATTAAATGCACGTGCATTAGATATGCGTAACCAAAAAACTGCATCAATATTCAAATTAAGACATTATGTATTATCATCAATTAGAGAAACACTATCTGAAAAAAAATTTATTGAAATTACAACACCAAAAATTATAGGTAGTGCAAGTGAAGGGGGAGCAAATCTATTTGGATTAGATTATTTTGGTAACCAAGCATATCTTGCACAAAGTCCTCAGTTATACAAAGAACAAATGACAATTGGTTTGGAAAGAGTGTTTGAAATATCAGGATTTTATAGAGCTGAAAAGTCACATACTGGAAGACATCTTAGTGAATTTACAAGTGTAGACATTGAAGCAGCATTTATGGATTATACCGATGTGATGGATGTTTTAGAATCACTGATAATTGATGTTTTTAGGAAAACTTCTGAAAAATGTAATACAGAGCAGGAAAATATTGGACATACAATTCAAGTTCCAGATTCACCATTTGAAAGAGTTACATATTCTCAGGCACTTGATGAGTTAAAAAATAATGATCTAAAATTAGAATTTGGTGATGACCTTATGGACTCTCATTTGAGAAAACTTGGTGATATACACACTGGGTTCTATTTTCTAACAGACTGGCCCATGAAACTCAAACCATTTTATATTCATGAAAAGGATGATGACCCAACATTATCACGTTCGTTTGATTTACAATATGGTTATCTAGAATTATCATCAGGTGGAAGAAGATTGCATGATCCAGAACAGCTTAAAGCAAGATTAAAAGAGCAAGAATTAGATCCTGTAAATTTTGCTGACCATTTAGAATCATTTGATTGGGGAATGCCACCACACTCGGGATGGGGTCTAGGTTTGGACAGATTAATGACAGTTCTAATAGGAATTGATAATGTAAGAGAAGTAGTTCTCTATCCACGTGATCCTGACAGACTTAAACCATAAGATTAATAATTTTTTTATCTGATGAAGACACATTTATGGTATGAAACAATGCCAATTTTGTGGTTCATCATTTGGTGAAAGAAAATGCTACTTTTGTGAACAAATATGTTGTACTTCATGCATGACCGATGATCATTCTAGATGTAAACAATGTTTCATTCAGAAAAGAAAACTTAGATTCTCACAAATATTAAAGAAAAACAAAATTTTATTAGGATTTATAGGATTTTTATGGTTTTACACTGTATATCCAGGACCATTTATTCCTGGATTTGACCCTATGTTTTACTGGATATCTTTAGTTGCAGCAATCTTAATCATGATACCAATTTGCTTAATGCTTTTCTTTTGGTCACTTAATCCACCAGCAGTAGACATTAAAAAAACAAAAGATTAAGAGATCTTGTAACTGCAAAAAAATAAATCAAAAAAACAATCATTGATGACTAGATCTTTTAATGATCACAAAAAACCTCGATTCTATATGAGCATGAATTACGAAACACGTAGCAGAGCTGCAAAAATAGGTTGGATTGGACGTGATTTAGCATCACTAAAAAGAAGCTATGCGTCTGTCAAGGGCTGGAATACACGAAGACGAAATAATTAATTATTGACTAATCTGTCTGTAATTTCTTTAGTGAATTCCTTAGTTGACATATTTCCACCAACATCTTTGGTGGTTATCCCAGATTCTATTACTTCTAGTACTGTTTTTTCTAATGTATGTGATACAGAAATTGAATTTTGATCATTATTTTTGTTACCCAACCATTCCAACATCATCTTAATTGATAAGATAAATGACGTTGGATTTGCAATTTGTTGTCCAGCTATATCAAATGCTGCACCATGTACTGGTTCAAATAATCCAAAATCGTCTCCTAAATTTGCAGCAGGTGCCATTCCTAATCCACCAACAACTTGAGATGATTCATCGGATAAAATATCCCCAAATAAATTGGTGGTTACTATCACGTCAAATTCCTGTGGCTGTCTAATTAAATTCATAGCACATGCATCCACATACATCTGATCAAATTTTATATCAGGAAATTCATCTGCAATAGTTTCACAACTTTTTGCAAATAGACCATCTGTCTTTTTCATTACATTTGACTTGTGAACACACGTAACACGTTTTTTCTGATTCCTCTGAATAGCAGTATTAAATGCATGCCTAGAAATTCTTTTTGAAGCCTTTTCACTAATTACTCTCAATGCAACTGCGGCATCATCTACTGTAAATTCTTGACCAGTATAAAGATCCTCAGTATTTTCCCTAACAATGACTAAATCTACATCATCGCGTAATGATGGTGTATTTGGATACGATTTTGCAGGACGAATATTTGCATAAAGATCAAGTTTTTGCCTAAGAACTACAATAACATCTGCTGCACTCTCTCCAACTGGTGCCTTTAAACATGCATCTGACGATTTAATTGATTGAAAAGTTTCATCCGGTAATGCATTCATGTATTTTTCTAATGCCACATCACCAGCTTCCAATGAATTAATTCTTGTCTTTACATCTAAATTGTCATGTATAGTTTCAAGTATAGAAATAGCTGACTCTGATAATTCAGGTCCTATTCCGTCACCAGTGATTAATGATATATTATACATTTTGATACTCCTTGATAATTTCTAGTGGTTAAACTTTCTTTTCTTTTAGTAAGCTCTTTAACATAATTCTATTAATCCCATCAACCATTGCTTGAACACTAGTTGTAACAATATCCTCACCTACTGACTTAGATGAGATAATGTTTCCTCGTGCATCCTCAACTTTCACTGTAACCTCACATAGTGCATTAGCCCCACCAGATATGGAATCTAATCTATATTCTTTTAATCTAACCTCATCAGTTATTTGACCAGTAATTTTTTGAATTGCATTTAATGATGCATCAACAGGTCCCACCCCATAATCAGTGGCAACCATTTCTTTTCCATCAATATTTAATTTCACAAATGCATATGGCATTGTTCCTACACCAGTAGAAACAGAAAATCCTGTAAGCTGTACAATTCTCTTTAATTTGTTTTCCCCAATCACTTCATTTGCTAATGAAAGTAATTCAACTTCCGTTACCTGTTTACCCTGATCACCGATATTTTTGACTTTCTCAAGAATTTTTTTTGTTTGTTCTTCATTAGGTATAACACCATATTCTTTTAACATTGCGTTCATACCATGTATACCTGCATGCTTTCCTACTTGTAACCAACGAGTTCTTCCAACTATTTCAGGGCTTATAGGCTCGTATGTTAACGGATTATTTAATACGCCATGTGTGTGAATTCCAGATTCATGTCCAAATGCATTTTCTCCTACTATTGCCTTGTTTGGTTGAACAGTAATACCAATAGTTTTTGAGACATATCTAGAAGTTTCATAGAGTAATTCTTTGTTAATGTTGGTCTCCCATTTCTGGTCAAATTGTAAGCTGTTTAAAGCCATAACAAATTCTTCCAATGATGCATTTCCTGCACGCTCACCAATTCCATTAATTGTTACATGTGCACATTCTGCACCAGCCTGTATTCCAGAAATTGCATTTGCTACAGCCAATCCAAAATCATTATGACAGTGTACACTTATTGGTAATTTCGTTGCATCGATTGCATCTTTAGTAATTTCTGCAATATATTGTGGAGTTGAATATCCTACAGTGTCAGGAATGTCAATTCTATCTGCGCCAGCTTTTGCCACTTGACTAAAAACATTCTTTAAGAATTCTCGATCAGTTCTAGTTGCATCTTCAGCAGAAAATTCAACTTGTAAACCTCTTGATTTTCCATATTCTACTGCATTAATTGCTTTTTCTAATGCTTCTTCACGTGTCATTTTTAATTTGTATTCTAGATGAATATCAGATGTTGCAATGAAAGTATGAATATAATTTAAACCACAGTCTACTGCAGCATCAATATCTTTTTTGTTTGTTCTTGCTAATCCACACAACTCTGATTGTAAATTTTCACTTGTAATCATCTTTACTGCATTACGTTCACCATCAGAAATTATTGGAAATCCTGTTTCTATGGCATCAATTCCTAATGCATCTAATTTTTTGGCAATGTTCAACTTTTTTTCAGGAGATAATGAAACACCTGGAGTTTGTTCCCCATCTCTCAATGTAGTGTCAAATATTCTAACTTTCAATGCTTACTCCTTTGTAACGCTGTGATTCCAGTGCGTGCAATTTCTAAAATTCCAAATTTTTTTGCTAATTCTTCAAATGCCGCAATCTGATGTGGAGTTGATGTTATTTCTACCATAATTGATTCTTTTTTTGCATCATGTATTTTTGCGTCATATGCACTGGCTAATTTGTTAATTTCCATACTATCTTCTGGTTTACTAACTTTTATCTTAAACATGGCTAATTCTCTATACACAGTATTATTTTCGTCTAGTCTATGAACTTCTATCGTATCAATCATCTTATCAAGTTGTTTTACTATTTGTGCAATTTGTTTTTCATCACCTATAGTAGTAATAGTCATTCTAGAAAATTTTGGATCTTGTGTTACTCCTACAGATATACTATCTATATTGAAATTTCTAGAGCGAAATAGATGAGTGACCTTGAATAAGATTCCAGGTTTATTTTCAACTTTTATTGATAATATTGCCCACATTTTGATCACTATGAAGGTAAAATCATTTCCTTTAATGATGTTCCAGGTGCCACAAATGGTAAGACGTCTTCTTCAGGATCTATTGGAATGTCAATGACAGTTGCAACGTCACTATTTAATCCAGATTTTATTGCTTTCTCTAATTCATCCATTGACTGAGCACGTATTCCCTGTGCACCATATGATTCTGCTAGTTTAACATAATCTGGGCATTTCTTTAAATCGATACCAATCATACGCCTATCATAGAATGTTCTTTGCCATTGAGCAACCATTCCTAATGAATAATTATTAATCAAGAAAACAATAACTGGTAAATCTTCCAAAACAGATGTAGCAAGTGAATGCTCCGTCATGTTAAAACTACCATCACCAGCAATGTCAACAACTGGAACATCAGGACGTGCAGTTTTTGCACCTATTGCAGCTGGAAAGCCCCAACCCATTGTACCCAAACCAGTTGAACTGAAAAAAGTTCCTGGTTGTATGACATCATAAAATAGTGACGCCCACATCTGATGTTGACCAACCTCAGTGGTAACAATAGATTCTTTTGGTAAAAGTTCTCTTAACTTTCTTAAGATCTTTGCAGCACCCATTTCACCTGGATGTAATTTCAAATTCTCTCTCCAGTAATCTTTAACTTCATTTACATGCTTTGACCATGGATTATCATCAGATTTTTTCATTGATTTTTTGATAATCATTTTTACCATAATTCTTAATGATGCCTGTACATCACCAACCACCGCAACTGATGTTGTTTGATTTTTCCCAATTTCTGCAGGATCAACATCCATATGAATAATCTTTAGATTCCTTTCAAATTCTTCAAATGTTCCTACTGAACGGTCTGAAAACCTTGTTCCAATAGCTAACACACAATCTGCTTCGGTCATAAGCTTATTTGCTTCAGCATGTCCATGCATTCCAATAGGGCCCAATGATAATGGATGATTTTCAGGAAAAGCACCTTTACCTTTGAAAGTGGTTACAACTGGAATCATAAGCATCTCAGCAATTGATTGTAATTCAGCAAATGCAGATGAAATAATTACACCCCCACCTGCTAATATTATTGGTTTTTCAGATGTCATGAGTAATTGTATCGCCTTTTCAATACTTGGTATATCTGGATCTGTCCATGGATGATATCCAGGAATTCTAACTTCGTCAGGAAATGTGAATTTACCTTCATTTTGTTGAACATCTTTTGGAATATCAAGTAAAACAGGACCTGGTCTACCTGTTTCAGCAATGTAAAATCCTTGTTTTACAATTTCTGGTATTTCTTCTGGTGTACGAGGTTGATAAGAATATTTTACTGCTGGATTTGCCATTCCAATAATATCACTTTCTTGAAAAGCATCCTTACCAATCATTGCAACTGGAACTTGACCAGTTACTGCAACCATTGGTGCAGAATCAGCTTGTGCTGTAGCTATACCTGTTAACAAATTTGTTGCTCCAGGACCAGAAGTGGCAAAACAGACTCCAGGTTTCCTACTTACTCTACCGAACCCATCTGCCATATGTGCAGCATCTTGTTCATGTCTTACCAATATGTGACGAATGTTACTTTTGTATAATTCATCATACATTGGAAGATTAGCACCACCTGGTAAGCCAAAAACTTCTTTAACGCCCTCCTTTTCTAAAGATAGCATTAATGCTCTTGCACCAATCATATTATCACTCATATTATCATTCAACTTCAAATCACCATAATTTTAATTATTTTAAATTTCTGGCTGTAATTACAGTACCAGGTCAACTAGCAAAAGAATACCTAAAGTGCTATTTGAACTAATTTTTTTCATTAGTGTTGTCTGATTGATGGATCCACTAATAAACATTCTTTTTTGATTAAAATTGAACGCGTTGTCTGATAGAGAAGAAATTATCAAAACTATAGAGTTATTTTTTGAAACAGGTAAAACAAAAGATTTAGGCATACTAAAAGAAATTCAATTGGATGGTTCATCTTTTTCAAGTTTTAGTGATATTCCACCATATGATTTGAAAGATTACAAAACTTCAATAGCTCTAGAGGAATTAAGATTTGTTAGTATTTCCGATTATGATTATGAAATAATTAATCCTAAAATCAGTATATTTTCTGATACGTCTATAGTTGCATTTGAATTATTGCAAAAAGGTATGCTTGTAGATAACAAGGCATTTACTGGTGAACATATTACAATTAAAGGCCGTGGTACGTTTATTCTTTGGAAAAAACCAACCTGGAAAATAGTTCATATTCACTTATCAAAAATCAATAATTAATTATAAAATTATTTCTTATTCTTGTTTTGTTGGAATGGTTTTTTTGATTTATTATTTTTATTTGGCTGAAATGGTTTTTTTGATTTATTATTTTTTGTTTCATTACATAACTTATTGTAAAGTGTGTAAGCTTGTTCAACCGAATTAGTACCATGAACAATAGAACGAACAGCTTTAATCATTGGTACTGGATTATCTGACTGCCATATGTTTCGGCCCATATCAACTCCAGTTGCACCATCTTTTATGGCATTATATGTTAATGCTAGAGCATCTTTTTCTGGTAATTTTTTACCACCTGCAATAATTATTGGGACAGGACATGATTCAACAACTTTTTCAAAGTTTTCACAATAATATGTCTTAACTATATGTGCTCCTTGCTCTGCAGCAATTCTACATGCTAATGACAAATACCTTGCATCTTTTCCCATATCTTTACCAACAGCAGTTACAGCTAAAACAGGTATACCATATTCTTCGGCTTCATTAACTAATCTACCAAGATTAACAATTGTCTGATGTTCATATTTCGAGCCTACAAAAATTGACATTGCAAGTGCACTAGCGTTAAGCCTTATTGCTTCCTTGACACTTGTTATAATTTGCTCGTTTGAAAGATCCTCACCAATTATACTTGAGCCACCAGATACACGTAATACAATAGGAATTGGATATGCTGCATCTACTGATGTTCTCTGAACACCTCTAGTAAGCATTAATGAATCACAGTACCTCATAATTGGTTTAATTGTTTTTTGTGGATTCTCAAGTTTTTCAGTAGGTCCAAGGAAATATCCATGATCTACAGCTAGCATCAATGCACGATTATCTAGCGGATTAATTATTTTTGAAATTCTATTTTTTAAACCCCAGTCCATTTTCTTTCTCTGTTTAAGTTGAAAAAAAAATGCCTTTCTTAAGCCTTCCTAATTTTCAATAATGATTTTCATTGCATTGTACCCAGTTTTGGCATGCTCAAATGCTTTCTGAGAATCATCCAAAGAATATCTATGTGTAATGAGAGACTTAACATCTATTTTTCCAGATTCTATTAATTCTAATGCATTTTTAGTATCCAAGTCTGATGCTGCATATGTAGTAGTTATAGTAATTTCTTTGGAATATACAACACTCATATCAATATCAATGATTGCACCTTTACTTGGTACACCAAACATAACAATTGTACCGCCTTTTCTAACAAGTTTTATGGCATCACGAAGTGCTTCCAAACTTCCAGTTGCAACAATTACAACATCTACACCATTAGCATTAGTAGAATTCAAAATTTTTTCTGATAACGATATGTCATCAGAGCGAATTGTTTCAAAACCTAATTTCTTAGCAAATTCTAATCTAAAATCATTTAGATCTAAACAGAATATTTTTGAAAAACCTACTGATTTGGCAAGTAGTGCGTGCATAATACCAGTTGACCCAACACCTAAAATTACAGTGGAGTCATTTTTTTGATAATTAAATTTTGCCCATGCTCTAACACAGCATGCTAATGGTTCAATCATTGCAGCTTCTTCAAAAGACATACTGTCAGGAATTTTTAATACACCACCATGATTTACGTTCCATTCAGGAACTACATACTCATCGGCTAAACCACAAGGATTTAGATTAGAACGATAGTATTCTTTACACATAGTTTCATTCCCATGACTACATTCATGACATGCCTCAGAATAACAAGCAACGTGATGATGTGTAAATACTCTATCACCAACTGTTAAATCTATAACTTTACTCCCAACTTTAAGAATGGTTCCTGCAGGTTCATGACCTAATTTCATAGATGGTTGACCATATTTACCAAATACTTTTTCTACATCTGACCCACAAATTCCACATACTGCCATTTTAACTAAAATATCATTCGGACCAAGTTCTGGATCACTAACAGTTTGAATTTTTATGGTTGAATTCTCACTTACTACTGCGGCTTTCATAAATTTTTCACATCAAATAGGTATATGAGAGTTATACGCCAAGAATCTTTTTTAACATTACTCTATAATCGATATCTGATTTTTCACTTCCAGATGCAGGTAAGGCAAAAATCAATGGTGTAGATTTCTGTGCACGAAGAGTAGTTAATTCGTCATTAATAGGTTCAGAAAGATCATCGCTTAATAAAACTAAACCAGCCTCAGGATCTTTGTATATCTCTTTAATTTCTTCTAATGCATTTTCAGGAGAGTCTACAATTTTACCCTGAACACCTGCTAATTGAAAACTTGTAACAAAAACTCTACTACCAACTGTAATTACTTTCACATCTTAATTTTCAATTATGCCAATTTAACCGTTATCAAAAAATTCAAAAGAATAAAGATTCTTGGAATAGTATGGATAAACCGAAAGAAATTGAATCAGTTGAATGGGATGATGTAGAGAAAACGTGGAAAACAAAAAAAATCTTAGTTGAGGAATATCATGGTTTTACAGAATGTAGGTACTGTCACAGACCACTTTCATATAATATTAAATCAGATGGTGAATTTAAGGTGGTCTATGTTAAGTGTGCATGTACCAGAACTTAATGACACATTTATTTACATAATATTGATCAGCGATATGAGTACAGAATGATAAGAATTGGTGGAATATTAGCAGTTGCCATAATTATTGGTAGTATAGGAATTGCATTCTACTTTTATTCACAAGAAACATACCGAGATGTAGTGGTTTCTGACTTGAATGAAGCTACAATGGTAGGTGATGTAAAATTTGATATTCATTATGTTGCAAATTATGAGATTCTTGAAAAAACAAAGGAATTCACAGACTTTGAACGAACCCAAATTGAACAGGGTCTAACAGAAGGAACAAGTGAAACACCTGAAGGGACATATTTCCAAATTCAAATAACTGCTGAAAACAAAGGTAACGAAACAACTACACTTACAGGTGGACAATTCCATTTGTATGATGACAAAAATACACGATATGGTGCATCATTCGTTGGTTATGGTGCGGATGAATTATCAATGATTGACTTAGAGCCAAACAACGCGGTAACTGTTACAACACAATTTGATATTCCTTATGAGGAAGAGATGAAATACAAAGTAGGAATTGTTCCAAATCGTTTTGGACTTCAAGAAACACAAGAAATAGCATTTATTTGTATAAAGAATTGTGAGTAAAAATTTATTTTATCTATTTAGCGATTATAGTTCCGGTCATCCATGGATGTACCATACAAAAGTAATCATAAGAACCAGCACTTGAAATTGTTGTGTCATAACTAGAACCAGGCATTACTAAACTACTGTCCCATACTCCATCTGGTCCATCAGCTGGGGTTCCACTAGTGGATGTATGTGGTGCGGTGTCACTATTTACAAAAGATACTGTTCCACCAACTGCTATAGTTGCCTCATTTGGAATAAAGCAGTCTGGTTCACATCCAGGTGTGGATGAGCCAATAGCATTTTCAATTGCAATTGACATAGGTAATGCTGCTGCTTTATCTGCTGCTGCTTTATCTGCTGCTGCTTTATCTGCTGCTGCTTTATCTGCTGCCTGTGTTGCTACATAATCATCAGTAATTCCTAGAATAGTAATCTCACTAGAACCTGCTAAAAATGGAATAGTCAACATTGAACCCGTTTGTGTGAAATCATGTATCTCTTCACCATCAACTAAAACAAAATATGTACCATCATCAAATGGTTCAACAACACTAGATGAAATAGTAATAGTTAGGTTACCATCTAATCTTGCATCAATTAAAACATTTACAGAATTACTATCAGAGTCACCAACTATGCTTTCAACTATTGCACCACGAATGTTGTATGACAGGGTATCTGTAAGATCATCATCACTAGGTGCCATCATTGGGGCTTGGGCAGGTGCTGACTCTTCAATAATCGGTTGTGGAGGTGGTGAATAAGTTTCCATTGGTGTAGATTGAACTGGGGATGGTTGTGAAGGTTCAAAAGTTCCACCTACAACTAAGGCGATCATTATAGCAGTAAATCCAATTGTAAATGCAACCCCAAATTTATCTGCAGATGCCATTATTTCATCGTCTGCCAAACCATATTAAAAACGTAATGCTAATTTTTCATAAAATTAAATCAAAAATTTATTTGTGGTAAGATTATTGGTAAGGTATGTCAGAAGTAGATACTACAAAAAATGTCTATTTGTTTACTCATGGAAGAATGGATCTGGAGCAAAAAGCAGTTAGTGCACTTGAATCTAAGGGGTTTTCCAAGGATAAAATAATTAGTGCCAGTCCTCAAAAAGCAGGGGAAGTTGGTGACTATATGGCAATGTTATGGATGCCACCGAATCCAGATCATATTAAAATACAAAAGATCACAAAAGTTGAACCATGTGAACCCGAAGGAATGATTGGAGTTTGGAAAGGGGTTTCAAAAGATGATCTTTTTGAAGTAAAGTTAGAGTAATTATAACTCAGCTAATAAACCGGTAATAAAGCTGTTATACTCCTCATCAAAAAATTTGATTGTTTCAAACTTCTTTTCTTGTTTTGCAATATGAATTGATTCTATATGATAACATGGTTTTTTATTTTTCAACATTCCAAAGTAATATCCAGAGCATGAACAAAAATTTAGTTCTGGATCAATCCAATGTTCCTTTTCTTTACCTACAATTGTCCAAATCTTCCTTTGGCTAGTCTCAAATAAATGAAGTTTAACACGATTTTGGAAAATAATATCATGTATTTTTTTAGATTTTTGATTCATAAGAATTTAATCTAGTACAAACCTATAATGTTGATGGTGCAAATTAGAATTGTTAAATCAGAACCAGTATTAATCCTAGATGGTAAAAAAAAATATCTAGTAATTACAGATTTGCATATTGGGTTTGAAAATGAATTTGTGGCAAATAAAATTGAAATTGGAAAAAATTCGACTATAAATGAAACTATTGAAAAATTAAAAAGTTTGATTAAAATAGAAAAGCCTGACTCAGTAATTCTTTTAGGTGATATAAAATCAAGTATAAAGAGAATTACCAATATTGAATGGAAAGAAATACCATATTTCTTTGAACAAATAAAAAAAGAAACTGATTTAATTTTGATACCTGGTAACCATGACGCAAATATTCAGCAGATGATTCCTCATGATGTAACTGTCACTAATTCTATAGGAATTGTTATAGAAGATACATTGTTAACACATGGACATACACTACCAACAAAAAATTTTTCAAATATTAAAAAAATTATAATGGGACACATTCATCCAGTGTTTTTTAATAATAATTCATTGCTTAATGGACAACGTGTATGGATTTCCTTGAAAGCAAAAAAAAGTCAGATTTTTGAATCGTCATTTGGTGAATTAGAACTGACAGTAATTCCATCATTTAATCCATATTTCTATGCTAGAAAAAAGAGATTTTATAAAAAATCAATCTCACCGATTATTGAAAAATTAAAGAATATTTCAGAAGCAAGGATAGTAACATTAGATGGAACTATAATTGGAAATGAATCAATACTTGAGGATTTAATCTAGTTTTCGTATGGTTGCAAAGCATTTTTGGTAGTTTCATTTGTTTGAAGCCATTCAAGAGTTTTACAAAATGATTCAGACAGTTCAGGGGTAGTTAGAACTGGAATTCCCAATTCAAGTGATTTTCTTCGTATTTGATACTCATCATATAACATTCCAACATATTTTTCAAGAGTTGAGGTGCTTGGTATGTTTACAATAAAATCAATTTTTCGTTCATGTAAAAGATCAGCAATGTTTGGTTTCCTATCTGGTTCACTAATCTTATGTACAATTTCAACATCCCCAAGTTTTTCTTCTAAAAATTCTGCAGTGTGTTCTGTTGCCATTAGTTTAAACCCCAATTTTTTTAACAATGCAATAGTTGGAAGTAATTTTTCTTTGTTATCTGCTCCTCCAATGGTAATTAACGCAGCACCACTCTTTGGTAAATTATACCCAACTGATGTCAATCCTTTTGCCAACGCATCATAAAAACTGTCACCAAAACATGCAGCTTCACCAGTAGATTGCATTTCTACACCAAGAACAATATCTGCACCATCTAGTTGCATAAATGAAAACTGTGGAACTTTTATTCCATGTATTGGGATTTTCTGCCATTCCCCAGGAGGTATTTCTGGTAATGGTTTTCCAAGCACTGCTTTAGCTGCAAGAGATATCAAATTAGTTCTGACAAGTTTAGATACAAAAGGCATTGAACGTGATGCACGTATGTTTAATTCTATTACATATTCTTGATCATTGTGAATAAGAAATTGTAAGTTAAATGGACCCTTAATTCTGAATTCTTTTGCAATACGTATTGTAGAATCTGTAATGTTCTCAATAATTTTATTACTTAAACGCCAAGGTGGTATACACATCATTGCATCACCAGAGTGAACACCAGCACTATCAATATGTTCAACAATTGCACCAATTATCACACTCTCACCATCAGAAACTCCGTCAACATCAACTTCAAGTGAATTTAACATGAACTTTGAAATTACTACAGGATGATCTGGCGATACTATAGCAGCATTTGTTGTAAATTCTTTTAATTCTTCTTGTGACCAGACAACTTTCATGGCAGCACCACTTAGAACATATGATGGTCGAACCAATACAGGATAACCAACATCAAGTGCAAAATTTTTTGCATCAGTGATACTTGAAAATGCTTGCCATAACGGTTGTTTGATGTGGAGCTTATCTAATATTGCACTAAATTTGGAACGGTTTTCTGCCCTGTCAACATCTTCAGCACTTGTTCCAATCAAATTAATTCCATTTTCTGCAAGTTTTGGAGTAAGATTATTGGCAGTTTGCCCTCCTACGGAAGTAACAATTCCTTTTGGAGTCTCAAAATCAGTAATATCCAAGATTCGTTCAAGTGTTAATTCTTCAAAGTATAATCTATTACAAATATCATAATCAGTAGACACAGTTTCAGGATTACAATTTACAACACTAACATTTTTTTCGCCATTTTCCTGAAGACCCCAAACCATATTCACCGTTCCCCAATCAAACTCTACACTACTTCCAATTCGATAAGGACCAGCACCTAAAACTATCACGCCTTTATCAGAATTATCAAGTTTAATATCATTAGTAACACCACCGTAAGTCAGATAAAGATAGTTTGTTTGTGCAGGCCATTCTGCAGCAAGTGTATCAATTTGTTTTACAGAAGGAATAATACCAAAGTTTTTTCTCATATTTCGAATTTCTTGATTGGTAGTATCTTTTGCACGTGCAATCTGATTATCTGAGAATCCTAGTTTTTTTGCAGTGTGTAATAATGATTTATCTAATTCATTTTGTTTTAATTTTTCTTCAGTCTCTACAATGTTTTTTATTTTTTCAATAAACCAGGGATCAATTGAGGATAAATCATAAATTTTTTCAACAGTAATTCCTTTTTTGATGGCTGCAGCCACATAATACAAAATAAAGTCATCATGATCTTGAAGATGTTGCTCGATTGATTCTTCGTCAAATTTTTTGCCATTCATACGATTTAGTACAAGACCATCATTTCCAATATCTAACATTCGAATTGCTTTTTGAAGTGATTCCTCAAATGTTCTGCCTATTGCCATAACTTCACCTACAGATTTCATTGTAGGACCAAGTTTCCTATTTGCTAACTCAAATTTTTCAAAATCCCATCTAGGATGTTTACATACAATATAGTCTAATGATGGCTCAAAGCAAGCTGTTGTTACTTTGGTAATGCGATTTATTAATTCAGGAAGTGAGTATCCAAGTCCAATTTTTGCAGACATGTATGCAAGTGGATATCCAGTTGCTTTACTTGCAAGTGCGGAGGAACGAGAGAGACGTGGATTAATTTCAATTGCTACATACTTGTCAGAATCAGAATCTAATGCATATTGGATGTTACATTCTCCTACAATACCAACATGTTTTGTTGCTCTTATTGCAGCAGAACGAAGCGTATGATATTCATAATTATTAATTGTCTGTGAGGGGGCAACTACAATATTATCGCCTGTATGGACCTTCATTGAAAGTACATTTTCCATGTTACAGACAATTACATTATTTCCCTCATAGTCTTGCATTACTTCATATTCAATCTGTTTCCAATGACCAACATATTCTTCAACCAAGATTTGCCCAACAAGGCTAGCTGCCAACCCACGTCCAACAATTTCATGTAATTCAATTTCATTATGAGCAACACCACCACCTTTACCACCAAGTGTGTATGCTACACGAACAATTACAGGATATCCCAGTTCTTCAGCAACTTTTTTTGCATCATCAAATGTATGAACTGTTTTACTATTGAGTACGGGAACACCACATTCCTGCATATTATCTTTGAATCTCTGCCTATCCTCAGTAGCCATGATTCCTGGAATTTGTGTTCCTAAAACTTTGATGCCATATTTTTCAAAAATTCCTGCTTCGTCTAATTTGACACCACAGTTTAGGGCTGTCTGACCACCATAAGATAACATTACTGCATCAGGGCGTTCATTTTCAATTACAGACTCGACATACTTTGGTGTAACTGGTTGAAGATAGACCTTATCAGCAAATCTTGTATCAGTTTGAATGGTTGCAATATTTGGATTAATTAAAACACTTTTGAGTCCATCTTCATGAATTGCCTTTAAGCATTGACTTCCAGAATAATCAAATTCTCCTGCTTCCCCAATTTTGATTGCCCCACTACCTAGAACAAGAATTTTTTTTATAGAATTATTATTAGGCAAATGTTTTCTCATCCATTATTTTTTTTAATTGTTCAAATACAAACTTACAATCATAAGGGCCTGGTGCGGCTTCAGGGTGAAATTGAACTGCAATACATTTTTCGTTTCTGTGTTTTATACCTTCAACAGTTTTATCATCGGCATTTGAAAACCATAGATTAAACTCAGAGTTGGATAAAGAATCAGGACTGATGCAGTATCCGTGATTTTGACTTGTTACATATACTTGATTGTTATCTAAATTGATACAAGGTTTATTCTGGCCACGATGACCATATTTCAATTTGTAAGTTGATGCACCGCCTGCAATACCAAGTATCTGTGCACCAAGACAAATTCCAAGAGTTGGAATTTCTTTTTTGATTAGTTCTTTTGCAGTTTCAATTGTGTCTGGACAATGTTCAGGATCACCAGGACCATTACTAACAATCACACCTTTTGGATTGTATGATAAAATTTCATCAATTGGAGTATTCCAAGGAACTTTGATTACATTGTAACCTAATTCACGTATGTTTCTGATTATTGCATTTTTTGTTCCAGTATCAATTAGAACAATATTCTCTTCATCATTTCCAAATTTTTCACTAGTTTCAGTTGATACAATATTCATGAAATTTTCATCATTGTAATTAGTTGCGCCTTTTAGTTGTTCCATAACTTCATCAACATTAATTTCAGTATCAGATACACAGATAGCAGCCATCATGACACCAGACTGACGGAGTTTTTTGGTTAATTCACGAGTATCGATTCCTGATATACCTGGAATTTTTTCATTATTCATCCATTCATCAAGAGTCATTGAAAGATTCCAATGACTAGCCGTCAATGATAATTCGTGTATCACTAATCCACGGGCTTGGATTTTAGAAGATTCAAAGTACTTTGATACACCATCGTCATTTTGAAGATCAGGGTCAGGTACACCATAGTTTCCTATCAGTGGATATGTTAAAGTTAGAATTTGTCCATTATACGATGGATCAGTTAATGTCTCAGTATATCCAACCATTCCAGTATTAAAGACAATTTCTCCTATTGAGGTAGTAGAAAACCCGAATCCCATACCATCAAAAACGGTGCCATCAGAAAGGATCAGCTTCCCATTTTTATCAGCATGTTTTGATTTTTTTATGGAAATTGTAACCCTTCACATGTCGTCATGATTCTAGATTTAAATTTTGTGTAATGATCGCAGCAGATTATAGTGCACCGAATTGCTCGCTCCATTTATGGTATGCACGAACCATTTCTGTTGAAACACTAGGTCTTCTTTTGATCTTTATATTCTTAAAATCCATCATGGTTAATTCTCTTGGCTGACTTGGTGTTTCACCTGTTACAGGCTCATGATAATCTGGAGATCTAAACAATTCATTAACAATTTGCATCTGTGAATCTTGACAAACATCTCTGATATCACTTGCACTATAACCATCAAATTGTTTTGCAAGGCTAAGAGAATTTACACGTGAGTTCTTTCTTAATGGTGACGTATAGAGATCAAATAATTTTTCTCTAGCAACTGTTGATGGTAATGAAACATAAATTCTCTTTTGAAATCTTCTAAGAAATGGATGATCAAGACTCCAGGGTTTATTTGTAGCCCCAATAACATACATCATCACGTCTTTACCTTTTGCATTCACTCCATCCATTTCAGATAGGAATTGATTCTTTGCACGTATTTCCCCACCAACTTCACTGTTTCTTTCACCAAGTAAGGAATCAACTTCGTCAATGAAAAGAATTACAGGCTTACCTTCTTTTTCACAATACCCACGAGCCATTGTAAAAAGTTTTGATACATTTTTTTCTGCTTCACCAAGCCACTTGCTCATCATTGAAGCTGCATCTACAACAATAAAATATCCATCTAATTCATGTGCAGTTGCAGCTGCAAGCATTGTTTTTCCAGTTCCAGGTGGTCCATATAGTAACATTCCTCTAGGCCATCCAAGTGGAAATAAGTCTGGTCGTTTACTTGGATAAACAATTGATTCCCGTAATGCATTTTTTGCATCATCTAATCCTATAACTTCACTCCATTTTACATCTGGTTTTTCTTTTAATACTAAATCCTCCATACTGTCATCAGACTTTGGTTGTGCACGTGCAAGTGATTTCCTCTGCTCCTCTGGCGATGCATTAGGATCTACGACAGGTTCAATGTTTCCAGCACGTGTATTTTGAAGTTCTTTTACCCTACTCTGATATGCACGAATTCTTTCAGTGTAAATTTGATTTAATTTACTGTCAGGATACAGTCTCATTAATTTCATTAATGTGGCTGCTGCATTTTGGTACCCAGAAATAGCCATGCCATATGCACCTTGTGAATCAGCCTTTATTGCATCTGATGCATATTTGCTAGCACTATTTTCTAATTCTTGTGGGGCCATACTCATTCTAAATCACTATTGACTTTCTTGTAGGTTTGACTAGGTATTCACGTGAGTAAATTGCTGTCAAAGATTTGGTTAAAATAATTCAACTGTATTTTATGCCTATTTTGAGTCAGGAATGGAAGAATTTAGAAATTGTGATTCAAATTCCTTAATTTTCTTCATTGAAAATTCTGCAGAAATTGCTAATTCATCAACTTTTCCATCCATAATTTCTAATGATTCAACTGTAGAATTTAATATATCCACAAATTTTTTCATGTTTTGGTATGTGGTTTTTTTACTTTCATATTTACTTAGTATTAATTCACATTTTGTAAGAATTTTATAAAAATCTGCCAATTCGTCAGAATCTAATTTTTCAACTATAGATTGCCCATCACCAATAGTTGATAACTTCTTCTCCACTCTTGACATAAGATCTCTAATTTGAATTAGATTTTTTTGAGAAGCATTTTTTTGTAATTTCATAAAAATAGCCTAATCCTGATAAACATTAGGCTAAAACGTGTAAATTTTAGAGTGGTCTATCAAAAATGATTCAGTTACTTGAGGAAAAAATAAAAAGAAAAAAGGAATTGAGTTATTATGATAGAAAATAGGTTAAGAGAACTTGGAATATTATTACCTATTCCGCCAAAATCTGCAGGCTCCTACATTCCTGTAGTAGTATCAGGTAATCTTGTATTTGTCTCAGGCCAAATTCCAATAGAACATGGGCAGTTGAAATATCAAGGTAAGGTAAAAAATAATCAATATATTCAAAATGCTCAGAATGCAGCCAAACTATGTATTATTAATGCGTTATCACAACTTAACACATACTTTGGCACACTAGAACATATAGAAAAAATAGTTAAAGTATCTGGATTTGTTAATTCAGAAGAGAGATTTACAGAACACCCAAAAGTAATCAATGCTGCATCTGATCTACTGGTAGATATTTTTGGTGAAAAAGGAAGACATACCAGAATTGCAGTTGGTGTGTCAAGTCTACCACTGAATGCAACCGTTGAAATTGATATGATAGTAGAAATTTCTGAATGAACCTTTAGACGTCTTACTATTCTAACATGGAGTTAAGACGTGTAATGAATTTCTTAATTTTTGGCTTTGGTATAGATGCACCGCATGCCTTATCATGTCCACCACCAGAGCCACCTACTTCTGTAGCAAGTTTGTTTACAAGTTTTCCTAGATGCACTTTACAACTTTTTGATCCTCTAACTGACACTGCATAAATTCCATAATCTTTACGTTCTTTATATGCAACACCAACTTCTTTTCCAGATAAACCCAAAACAAAATTCACCGCCCCACTAGCACCAGAATCAAGTATTTCCATATAGCCTAAATTTTTTGTTACTTTCATTGATTTTTTCACTTGTGATATAATTGATGCGAGTTTTTCTACTTGAATCTGAGCAAATTCATATGAATTAGGAATTTCATGTGGATACTTGGATTCACTTAATTCATCAACAAGATATAGAAGATAATCTGGATCGTTTTGATGACCAACTATATTGTACGTTAAAACAGTTGCACTGATTAATGCAAACTGCCTATCAAATATCTGTAAAAGTTTTGAACCTAACGGACGATCCTCCATATAATCAGTAATAGCTGCACATGCAGCAACAAATGCAGCATGATCATTTAATTTCCGTTTGAATTTATTGTATACTTGAACAGTTGTACACTCATTAATATCATGAATTACTTTGACATTAATTTTCTCCAATTGCTTTATAATTTTTCTATCAAGATCATGATGATCAATATATGTAACTTTGACCTTACGCTTTCTTAAAATAGTTAAAAGTTCAACGAAATCACATTCATTTTTTTTATTTAATCCTAAATCACAAACAAAAAGTTCTTTTAATTTTTCATCTGTTTCTAATGGCTTCATATCATCCATCATTCCAGGATAATCAACTAAGATTGAGGTTCCGCCAAAAGCTTGCTTGATTAATGCTGCAGAACTAATTCCATCAGCATCCTCTTCATGTGAAACACAAATTACTTTTGATTTAATAGGTTTTTTTGCAGTCAATATATTATTCTCTTCTCTCCCTCATTTAAACCAAGAATGAAAAATGTTGGGTTATTTTGTTTTAGGTAAAACTTTGTTTTTCTGTTTTTTGGATTTTAGAACAGATGAATAAATTTCATAAAATGAATCACCCGATAATTGATTTTCGGTATCAAATTTTTGAATTAGTTTTAAGAATTCTGGTGATGCATTAAGTATTGCATCATCTACTTGTCTTGCTAACTCACGTTCAATGTGTGACATAAACATTAATTAAAATTCACGATATATGCCCAAGCTTTGGTAGATTAGACTAAGTACTAAATTTATTGACAAAATTTAGTCTTGAAAATTTAAAAGTGCTGTTTTAAGATAGCATACATGGAAACAAAGAATATTGGATTAAGAGACATTACAGTAGCTGATACAAAAATATCATATATTGATGGAAAAAAAGGTAAACTCATCTACAGAGGATTTGATGTTTTGGATCTAACAAAAAATTCTAACTTTGAAGAAACATGCTATCTTTTACTGCATAACAGTTTACCAACACAGAAAGAATTTGAAGAATTCAAAAAAAAATTACGTGATTCTAGACAAATACCATCTCAAATGCAGAAAAATATGGGTAACTGGAGAAAAGAAGCCGAACCTATGGATGTTCTCCAAGCGTTTGTTGCAGCATTAGCTGGATACTATAATGAAGAAGGTTCCGCAAAAGAAATCAGTTATCAAAGAGCAATTAATTTGATTGCAAAAGTGCCTACAATTATTGCAAGTTGGGAGAGGATTAGAAATTCTAAAGAAGCACTTCAACCAGATTCAAGTTTAAGCCATGCTGCAAATTTCCTATATATGTTAAAAGGTGAAAAGCCTGATAAAGAACTTGAAAGAATTTTTGATGTTTGCTTAATTCTTCATGCTGATCACACATTTAATGCTTCAACTTTTGCAGCAAGAGAAGTTGCTTCAACTAGAGCACACATGTATTCTGCAGTAAGTGCCGCAGTTGGTGCATTAAGTGGGGAATTACATGGTGGAGCTAATCTTGAAGTTATGAAGATGCTCTTAGAAATTAAAAATGAAAATAATGTTGAGGAGTGGGTTAAAAATCGATTAAAAAGTGGAGATAGAGTGATGGGTATGGGTCACGCAGTTTACAAAACAGTTGATCCAAGATCAGTTGTTCTAAAAGAATTATCAAAGACGCTCGCCAAGAAAACAAAAATGCCATGGTATGAGATTACAAAAAATGTTGAGGATTCAACTATTAGATACATGAAAAAGGAAAAGAAAAAAGAAATTTTTCCAAATGTAGATCTCTACAGTGCATCAGTCTATTACATGCTAGGAATTCCAATGGATCTAAATACACCAATATTTGCAATTTCGAGAGTCTCTGGGTGGTCTGCACATGTAATTGAAGAAAGATTTGCTGAAGCTGCACCAAAACCAATGTTATACAGACCTAAAGCAGTTTATGTAGGAAAGTATGATGGACCACAAGGTTCTGCGTATATTCCAATTGGCAAACGAAATTAAAAAAATTAATTTCTTGTTTTTAACCAGTTTCTTGCCTTTGAATTTATATCAGTAGTATAAAGTACTTCATAGACCATGTCATAAAATGTAATTCCTTTTTTTTGTGCCTGTGCGTCAAGCCATTTTATGCCATCAGCAAGTTCAGGATCAAATTCAGAAAAATCCACCAATTCATCTACCATTTTTTTGAAGAAATTATGTGATTTCATCATGAAGACAAATTTCATAATTGATCATTAAGGTCAGAATTCAAATTATATTGATAAAGCACTACTATTTGATTGACATATGGAGCATGAGTTATTCTTTGATGGAAGGAAAAAAAACTACTCATGGTCAATAAGAACAGGAAGTGAAATAGTAAATCAAATCAGAGAGCATCCTCCAGCATATCTCTCAGGAGGGAAATTGGATGTTAAAAACAACATAGAATCAAAATTCATCGCTCTTCACGTTGGGATTTATTGGGGTCTTGGTGTTTTTATCATTAAAGATTATGATACAGTTAATGTGATGTGTGATTCAAAGGATATGTATGAAATTCTATCCCATAATAATACTACAGATAATCAGATAATTAATGATAAAATACACTTCATTAATCAATTAACGAATCATAGGAACCTAAAAATTAACTACCAAATAATTGAACAAAAAAATAATCTGGCAACAAATCAGCTTTATAGTAAAGGTGAATACTCAGCAGGCAAAGATTCTAGAGAGTTTGTTTAATGATCACACCTATATCATTAACATTTGTATGAGTTGGCCCAGTACATACTAATCCACCAAACTTCTTAAAGAAATTAAACGAATCGTTATTTTTTAAAAACTTTTCAAATGGTGGTACATCATGAGTTGAAATAATTGCGCCCGCAAATTTAGTATTACCATCAACACCATCAGTCCCAATTGACGAAATAATGCATGAATAATTTCGTAACTCTCTTACTATATGTAAAACTAATTCCTGATTCCTTCCACCCTTTCCTTTACCCATAACATTAACGGTAGTTTCACCTCCAAATATTATACATGAATTTGTTGTCATCTTTGATTTTTTAGCAATTTTTTTTGCTGCAACTTTAACATTGGAATTTAAATTAAAAACTACATTTGTTGAATACCCTAATTTTTTAGACTTGTCTCTCATAGCAACAAGAGACTTTTTGTTATTACCTATTATGATATTTTTAATCTTAGATTTTGTAGGTGTTTCAGGAATTTTTCCATTTCTACCACTGTTTAAAACACTAATTACGTTCTTTGATATCATTTTTTCAATTTTATATTTTTTAATTATTTTTATTGCATCTGAAAAAGTAGTTTTATCAGAATATGTTAAACCAGAAGAAATTGAACTGAGATCATCACCTATTACATCTGAAAGTACAAAGGAAATTCCAGTGCAAGACATTCCCTCAATTAATTTACCACCCTTGATATCTGAAAGATGCTTTCTCACACATGAAATTTCATTGATATTTGCACCACATTGAATTAATTTCTGATTAACATTGATTTTCTCTTTTAATGATATTTTATTAGGAATTGTGACTAATGCTGAGCCACCACCAGAAATTAAAAAAATTATAAAATCATTTTTTGTAGTAGACGCAATAAAATTTTTCATGTATTTACCTGCCTTCAAACTATGAGAATTAGGTAATGGGTGGCCAGACATAAAAAGACGTATATTTTTTTTATGAAAAAGTGGTTTATAGCTTGATGGCATAACAATAATTCCACTTGTAAGATTAATTTTTGATGTTACAAACTGTGCCATGGAATCTGCAGCTTTTCCAACTGCAATTAGATATACGTTATCAAATTTTTTAAGATTGATTATAGAATTTTTAATTTTTATCTTGTTTTTTAAAAAATATTGATCAAGTCCAATCTGAGGATTTGCATGTAATAATCCCTCGCCAAGAATCTTTATTACATCATCATAAATTTTTTTGTTATTTTTTAGAACATAGTTAGTTTTTAGCATCTATGTAATGAAATAAAAAATGACTTAAAGTCTTTCTAGGTTGTAAGATATAAAAAGAGAAAGAGAATCCAATCTATTATGGATAAAGTGTTACTTCCAAAAAAGATTGAATTTGGTGAAAATGCACTATCAGAAGCTGAATACCCAAAAAATGCATTAGTAGTAACAACTGCTCCTCCAGCACTATCTGATAAATGGCTGGATAAAATGGGAATTCAAGATTACATGTTATTCGATAAAGTTACACCAGAACCATCAATTGATGATGTTAATGCTCTAATATCTGAATATAAAGAAAAAAAACCATCTGTATTAATTGGTCTTGGTGGTGGAAGTTCACTTGATGTTGTAAAATACTCTGCATCAGAATTTGGAGTAGAAAAAATTTTAATTCCAACAACGTTTGGTACAGGGGCTGAAATGACGACGTATTGTGTACTTAAGTTTGATGGAAAAAAGAAATTACTGCGAGAAGACAGATTCCTTGCAGATAGAGCAGTTATTGACTCTTACTTTATGAATGGAACCCCAGAACAAATTCTTAAAAATTCTGTTTGTGATGCATGCGCACAAGCAACAGAAGGATATGATAGTAAACTTGGAAACAATCTAACAAGAACATTATGCAAACAAGCATTTGATGTACTTTATGATGCAATAATTAATGATAAACCAGAAAATTATCCATATGGTTCAATGTTATCTGGAATGGGATTTGGTAACTGCTCTACTACGTTAGGACATGCATTATCATATGTATTTTCAAATGAGGGAGTTCCTCATGGATTTTCATTGTCATCTTGTACTACTGTAGCACATAAACATAACAAATCAATATTCTATGATAGATTCAAAGAAGTAATTGAGAAATTAGGATTTGACAAGATGGAACTCAAAGCTGATGTAAGTGAGGCAGCAGATATTGTTATGACCGATAAAGGACATCTAGATCCAAATCCAATACCAATTTCAAAAGAAGATGTTATTCAATGTCTAAATGACATTAATTCTGGAAATCTTTAATTATTTATTTTATTTTAGGCAGAGAAATTTCTCATGCTTTATAAAATGCATATTAACACCAAAATGAAAGGTTTGAAATAATGATAAAGTTTGGAATTCAAAATGGACTTAATGTTGCAAGAGCAGGTTATACTGAAGATCAAATTTTGACTGCATGTATGCTCGCGGATAAAACTGGTTATGATTCAATTTTCTATATGGATCATACAAATGTTCCACAATGGAAAAATGCAATTGTTTTAGATCCATGGGTAATGTTGTCTTCCATTGCAGCTGTAACAAACAATGTTGAGCTTGGAACATGTGTAACTGATGCAATAAGAAGACATCCATCAAATATAGCATTAGCCGCAATTACACTAGATAGAATATCTAAAGGACGAGCCATTTTAGGTATCGGTGCAGGTGAAGCACAAAATCTAAAAGAATTCTGTATTCCATTTGAGAAACCGGTTTCAAAATGGGAAGAACAAATTCAAGTAATCAAAAAACTATATGGTTCAACACCTGATAACACCGTTGATTTTGAAGGTAAATATTACAAATTAGAAGGTGCATGCCTACAAGCACCACCAATACGAAAACCTCATCCACCAACATACATGGCATCAGGTGGAAAAAGAACTTTAGCGCTAACTGGAAAATATGGAGAAGGTTGGTTACCAATTGGTTATACACCTGAATTATTTGAAGATCACAAAGATCAAATCGTTGACTCGATGAATAAAAATGATAGAACTGAGGAAGAAAAAAATAATTTTCAAATGGCACTAGACATTGATGTTTACTTTTCAGATGATGGAGAGGCCTCATGGGCAAAGATGAAAGAAGCCGTTAAGGTTAGTTTGTTTAAACCAGAAATTCTTAGAGTCCATGAACTAAAAGATATTGAAGGATTTGATTTTGTAAAATACTTTACAGAATATTCTATGTCTAATCAAGATTGGATTGTTAAGATGCGTGAAGCCGCAACAAAAATTCCTGATAGTATTGCAAGATCTTCTACTGGTGTTGGAACCCCTGATGATGTAATTCAGGTGTTTGAGAGATTTCTAAAAGCAGGTGTTAACCATTTTGTAATAAGATTCTGGGGTTCAAATTATTTTGGCTCAATTGACAAATTTGCAAGCAAAGTCATTCCATACTTTAAAGATCAACAAAAATAAACCCTAGTTCTTGACAAATAAAATATGCAATTACTAGGAAAATTAGAGATAAAGTCTAAGAAAAAGATTATAGAATTCTTAAATTCTGAGTCAACTGGTAGAATTGCAACTATAGATACAGATGGGTTTCCGCAAATCATACCAATGAATTTTGTTTTTATTAATGATGTGATCTACATGCATTCTCACATAAGAGGTGAAAAACTAGAAAATATTAAGAGAAATGGAAAAGCTGGATTTGAGGTAGACAGAAGTTTAGAATTTTTGCCATCTTATTTCTTTGATCCAACTGATGCATCACTTGCTGACACTTTATACATCAGCGTGGTTATGAAAGGAATGTGCGAAATTATTGAAGACACTAAGGAAAAAACATTAGCTCTAAACTCACTAATGAAAAAATATCAACCTGAAGGTGGGTATGAACCAATGGATCCAAAAATGGAAGTTCTAAATGAGGTTGCGGTAATCAAAGTAACCCCACATACTATGCGTGGGAAATATAAGATTGGTCAAAATTTGAGACCCACTGAAAAACTAGAGTTGGCAAAAAATATTTTTAAACGTAATTCTAAAACAGCAAGAAACACACTAAAAATAATGGGGTTTTCAGTGTCAGACGATGGAATTAAACTAGAAAAAGATGTAGAGTGGTAATTTATATCAATTTTTATAAAGATTTTATGGATTAATTGATCAAATGTCAGACTCTACAATTGATGATGCACTAAAACTATTAGAAACTGGAAGGGGTAATCCTGACCGCCTAAAAAAAATTATCCAGTCATTTCAAAAAAGAAGCTTAATCTCATTAGAAGATAGAAAATATGTTGAGGCATTAGTCTCACAATATCTAGCTCCAAGACAAAGAGTAAAGATGAAAAAAATAGATCCAAAAAAAGAAAAAACTACAAGTTTCTCAAGAATTAATAAAACACAATACAGTGATTACAAACCACCAAAAATTCAAACTTCAAAATCGAATTCTAGTGAAATAAACGAAACGGTAACTCCAGAATTACAAAATTCAATAGAAACCAATTCACCTAGTAAACCATCAAGCTTTGATGAGTATGAAAAAAAGTATTTACAAAAAGTTGCAGGTGAAATTGATGACTCCATAGAAAGTAAACCCTCACTAGAAGAGAAATTTGTTACACAAATTGAGCGAGGTATACCAAAAAAGAAAAAATCATCTTCATTTGGTAAGAACGCTGCAATAATTGGAATAATCTCAATAATAGTTATTGGTGGTGGTGCTGGTGTATTATTACTAGATTTTGATTCAACAGATAACACAACTGTATTAGAACGTGCAACATGTGATAACACACAGATGCTTGTGTCAGCAACTAAGATTCCTGGATTTCCAGATTCTGAAAAGGACTTGCAGCATTATTTAGATCGATATAACAATGAACCCAGTTATGCTGATTGGTTTGATAGAAACTTCCCAGGGCAGACTATAGAAGAAGCTGTTTGTTGATATTCCTGAATTACCATTGCTTTAAATTTTCTTTAGAATGATCTTGCTTATTGCAAAAAATAAATGAATTCAAACTAAATTCAGAGTTTGTGCCAACGGGAGATCAACCATCTGCAATTGATGCAATAGTGGAAGGCATCAAAAAAAGAAAAAATCAGACATTGTTAGGTGTAACAGGTAGTGGAAAAACATTCACAATTGCAAATGCTGTTGCCAGAACTGGAAAAAATACACTAGTAATATCTCATAATAAAACTCTCGCAGCACAGCTTTATTCAGAATTAAAACAGTTTTTTCCAAATAATAATGTTGGATATTTCGTAAGTTATTATGACTACTATCAACCTGAGAGCTATATAGTACAAACAGATACCTATATTGAAAAAGATACACAGATTAATGAAAAAATAGAAAAACTTCGGCTAGAGGCAACTGCAATGTTACTTTCAGAAGAACCAACAATTATTGTGGCAACTGTTTCATGTATCTATTCACTAGGCTCACCCAAAGAATGGGAAGACATGGCAGTGACAATTCAAGTAAAAAAAGAAATTTCTCGAACAGATTTGATTAAGAATTTGATAAATGCTAGATATGAGCGAAACGATATCGAAATGAAAGCAGGATTTTTCAGAGTTAAGGGTGATACAATTGATATCATACCAGCATATTCTCAAGATATTATACGTATTTCATTATTTGGTAATGAGATT
The DNA here is from genome assembly GCA_028345295.1 of Candidatus Nitrosopelagicus sp. Classification (GTDB taxonomy): domain Archaea; phylum Thermoproteota; class Nitrososphaeria; order Nitrososphaerales; family Nitrosopumilaceae; genus Nitrosopelagicus. The sequence continues at coordinate 24,627 of JAOMDA010000004.1, read as the reverse complement.
GAAAAAATTACAATACTAGACAATGTGTCATTATCAGAAAAAAAGAATATTGCATCTATCAGAATTTTTCCTGCAAAACATTACATAATTGCAAAAGATGTCAAAGAAAAAGCAATAAAATCCATCAGAGGAGAGTTAAAAGAAACATTACCAAAATTGAATGAATTAGAACGACAACGCCTTGAAATGCGTACAAAATATGACTTGGAAATGATTGAGGAATTAGGCTACTGTTCAGGAATTGAAAATTATTCAAGACATTTTGATGGACGAATACCTGGAGAACCAGCCTTTTGTTTACTTGATTTTTTTGGTGATGATTTTACACTTGTAATTGATGAATCACATGTTACATTACCACAACTTCATGGTATGTACAAAGGAGATTACTCTAGAAAAAAATCATTAATTGACTATGGATTTAGGCTTCCAAGTGCATTTGATAATAGGCCACTAAAATTTGAGGAATTTGAAAAACGAATTAAAAATACTATTTTTGTTTCAGCAACTCCTGCTGACTATGAACGACACAAATCATCACAAATAGTAGAACAGCTTGTAAGACCTACAGGTCTAATTGATCCTGAAGTGGAAATACGTAATTCAAAGGGTCAGATGGATGATTTGATAATAGAAATTACAAAATGTGTGAAACAAGATCAAAGAATACTAGTAACAACACTAACAAAAAGAATGGCGGAAGACCTAGCAGAATATTTATCTAAAAAAGAAATTCGTGTCCGTTATTTACATTCAGAAATTCAAGGTCTTCAAAGAACTGAATTAATTAGACAGCTAAGATTAGGCGAATTTGATGTACTAGTAGGAATAAATCTTCTTCGAGAGGGATTAGATATACCTGAAGTATCACTTGTTGCTATATTAGATGCAGACAAAGAAGGATTTTTGAGAAATAAAACAAGCTTAATTCAAACATTTGGTAGAGCCGCCAGAAATTCAGAAGGAAGGGTAATCATGTATGCAGACAATACTACATTATCAATGAAATCAGCATTACTAGAAACAAAAAGAAGGCGAGAGAAACAAATACAGTACAATAAAACCAACAAAATAATTCCAAAAACAATAATCAAGTCAATACCAGACCAAGAAACAGAACTTGATGAAATTAAAAATAAATCAAAAACTGACTTGAAAAAACAAAAAATTGAAATTGAAATTAAAATGAAAACATTTGCTGAAGATTTAGATTTTGAAAATGCGATACAATGTAGAGATAAAATAAAAAGAATTCAAATGGAGTTAGATAAAGATGAATCAAAATGAATTAAAAGTTAAAGGTGCTCGACATCATAATCTAAAAAATATTAACGTAAATATTCCAAAAAATAAAATTGTTGTAATTAGTGGTTTATCAGGTTCAGGAAAATCAACTCTTGCATTTGATACAATTTATGCGGAAGGACAAAGAAGATATGTTGAATCACTATCGTCTTATGCAAGACAATTTTTAGAAATGATGGATAAACCAGATGTTGATTCTATTGATGGACTATCGCCTGCAATTTCAATTCAGCAAAAAACTACAAGCAAAAATCCACGTTCAACTGTTGGAACAACTACAGAGATCTATGATTATCTACGACTTCTGTTTGCAAGGATTGGGATTCCTCATTGTACAAATTGTGGAAGAAAAATTTCAAGTCAATCAATTGAATCAATAACAGATTCGGTAATAAAAGAATTTAATAAAAAAATGATTCTTGTCTTAGCACCATTAGTACAAAGAAAAAAAGGAACATATGAAAAATTATTTGAGCAGATGAAAAAGGATGGATATTCTAGAGCTAGAGTTAATGGGGAAAACATATCATTGGAAGATGAATTTCCACAACTTGATAGACAGAAATGGCATAACATTGAGATTATAGTTGATAGGATTACTGCAAACAAGGCAGAAAAAAGTAGAATTTTTGAGTCTGTTCAAACTGCATTAAAATCGGCACAGGGTTCAGTACTTATAACATCAGATACAAATGAAAAAATTTTTTCTCAGAATAATGCATGTCCACATTGTGGAATTACAGTTGGTGAATTAGAACCACGTACATTTTCATTTAATTCACCTTTTGGAATGTGTAAACAATGTAATGGATTGGGAGTAAAGATGGAATTTGATCCAAATTTGGTTATTCCTGATAAATCAAAGTCCATTTTGGATGGTGCAATTGTTCCATGGAGTGGAAGATTTCAATCATTTAGACGTCAAGAATTGCGTGCAGTTGGAAAAAAATTTGGTTTTAATTTGATGACTCCGATTAATACGATGAAATCAAAGCAGATTAACATTATTTTACATGGAAGCGATGATGTCATGAAGTTTTCATATGAATCCAAAAACAGTGATTCTTTTTGGGAATATACAGACGCATTTGAAGGAGTGTTAAACAACCTACAACGAAAATTTATGGAAACCGATTCTGAAGCAAAGAGAGAATGGCTAAAACAATTCATGCGAGATACTCCATGCATTACATGTCAAGGAAAAAAACTAAAACCAGAAGCACTTGCAGTTAAAATTAATTCAAAAAATATTATGGATGTATGCGATCTTTCAATTGATTCATCCTATGATTTTTTTAATGGTTTAAAGCTAACAGAAACTGAGCAATTTATTGCAAAAGACGTTCTCAAAGAGATTAGAGAAAGATTAGAATTCTTAAGAAATGTAGGACTAAATTATCTTTCATTAAATAGATCAAGCGCAACACTTTCTGGTGGAGAATCTCAAAGAATAAGACTTGCAACACAGATTGGTTCTAACTTGACAGGCGTATTGTATGTATTAGATGAACCAACAATAGGATTACATCAGAGGGATAATGCAAGACTGATTAAAACATTATCAAAATTAAGAGATTTGGGAAATACAGTAATTGTGGTTGAACATGATGAAGAAATTATTAGAAATTCAGATTGGATTGTTGATTTAGGACCTGGTGCAGGCGTACATGGAGGAAATGTTGTATTTGAGGGTACTCTTAAACAGATTCTTAATAATCATAAATCAATAACAGGAGATTACCTAAAGGATCATAATTTAATCAAGATTAAAGAAAAGAAAAGAGAACAAAAAGGAAAAATTATTGTTAAAGGTGCACAAGAAAATAATTTAAAAAATATAAATGTAGAATTTCCACTAGGCTATCTAATTTCAGTTACAGGTGTTTCTGGTTCAGGAAAATCTACACTTGTCAATGATATTTTGCTTAAATCACTTTCTTCTTACTTCTACAAAACAACCGGACTTCCAGGAAAACATAAAGATGTATCAGGAGTAGAAAATATTGATAAGATTATATCAATTGATCAATCTCCAATTGGTAGAACCCCAAGATCAAACCCAGCTACGTATATTGGCGCATTTACACCTATTCGAGAATTATATTCAAATACAGAATTATCAAAAGAACGAGGTTATACTCCAGGTCAGTTTTCATTTAATGTAGCTGTTGGTAGATGTTTTGCATGTGAAGGAGATGGAGTTAAAAAAATCGAGATGCAGTTTCTGTCTGATGTTTATGTAAGATGTGATGAATGCAATGGAAAAAGATACAATTCAGAAACGCTAGGTATAATGTACAAAGGAAAAAATATTGCAGATATTTTAGAAATGACTGTAGAAGAAGCATTAGAATTTTTTGAAAATATACCAGCCATTAAAAGAAAATTACAAACGGTGTTTGATGTTGGACTCGGATACATCAAGCTTGGGCAATCATCGACTACATTATCAGGTGGTGAAGCACAAAGAGTAAAACTTGCATCAGAATTATCAAAAAGAGGTACAGGAAAAACACTGTACATTCTAGATGAGCCAACAACTGGTTTACATTTTGCAGATGTTCAAAAACTACTGGATGTTTTAAACAGACTGGTCAATTTAGGAAATACCGTTATTGTAATTGAGCATAACATGGATGTGATAAAAAATTCAGATTGGATTGTAGATCTAGGTCCTGAAGGTGGAGATGATGGTGGATACCTAGTTACCACAGGATCCCCATCGCAAATAGCCAATTATTCAAAAAGTTACACAGGGAAATATCTAAAAAAACTGATGAAATCATGACATTTGACATATCAAAGATTTCCATACCAAAAGAACCTGGAATTTATTTAATGAAAGATAGTGAGGGGGAAATAATTTACATTGGAAAAGCAAAAAATCTAAAAAATAGAGTAAAAACATATTTTTTAAAGAATCAAAATTATAAAACACAAAAACTTGTTTCAAAGATTGCAGGTATAGAGTTTCTATTAACAGATAATGAAAGTGAAGCATTTTTACTTGAATCAAATATGATTAAACGATATAGACCAATATACAATATAGAATTAAAAGATCAACAAAGATACACATATCTGAGAATTACAGATGAAAAGTTTCCAAGATTACTAGTTACACGAAGAACAAGGCAAGGTGATTTTATTGGAAGAGGTAAAATTTTTGGTCCCTTCACAAGAGGTAGTTCTAAACTGCTGACAATTGGCTCACTTCGAAAAACATTCAAAGTTAGAATTTGTAAAACACTACCAAAAAAGGCATGTCTTGAATATCATTTAGGAAATTGTGATGCACCATGTGAATTTACAACAGCACAAAAAGAATACGATGAAAACATTTCAAACTTGGAATCAATCTTAAAAAGTAAACAACAAATGAAAGAATTTAGTCTGAAATTAAAAAAACAGATGAAAGAGGCTTCAAAATCACAGCAATTTGAAAGAGCAATTGAAATAAGAGATACGCTTGAACGGCTAGGAAGCATTAATTCAGGAAAAAAAATGGAAACTGTGAGAAAATCAGATGAAGAATTTTTTGGAATAAAATATGATAAACATGATGCAATAGTTATGACGTTTCGGCAAACACATGGAGTAATTAGAGACAGTGAAAAGTTTTCATTTGATCTTATTGGAGACAATAACTTCACAAATTTTCTATACCAATACTACACTACACATGAAATACCAAAAACCATAGTAACTAGTGAGGAGATTTCTGATAAAATATCTCTTCAAAAAGCACTGTCAGACAGAATTGGATTTTCAGTAAAAATCATTCACGGTGATAAGGGAAAAAGAAAAGAAATGATAGAGTTAATTCTTCGAAATATCGCTCTTATTCAAAATAAAAATGCAGAGCCTGGATTGATTGAACTTAGAGATATTCTCAAATTACCATCAGTTCCACGCATAATCGAATGTTTTGATATCTCAAATCATGGTGATGAATATGCAGTAGGCTCCATGGCAAGATTTGTTGATGCCAAACCAGACAAATCTGGCTACAGGAAGTTTAAGATTAAGACAATTGGTGGAAGGGATGATTATGCTATGATTAATGAAATTGTTGGGAGAAGATATTTGCGTTTAAAAAAAGAGAAAAGTGAATTTCCAGATCTAATAGTAATTGATGGAGGAAAAGGACAGCTTAACGCAGCAGTGTCTGCATTAAAAGATGTTGGAGTGGAAATCCCATGTATTTCATTAGCAAAAGAGAATGAAGAAATTTTTGTTCCGAGACGAGCTAAATCAATTATTATCACAAAAAATAAGGATTCAATAAAAATTTTACAGTACGCTAGAGATGAAACACATAGATTTGGTGTTATGTATAATAGAAAATTAAGAAAATTAAATTAGCAAAATTCGTCCAAAGATGATTTACGTAGTGGCTGTGCAGAAAAACCTTTACTAACTAAGTCTTGAGCAAATTCATCTACAAATCCATGTATTGTATAGATTTTCTCAGCTCCAGAACACTGGACTAAATCAATCAGTTCATTATAATCACAATGATCACTTAATGGAATAGAGTAATCAGTCCCTCTAGTAAATCCAAATTTTTTTGATTTCGCCCATCCACTAAATCCAATTGTTACTGCTCCATACTTTAGTTTCATTTCCTGTATGAATTTATTTTTTGAGCTCATCATAGGTGCCACCATAACCCATGGTTTTTTTTCTAGTAAACCACTTGATTTTGCTTCTGAGTAACTAATTTCCTCCCTTAATGGTACACCAAGCTTTCTGTGCAAGTCATTCATTTTTTTGACTGAATCATGATAATACATTGGCTCCCAACTATCAAACAATTGAGAGATTGTTTGAGATTTGCCAAGCTCATAACCAAGCAATAATACAGGTATTCCATTTGTATACAAACCTGCAATTATTTCATTAACTTCTTCAACAACTTGTCTAATACCAGGAAATGTGAATTCTGGTAAACCAAATGTACATTCAGTAATCAAGGTTTTACATTTTGGAATTTTTGCACCCTTTAGAAAACCTCTGTCACGCAAAGCTATATCACCAGTATAGAAAATATCATCAAAAAGTAGACCTTTTGAGCCTAAGATATGACCACTGTCAATTAGTGAAAAATCATCCAAGGAATCCTGAGAATCAAATGAATGCCCACGGATCTTTGCAATCTCGTTTGTTTCTTTTGATGCTATAATTTTGCCTGACCCGCCGTTTGGTAGATGATCTATATGTGCATGTGAAACAAAATTAATACCTTCATTTTGTACGGTTTTTGGATCAAGATATACTGAAGTATTGTTATTTTTGTATGTGATACCGTTTTTTGTTAATCTAACATTTCCCATGTAATTCTAACTCACATTTTGATTATAAATTACAATATTGATCGATTGTTTACAAACCAATGCTTTATTTTAATGACATCATAAAAGAGATTATTGCAAAACTTGGGAATTTTAATTTCTGGTAGAGGAAGCAACATGGAATCAATTCTAAAAACAATAAAAAAGCAAAGAATTCCAATAAACCCATCAATTGTAATATCAAATAAACCAAATGCCAAAGGATTGAAAATTGCAGAAAAATTAGGAGTTAAAACGTTAGTTATAGACAGTAAAAAATTCAAAAATAAAAGAACTCAGTATGATAAGAAAATAATTAAGGAACTAGAAAAAAATGGTGTAACTCCAAGAAATGGACTTGTTTGTCTTGCAGGATTTATGAGAATTATTAGTCCACATTTTATCAAAAAATATAAAAATAGAATTTTTAACATTCATCCAGCATTACTTCCTGCATATCCTGGATTAAATGCACAAAAACAAGCTATACAAAATGGAGCCAAATTTTCAGGATGTACAGTACATTTTGTTGATGAGGGTGTAGATTCTGGTCCAATCATTTTACAGTCAGTAGTTAAAGTTAGAAATAACGATAATGAAAAAACACTATCAAAAAGAATTCTAACAGAAGAACATAAAATCTATCCAGAAGCAGTGAAACTTTTTGCAAGAAAAAAAATTCGTTTATCAGGAAAACGAGCTATGATACTTGATTAGAAATCAAGATCCGCCAAAAAAATACAAAACTGTTAATTTTTTTGTGTTACCAAAAAAATAATGTTGTGTGTTTTTTGGGACAAAAAATGCTTTTCCAGGCTTTAATTTATAATCATTTTTTTTAATTCGTAAGAAGCCATTTCCTTTTAACACGTAATACATTTCATCAGATTCATGTGGTTCTTGTGCATCCTCCTCACCTGGATCTAATGACAAAACTCCAGCTGCTAAGGATTTTTTATCAAGAAATGTATTAAAATAAGAATTTGAATTAGAAATTTGTTTAAGATATGCATCAGTGTCATATTCATATTTCATACATTAAATCAATACGATGAATCTAAAAATCTTAGTATAGTGTAATTAAATAAGAACAAAATCCTATTTTTTTCTATGACTGGAATAAAAATTGATGGCTTGGAAGTTGCTAAAAATGTCAAACAGGAAGTATCAGAAATTGTGAAAAAATTATCTGAGCAAGGAATTACACCATGCCTAGCAACAATTCTTGTAGGTAACAATTCAGCATCTCAAACTTATGTTAGAAACAAGCATAAAGCATGTGAAGAAGTTGGAATAATTACACAAGACCATCAACCATCTGAAGACATTACACAAAAAAAATTAAATGAATTAATTGATTCTCTAAATGATGATGCATCTGTACATGGTATTTTATTACAACTCCCATTGCCAAATGAATTAAATGAATTTGAGGCAACATCAAGGATACTACCAGAAAAAGATGTAGATGGGTTAACACCACATAATGTTGGGCTATTATCTATTGGCAGTAGCATACTAAAGCCATGCACCCCTTCAGGAATTATTGAGATGTTTGACTATTACAAAATTTCTCTTGAAGGTAAAAATGTAGTAATTATTAACAGAAGTAATCTTGTAGGTAAACCATTATACCATTTACTATTACAAAGAAACTCTACAGTGACCACATGTCATTCTAGAACTCTAAATTTACAAGAGGTTTGTAAAAATGCTGATATTGTAATTAGTGGCGTTGGTGATAGAGACAAATTTACACTTACAAGTGATATGATTAAAGAAAATGCAATAGTGATTGATGTTGCAACAACTCATTATGATGGGAAACTAAAAGGTGACTCAGATTTTGATGAAATAATTTCTAAAGCGTCATATGCATCACCTGTTCCAGGTGGAGTTGGTCCAATGACTGTTGCAATGCTTTTGAAAAATACTATTACTGCAGCTACATTAAGCAAGGGAATTGACATCTAATCCTGAAAAAGATGCTTTACGAAAGCATCTTTTAGAAAAAAGAGACGCTATGTCATTTGAGATTATGGGGATTCACGCTCAAAAAATTTTGTCAAAATTGAAAACAATGAAATCATTCTCTGAAGCGAAATCAATTGGATGCTATTATTCCATTGGGAGTGAAGTCCAAACCAATAATATAATCAAATTCCTATTAAATGAAAAAAAAATAGTATCATTACCTAAAGTCTCTGATGATACAATGGTTTTTAGAAAAATTGAGAATGTAACAAAGCTTGAAAAAGGCAATTTTAATATTTCAGAACCAAAAGAAAACTGCCCTATAGAAGAAAATCATGATGTAATACTAGTTCCATGCATAGGATTAGACAATAATGGAAATAGACTCGGTTATGGCTATGGATTTTATGATAAATACCTTACAAAAAATAATCCAACCAAAATTGCATTAACATATTCAAAACAAATTGTAAAATCAATTCCAACTTCAGAGTATGATGTTAAAATGGATTGGGTTGTAACAGAAACTGATATTATTAAAACATCATAGATAGGAAAGCCCCTTTTTTCCTATATCACTTCGTTGATACTTGTTTTCCCAATGAATTTTTTCTGCAACACTATATGCATTATTTATTGCATCAGCTAGGGAAGAACCTAATGCGGTAACACCTAAAACACGACCTCCGTTTGAAATAATTCGTCCACCTTCATTTTTTGTTCCTGCATGAAAAACAAAAGAATTTTCAGAGATATTATCAAGACCAGAGATTTCATCTCCTTTAGGATAAGAATTTGGATATCCATTTGATGCCAAAACAATACAAACTGCTGATTCATCCTTCCAAGAAATTTTTGGTAAATCATTTAATTTTCCTTCAGATGAAGCTTTGAGATACTTGAACAAATCAGAATCTAAACGCATCAATATTGGCTGACATTCAGGATCACCCATTCGTACATTATACTCTAAAACATATGGTCTACCATCACGAATCATTATTCCAGCGTAAAGGAATCCTCGAAACTCAATTCCCTCTTTAGTCATTGATGAAATTGTTTTACCAATAATTTCTTCTTGTATTACACTACCAAGTTTGTCATCTATCACAGGTGTTGGTGAATATGCACCCATGCCGCCAGTATTTGGTCCCTTGTCATCATCGTAAGCTCTTTTGTGATCTTGACTTGTAGCCATAGGAATTCCCACTAATCCATCACATAATGCAATGTATGATGCCTCAATACCATCAATTCTTTCTTCAATTATGATTTTTGAGCCTGCATCTCCAAATTCTTTTTTGACTAGAATCTTATCGATTGCATCATTTGCTTCGTCATTATTACTACAAACAATTACTCCCTTACCTGCTGCAAGACCATCAGCCTTGATTACTACTTGTTTCTCATATGTACTGACAAACTCTTTTGCTTTTTGTGCGTCATCAAATATCTCAAAATCAGCTGTCGGAATGTCATTTCTTTTCATAAATTCTTTAGCCCAAATTTTACTAGATTCTAATTGTGCAGCTTGTTTTGATGGACCAAATACTGGCAGACCCTTCTCAGTGAATTTGTCAACTAAACCATTTGCCAGAGGGGCTTCAGGACCAACTACTGTAAAACAACTTTTTTCTTGCGCAAAATTTGCTAATGCATCAATATCATCAACAGGAATTGGAATATTTTGTAATGTTCCACCATTCCCAGGTGCAACAAAAACTTCATCAACTAAATCTGACTGTGATAATTTCCAGGATAAGGCATGTTCGCGTCCACCAGAGCCAACAACTAAAACATTTACCAATAATTATACAACAGAATTGTACTATATATTCAAAGAGATTATTATTATAGGAAAAAACATTCCAGACGTTAGATGAAACAAGTAGAAAACTTCGATATCAAAGAAATTGAAAAAATTGTCAATGAGGACTTGAAAAATCAGGATGTGGCAAAGATGATTCAAGACTCTGGTGATAAAACAAATGAAATTATGTTTATCGAGGGTCCTCCTACAATGAATGGAATACCTCATGCTGGTCATCTTCGAGGTCGAGTTTTCAAAGACTTGTGGTACAGATACAATGTCTTACTGGGAAACAAAGTAATTTTTAATGCAGGATGGGACACACAAGGACTTCCAGTAGAACTTCAAGCAGAAAAAGAGTTAGGAGTTGAAAATGGTAAAAATGACATTACAACATCAGAAGACATTGAAAGGCTTGTAACTGAATGTAAAAAAATTGTAAAAAAATATCATGCAAAATGGGTTGAAGCTGATGACATGTTAGGCATGTCACTCAATCAGGATAATGCGTACTGGACATACAAAGATGAATTTATTGAAAATGAATGGAAATTAATGAAAAAGGCGTTTGAAAATGATATACTTACTGAAGGGTTTAGAGTAGTAGCATACTGCCCAAGCTGCCAGACATCACTTAGTCATTCTGAAGTAAATCAAGGCTATGACATGGTAAAAGATCCGTCATTATATTACAAAGTAAAACTTGCAGAAGAGGATAAATTTTTGATTGTCTGGACTACAATGCCATTTACACTAGTTACAGATGCAATGGTTGGTGTAAATCCAAAAGAAGAATATGTAGAGATTGCAGTAGATGGTGAAACATGGATTGTAGGAAAAACTAGACTAGAAGAATTCATGAATGAGGTAAAAATTGAAGACTACAAAATAGAAAAAACATTTCTAGGCTCTGAGATGGAGGGCAAAAAATACATTCATCCACTTTTAGATGAGATTCCAAAACTTGCAGAAATTGCAAAACAAGACAACTATCATGTTACAGTTGCAGAAGATTTTGTTGATGTAAACGCAGGAAGTGGGCTTGTGCATTTGTCCCCTGCAAATGGTGAAGAAGACCATAACATTGCAATAAAAAGAAAAGTCACAGTTTTTTCCCCAATTGATGATGCAGTAAAATTTACTGAGGATGCAGGAAAATATTCGGGGTTATTTGTTAGAGATGCTGATGAGAAATTAGTAGAATCAATCAAAGAAAAAAATGCACTAGTAAAGATTGGCAAGATTAAACACAAATATCCTCTTTGCTGGCGTTGCAACCATGGACTAGTCTGGCTTGCAAGAAGGGAGTACTTTTACATGCTTGATAAGCTTGATGACAAAGCAATCAAGGCGGCTGAAGATGTTGAATACTTTTTTGAGGCTCCAAAAAATAGATTTTTAGAAATTATCAAAGAAAAACACCCATGGTGTATATCACGAGAAAGATTCTGGGGATGCCCAATTCCAATATGGAACTGCAAAGAGTGTGGTAACATAGAAAGACTGTTTTCCAGAAAAGAAATCATAGAGGCCTCATCAGAACTTCCTGATGGTGATGACTTTGAGCTACATAGACCATGGATTGACAATGTACTGATCAAATGTAAGAAATGTAGTGCAACTATGGAAAGAGAGGAATTTGTACTTGACACATGGCACAACAGCGGTTCTGCTCCATTTGCTTCCTTAGATGAGGCACAGTACAAGGAAAAAATTCCCGCTCCATTTTTTACAGAAGGAATTGACCAAACGAGAGGATGGGCATACACACTGCTAATTGAAAATGTAATACTGAATAATGCACCAGTGTCGCCCTACAAGTCATTTCTATTCCAAGGTCACGTACTAGATGAAAATGGAAATAAAATGAGCAAAAGCAAAGGAAACGTAATTGAGGCATCAGAACTTTTAGAGAAATATCCAGTAGATCTAGTCAGATTCTATTTTATGTGGAAATCAAGCCCAATTGAACCACTAAACTTTAGCACAAAAGAGCTCATGTCAAGACCATATCAGGTCATCAGTACGCTTTATCACCTTCATACATTTTATAGACAAAACAGCGAATATGACAAATTTGACATAAATGAGACAACTGTAGAATGGGCAAAGAAAAACAACTTACTTACCCCACCTGACATTTGGCTTTTATCAAAACTTCAAAGAATGGTACAAAAAACAACAGATGCAAACAACGCATGCAAGTTCCACGAGTCAGGAAAAGCAATAGAAGACTTTTTGATAAACTCACTTAGCCAAATTTACATTCCAATTACAAAGTCAGAGCTATGGGACGAAGATGATTCGCAAAAAGACAGACGTTCTACAATTTATGCAATCCTTGCAAAGACACTAAAGACAATTGACATACTAATTCATCCATTTTCGCCATTTACAACACAGTATCTTTACAGTACGATATTTGGTGAAAAAGAAAACATCTTACTTGAAACCTGGCCAAAACAAGATACTTCATTAATTGATGAAAAAATTGAAGAGTCATTTGACTTGTTAAAGGACGTAGTTTCAGTGGCAGCTGCTGCTAGAATGAAAGGAAAGCTAAAAAGAAGATGGCCACTTAATGAGGCAATAATTTGTCTTGGAAAAGATCAGAAAAATGTCTTAGAGTCACTCTCAGAATTAGTCAAATCTCAAATGAACATTCAAAATTACAAAATTTTTGAAATTGATAATGCAGAAGGAATAGAACAGTATCTAGAGTTAAAACAAAATGGATTGCCAGTAGTTCCTAAAATTGAACTGGAGCGAAGCGCAATTGGTCCAAAAGCAAAGCAAGATATGGGAAAACTTTTACAAATGTTCTCAGAGACTGATCCTGAGACAATCATCACTGAATTGAACAGTAATGGTTCATTTACATTTCAAATAGACCAAAACTCCATAGTTTTAGACAAGGAAGATTTCATCGTTGACTTTGATGTTGATGAGAAATACCAGTTTGCAAAAAGACAAAATCTAGTAGTCATGATTTCACTTGAACGAGACAACGAAATGATGGCTAAAGGATTGATCAAAGATCTTGCAAGGCGACTACAGACACTAAGAAAAGAAAGGGGCTACAACCCAACTGATATCTTATCCAAAGCATCAATTTTAGACCTTGACTCAGAGTCACTTGATTTGATAAAGGGAAAAACTGATGAGATTGCATTTTTAGTTAGAGTAAAGCAAGTCGATTTTGAAGAGTCATGCAAAGAATACAAAGATGACGACATTGATGGCATGAAGATTCGTATTTCTGTAGAATAATTCTAGTCAGAGTTATATTCTAGAAAGCTCCTATATAGTGGCGACAATTTGATGTGTGAAAATGGTAATGGTTGGAAGTGGTTGATGTAGATTAATTAATTAAATTTAGTGTGTGTCCATGTCATCTGAGACCAAACTGCGAAGTATGACACAGGAACACAGACACACATGCATTCTCAATATTTTATACTAAAAAGTATACTGCTAGTAAAGTAATGTACGAACACAGGGTTTCGTAGTTTACCAAATAATTATTTTATAAAAAAATTTTTGAAATTTTATATAGTTTGAAAATCCATTGATCCTGATCAAACTGCGAAATAGATCGGCATTGACATAGGGGTTGATAGAATATTTCATAATATAGGACTAAGGGTAAGTATTCTAAGTGGATTTTTCTTAGTGCTACTACTGTTAGTTCCATCATTTTTGGGAGAGGCATATGCAGAATTTGAAGATATTATTGCACCGTATACAATTATTGATGATGAATTTGGTGGGGTTGTCTCTGGTTGTGGTTCAATAGGAACTTGGGATTATGCAACAAAGACATGCACTCTTACTGGAAACATTAGTGTGGTAAGCACAAATCATGGAGTTGAGATAGGTTCTGATGGAATCACTCTTGATGGTGCAGGTTACACAATTTCAGGTGGTGTACGAGATGAAAACTGTATGATGAGTAGTACCACCAATTGTGGTACAAAACATTGGATGATGGGAAATGCTGGAGTTTTTCTGGAAAACAAATCAAACGTTGTAATTAAAAACTTGACAATCAATGGATTTTACCATGGAATATTATCCATTGGAAATCCATATCCTGGACCAACAATTACGGGAAATACAATTTCCTCTCCAGGATCATATCCTCATGGTGCAGCAATTGATCTGGTCGCAGGATATTCTTCAAAGATTACAGATAATGTAATTACCAATAGCTACACGGGAATCTTTCCTTACAATGGACGAGGAAACAATCAATGTACTGGTTCAAGTGCATATCTCATAGAAGGCAATACAATATCTGGTACAAATATTGGAATTAAAAATGACTGGAATGTTGTTGGTAATGATGATACCGTAGGCATTTGTTTTAATAACAATACAATCTCTGGCGCAAGCGAATATGGAATAGAGCATTATACGTCAAAAGGAGGTATAACTACAAACAACACCATTAGTAATAGCGGTATTGGAATCCACCTTAGAAACAGTCAGCTCCTTACTATGACAGATAATTCTGTAATTAATTCGAATAAGGGAATCGTAGCAGATTCATCCTCTAGTGTTTTAACATTTTCAGATAATACAGTAACCGGAAATGGAGTTGATTTTGAAGGAATCTCACAATCTGCTGTGATACCAGAGGGGACAGTTACTATATCATCTCCACTGAACATTTATGCATACAATCCTCCGGGAACTCCAAGTCCAACTGGTGGAGATTGTACACAAATTGGAATGTGGGATGCATCAACTAAAACATGTACATTGACTGCCGATGTAGTAACATCTGCATACGTTGGAGCAATCAAAATAGGTCAAGCCATATGGGAAGGCTCTACTTATGATTCGTACATTGGAGAGGGCTCCACTGAAGGTATAACAATTGATGGTGATGGTCACAAACTTACAGGAGCTGATGCAGGTGGTATGAGTGATGCTGGTGTTTATCTCTACAAAACACACTTTTCTACAGTAAAAGATCTTATAATTGAAGATTTCAAAGTTGGAATTAACTCACACCAAACAAACGGTGTCACCATAACTGGAAATACAATTCGAAATGCAGATTCGTATGGTCTGTATGTATATGATACTGGCAGTTGCCCCGATTGTGGTTCTGGTGTTGTGATTGAAAATAATACAATTGAAAATTCTGGAAATAGCAGTGGTGGTGGAAGTATACACTTGGATGGATTTATGGGAGATGGAACGTGTAACACCACAATTCCATACTTTGTAGATTTATCTGAAATTGGTCAACCTCCTCCAGGTAATAATCCAACGCCAGTAACTGTCAAAGGAAATAGCATAACTAATACACCTGGCTGGGGAATTACTTTGAATGCCGCAGGTGCATGTATCGATAATAACACAATAAACAGTGCAGGTTCGGGAATGAATATTTACGGTCCTGGATACAGTAATTCTCAGAGTAACAATAACAAAATTTCTAACAATGTAATAACTTCTGCCGGAAACAATGGAATAGTTCTAGCAGGTTCAGGCAATACAATTGATTCGAATACTGTAACAAATACAGGTGGTCAGGGATTTTATTTTAATTCCCAATCTCAAAATAATATAATTACAAATAATATTTCAAACAATAATGGCGCAATCGGATTTTATTTTGAATTAAACAGTGGCTCTATGCATACATTCACTGGAAATACTGCATCTGGTAATGGACAAGCAGACTTTGAGGGAATAAGCACGGGTCCTGTTGGTCCATTTACAATATCTTCATCAGGTGGTGACTGTTCAGAAATTGGTACATGGAATCAAGGCTCAAAAACTTGTACGCTAAACACAGACCTTTCTGACACCATTAACATCTATGATTCAGGAATTACACTTGACGGAAATTCTCATACACTTGACACAGGAGAAACTCCAACAGGCAGTGGTTATGGCGGAATTCTCAATTCAGGTTCTGGCAACACAATCAAAAATCTAACAGTAAAGGGATTTACTTCAGGAATTTTAATAACTGGTAATACTGCAACTGTAAAGAATAATGTACTTGATGGAAACCATTCAGGATTTTCAATCGCATCAAACAGCATGGGTGACGGCAATAATCTAGTCATAGAAAACACAATCAAAAACAGTCTTTGGCGTGCATTTACACTAGTTAACACAGACAATAATCAAGTTTACAATAATAATTTCATCAGCAATACAGAGAAAGGCTATCATGTTAATGGAAACAATAACATCTTTAATCTTGATGCACCATATGGTGGAAACTATTATCAAAATGAGCAAAATGGATTGTATAGTACCAACAATTGTCAAGATAACTGGATAGAAGATGCATTTTGTTCAGGTGGAAATGGACCAATGGTCTTTGGAAGTGGTAGTGCTGCAGCATATGATTACAGACCATGGATAACAATGAATGGTTGGGTTGGATATACTCCACCTGCTGCGCCTATTGACTTGATTCTAGAGGGCACACGAGTTGTCCCAGAACCTTTTGGAGGTGATTTCTATGCTGGTGAAGCTAACTACTGGGTAGATGGAACTATCAAAAATGTTGGCAGCGGTATTGCTGATAATGTATCAATAAATATCAAGGTGGTAAAACCAAATGGCAGCGTACTATGTGATGACTGTTGGCAATCTGTGATGAATAATTTTTCTACAACACCATTGAGTCTAAACCCCAATCAAGGATATAGTTTCCATAATAGTGGCGGTAATGAAATTCTAAGTAGTTTTGCTCTTGGCACCTATACTGTTACAGTTACAGTTGATCCAAATAATGTAGTATCTGAGACAGATGAGACAAACAATGTATGGACAGGAACGTTTACCGTCGTAGAAGTTGGGGATACAACTCCACCAACTATTGAATTTAGGATTCCTGGGTCTTTGCATCCAAATAATGTGGCTGGCAATGGAAATCTAAATGCCAATGACACACTAATTTTTGATGAAAATGTAGGTGGTGGTTATACACCTCCAGATGCTACGGGATTCTTGTTTGACGGATGGCATCTTCAGCTAAGTGATGATGTAGGTGGAGATTGGGGAAGCGGACTACCAGACGGAATACAGCCAGCCAATCATTCATGTTCAGTTGATGGTTTTGAGATTCCCAAATCTAATGCATCAGCTGATTACGGAAGCTGGGGATACAGTGGGACTTATGAGGGATACAATTATTATTACAAATTTCCAATTGGAACATCCACAGTAACATGTACTGCAAGTGACACTGCAGGTAACGTGGCAACTGCGGGCTTTACTGTAACTGCCAATCTACCAGCAAATCCAATTGCTGCTAGTGAATTTTCATATGAAACACAAAATCATATCATTGATTGGGTCAACAATGACATTACAAGTTTGAATTTTCTTGAACTAATGCAATTAGCAATTACTAATGGAGAGTTTTCAGGTATAAGCAATACATCAATTTTAGACTTGTCACTTTCAACTGATATTCCAAACTGGGTTAGAAATAATGCTGTATGGTGGTCAAATGAACAAGTTAATGATGCTACATTTGTAGCTGGAATTGATTGGTTAGTAAACAATCCCTCTGAAACTGCTGACATAATTCCGCCAGTATTAGATTTATCCACGGTTTCGTATCCAAATAACTACCCTACGTTTGGTGATGCCCAAAGTGGATTCACATATCTTACGGATACTGGGTTTTATGGCGGAATTACCGATGGTTATTCACTTCCAACTGCAACTGACAACATTGGAGTAGTTTCTGGTCCAACATGTACAGAAAATGATGTACCAGTAAGTTCTGAAAATTTTCCTGGAATTAGTACTAATCCTGAATGGTTTTCTGGAACTGTAACAGTAACTTGTACTGCATCTGATGCAGCTGGAAATGTTGGTACTGCTAGCTTTACTATAACAAAATACAATGGTTATCTAATCGATATTAGCTCAGACGGATTATCTGTGCGGGCATATGGTTATTCGCAACCTAACCAAAGCCTAAATCACAATACACATCCTTTTGTTGTATGGTGGAATGTTGATTCTATTTCCCATACTATCACTAGCGGAAATCCAATTGACGGACCAAGCGGGCACTTTGACAGTGGTTTGATAACTCCGGGCTCGCATTTCATACACTATATGACTGAATCTGGAACTTACGCATATTATGATCCCAACCATCCATCGTTGACTGGAAAACTTGTTGTTTCTGGTGACACCACTCTTCTTACAGGTTCAGGCGTTCCTGCTGATACAACCCCACCTGTTATTACCTGGCTTGATGGTACACCATTTTCAGATCAGACTTTTACAACTGAAGATCCCTATGGATATTCATACGCTTTTGGATTGCGAGCACTTGATAATGTAACCATAATGAGTTTTGATTGCATTTCAAATATTGATTCAGTACATGAACAACTTTTTAGCCAAAGTAACTATCAACGTTATGGAGTTGATGGCAGCGGAACTGCAATTCTTTTCCCGATAGGCTCTACTTCAATATCATGTACTGCAACTGATGATGAAGGTACCATGACAACTGAGATGTTTACTGTCAATGTAGTTTTAGAAGGGGATGCTGTTATAACTCCATTTACTACAGTCCAAACTGATATTGGAGGAGGTCATGTTTGTATTGGATATGAAAATGCACCAGCTGGAACAACACTTGTTAGATTAATCTGGAATGATGTTGGACAAAATGCTGTATCACTAAATGATTATCCTCTAGGATATACTCCCTTTGATGTTAACGATTCAGATGCATCATGTCTTTTCAACAGTAGTCAAGATACATGTCCATTCTGTGGTGATAGTACAACAATTGGTGGTTGGACAGCTAACAACGGTGGATACTGGTGGGTTGAGGCATTTACATCTTATTCTAATGTGAACACATTGAATCCAAATGATGAAGGTATGTCTACACAAATTTTTCTAGAAGCAGTTCCATTCTATATTCCTCCTGCTGACACACCTGCTGATGCTTCTAACTTTAACACAGTTCTGAGTTATGCAATTGATTCCTGTATTGGATTTGAAAATGCACCAGCTGGAACAACAACGGTTCAGTTACTTAATTCAGATTATGTTCCTTCTGGAGATTTTCCGGGATCCGGTGGATTTGCAGTACTGGATGCAAATTATCTACCTAGTTACACACCTTCGTATATTGAAGAGCTTGGAATTACTCCAGGTCAATGTATAAACCGTGGACAAGGTGGAGCATCGTCATCCAATTCGCATCCTGCGGGAGAATACAAAGTTGCAGCGTATGATTCCTCTGGAAGTCTAATTGCATATTCTACACCATTAGTTTTAGAACGATACCAAAACTATGGTCCAAGCCTAACTGTTCCTGATGACATTACACAAACTACGACAGATCCTGATGGTGCTACAGTGTCATTTACTGCAACTTTAACATCAGAAGGACCAGCTCTTGAGATGCATCCAACAAATCTTTTCTGTAATATATCAGGACAGTCTTTTGATGAAAGTTTCGCCTATTCCAATCCAATTCATACTAATACACTTCAAACTGTTGAAGTTACTGGTGTTTTCCCAGTTGGAACTACTACGGTAAACTGTAATGGATATTCAGTTGGTGGGATTAACGCAAACAGACAAGGTGATGAATTTCCAACATTTGATGTTACTGTAGTTTTAGAAGCGGCATCTGATGACACACCTCCAACAATTACTGCAGAAAACATAACACAAACTGCAACAAATTCACTTGGAACTGCAGTAAGCTACAACGTTACAGCATCTGACAACTCTGGTGTTGCACCAAGTGTGACATGTACACTAGAATCTGGAAGCTTTTTCCAAATTGGAATCACACCTGTAACATGTACTGCACGTGATGCAGCAAATAACACTACAACTGCAGAATTCACTGTCACAGTAAACTATACCGCACTGGCTGACACACAAGCGCCAAATCTTTCAATGCCATCTAATGTATCAAAGACAATTTCTATGGGACAGGGAACAGTTGTAACATATTCAACTCCAACTGCTACAGATAACTATGGAGTAACGTCTGGTCCAACATGTACACCACAATCTGGTACAGCATTCCCAGTTGGAAATACAATAGTAACATGTACTGCATCTGATGCTGCAGGAAACACTGCAACTGACACATTTACTGTAACAGTAATCAAGGAAGGACCAGGTGATGTCAGTCCACCAACATTCCAAGGAGTTTCTGATATTACAGTTGATGCCTTTACATCAAATGGCGCAAGAGTCACATATGAAATACCAATAGCTACTGATGACGTTGGTGTAACATCTGGACCCACTTGTACACCTCAGTCTGGAAGCTTTTTCCCTGTTGGAACTACATCTGTTACATGTACTGCAACTGATGCTGCAGGAAACCAAGGCTCTACATCATTCAGTGTATATGTAAAATCTCAAATATCTGTGCCTGAAACTATCCAGACAAGTGTTTCAATAAATCCAGGAAAGGCATCATATTA
The DNA here is from genome assembly GCA_028345295.1 of Candidatus Nitrosopelagicus sp. Taxonomy (GTDB): domain Archaea; phylum Thermoproteota; class Nitrososphaeria; order Nitrososphaerales; family Nitrosopumilaceae; genus Nitrosopelagicus. The sequence goes on along the minus strand of JAOMDA010000004.1, from coordinate 3,739 downwards.
TAATAATGAAACAATTACTGCCACAGGAAATGTTTCTCCTGTAACTGGGGAACAGGTAACTTTCAAAATTACAGACTCGGAAAACAATGTATTAGCAATTGAGCAAAAATCACCATCCTCAATTGGTGCATACAATATATCATTTACTCCAAATATACTTTGGTCGTCTTCTGGTACTTATGTAATAAATGCCACATATGGTACATCTGAAGAAAACACATCATTTTACTTTGAAGTGATAGAAGAGCAAATTGAACAGCCAGTTGATTCTGCAGAGAATCCAACAAATCTTGATATATTTTTAACAGATTTACAGGGAACTCCGGTTGGTGCAACCTACAGAAATATTGAAATTGGTGAGACAATACAGATTGATGCCACACTTTATCATTCACACTTGGGTACATCTGTTCCAAAAGCTAACGAGACCGTATTTCTAAGTGTAGAAGGTGAGACAAGTCAGGTATTACTGCAATCACTTACTACTAATTTTGGTGGAAGTGTTAGCCTCAAGTTTACACTACAAGAAAGTCTTGCACCTGGAACATACACAGTTAATGCACGGAGTTTGGGTAATGGATGGGAGGTAAACTCTCCACCTCTAACTTTTACTGCTACAAAACCAACTGCACAAGTTTCAGTAAGTGAAGTTCTATCAACTAGTGATAAAGGGCAAAAGGTTTCAACATATGATGCAGGAAATCTTGCATTCTTTAAAACCAATCTTACATCAAGTACAAACACCCCAGTACTTGTAACGATTAATGTCTTTGATGCACAAAACAATACACTTGGTGTTGGATTCTTCAAATCTACTTTAGGTGCAGGAGAATCTGAGATTGTTTTAGGATTTGAGTTGCCACAAGATACTGCAACAGGTGTTGCAAGTGTTTACACTAATGTATTTACAGATTGGCCAGACCGTGGCGGTGTTTTAATTACAGACGAAGTAAAGGCATCAGTCAACATTATTGGTTTGGAGTCAACGGTCGCACCAACTCCATCACCAATAACAAAGCCTGGAATAGATGTAAAAATAGATTCTGGTGATACATCTGTAACATCTGATATTATTCCTGACCCAGCACCTACACCAGTACCAGAATCAGAACCAGTACCAGAATTACCAGCACCAGAACCTTTGATAGTAGAACCAATTAAACCATCATTTGGGGGACAAGTAATAGTTGAAAATGCTGCAGGTTCGTCAATCCCTGGTTGTGAAGAAACAAACGAGTGTTTCATTCCAAATATTGTGAAAATAGATAAGGGTGGAGAAGTCGTCTTCCAAAATAACGACACTGCTGCACATACATCAACTGCTGGAACACCAGCTGATGGTCCAAGCGGTGTTTGGGACAGTAGTTTGATAATGATGGGATCAAGTTATTCAGTTACACTTGATGAGCCAGGAACATATCCTTACTTCTGTATGGTTCATCCATGGATGATAGGTGGTGTAGTTGTAGGCGATGGTATTTTTGTTGACAAAATTCCTCCCATCGTAAAAACACCATCAATTATACTTGAAACCATACAAAATGAAACTTCCAGAACAAAGATAGTAACATGGAATACTCCCACTGCAATTGATAATGTAGATGGAACATGGTCTGACAATTCTATTAAATGCACACCAGCATCAGGAACATTATTCCCAGTTGGAAATACTAAAGTTACTTGTTTTGCTACTGATGTAGCAGGAAATACAGGAAGTTCAAGTTTCATTGTAGTTGTAAGTCATAAAGATACACAAGTTCATGAATATGTTGGTAAACATGTGATAGTTGAAAATGCTGCAGGTTCGTCAATCCCTGGTTGTGAACCAAACTGCTTCATTCCGGCAACTGTAACAATTGATGCTGGCGGCGAAGTCGTTTTTTCAAATAATGACACTGCTGCACACACATCAACTTCAGGAACTCCTAGTAGTGGACCAGATGGAAATTGGGACAGTAGCTTGGTAATGATGGGAACAAGTTATTCAGTTATACTTGAAGAACCAGGAGAGTATCCTTACTTTTGTATGGTTCATCCATGGATGACAGGATTAGTAATTGTTGAAGATGTTTTAGGACTAAACCGAGATCTAACAGCACCAACTTTCTTTCCTCCACCAAAATCAATACACAATCAAAGCTCTAATCCATTGGGGGCAATAGTCCAATATGAAAAGCCATTAGTAATTGACGATTCTTTTATTATTGAAAATACTAAATGCACCCCGTCATCAGGAACATTATTCCCAGTTGGAAAAACAACTGTAAAATGCACTGCAACTGATGCTGCAGGAAATACAGGTCATACAACATTTTCTATAACAGTTGGTGAATCTCCACCTGATACTACGCCACCAGTAATCATTACTCCATCATATTTATTGTATAAAATGTTAAGTCCAACCGAGTTACTATCATTATCAGCTGAGATAGAGAGAACTCAGAGAGTTCATCAAATGACATTTGATGTAACTGCAAGTGATGATTCTGGTTACACTACAGAGATAAAATGCAGCCCACCATCTGGAACATTTTTCCCTATTGGAACAACACCTGTAACATGTACTACAAGTGATGCTGCAGGAAATATTGCAAGTGCAAGTTTTGATGTAACTATTCTTGCTTGGAATGATATTTCTGATAAGAGTCCACCCACTATATCTGCATCAAGTGATATCATAGAGCATACCTCATACAGTAGAGGTTCTATAGTAACATATACAATTCCAACTGCATATGATGATTCAGGATTGGATGGTAATGTTCTTTGTATGCCAATGTCTGGTAGTTTGTTTCTAATTGGTACTACTACAGTTACATGTACTGCATCTGATACTGTAGGAAATACTACATCATCTAGTTTCAATATAACAATAATAGCATTATCTCAAGATATATCACCACCAACTTTTTCAGAAACTGAGGACATAACAAAACTTGCCATAAATCCAACAGGAACTGCGGTTCAATATTTCACTCCAACCGCATTTGATCAATCACCACTTGAAGGACCTGTTATATGTACACCACAATCCGGATCCTTGTTTTCAGTTGGTCAGACTATAGTAACTTGTAGTGCTACTGATGTTGCAGGAAATATTGGAGCGGTGGCATTTATCATTACAGTTACTTTATACAATGAAGGAGTGAACTAATGAGAAATTATATAATTATTCCAGTTTTAATCCTAATCTTTACATGTGTGACACATAATGCATTTGCTGAGAATTTAACAGTAAAAACAGAATCTGATTCATATGAACTTGGAAGTACTGTTGTAATTTTGGGAACCGCAGTTTCTGACAATGTTGTTATTCAAATAAAAGATCCGTCTGATACAACTATCCTAATCAGAACTATACCGACAGATGCTGAAAGTTTTTCATTTGACTTTAACATACCTGATTATTATGAAACCGGGCAATATACAATAGTGGCAAGTATAGTAAATGATGAAATTCCAGAGATTACTAATACAGTATTTGATGTAACACCAAAAATGACTACCCCACCAATTGATGTATCAGTAACACAAACAGCAACTGAAACTCCATCAGGTGGCGGTGGCTGTCTAATTGCAACTGCAGCATATGGCTCAGAAATGGCACCACAGGTACAATTCTTGAGAGAAATTCGTGATAACACAGTACTGCAGACACAGTCTGGTACATCATTCATGACAGTATTCAATCAATTCTATTATTCATTCAGCCCAACTGTAGCAGACTATGAAAGAGAAA
>JAOMDA010000003.1 GCA_028345295.1 Candidatus Nitrosopelagicus sp. | reverse complement strand
TTATGGCCTCAGATCTTTCTACACATGGATTACATGATGCAGCTCAGATGGGAATGCGTGCAGCTGTTGGTGTGATTTTCATTGTACATGGATTTAGTAAGTTTGGAAATCCAGGTTTTGGTGATTGGATATCAAGTTTAGGAATTCCAGCTGAAATGCAGATTCCTATTGCACTAGCAGAATTTATTCCAGGAATTTTGTTAATCATAGGAGTATTAACTAGAATCTCTGCATCATTGATTTCTATTATAATGCTTGGAGCAATATTTCTAGTAAAAGGTGCATCTAGTCTTACAGGTGATTATGGTTATGAATTGGATTTAATTTTACTAGCAGCATGCCTGGTTGTCATAGTTGCAGGACCAGGTAGAGTGTCTTTATCTTATGTACTCAAAAAAGTTCCAAGAGTTTTACAGTAAAGTTACGTAACAATTTTTTCAATCATATTTTTTGATTCAGCTATCTTAACTTCACGTGCAATTCTTTTTCCCATACTCATATTTTCATTGAATAATAATGAGTAGTAGGGTGAGCCATCCATGTAGATATTAGTTCCTGCAACAATTCTTGCTGAAAATTCAAATGATGTAAATTTAGCATTTTCATCATAAACTCCTTCGATACAAAATGGACCATTCATACCTGGAGAAACAACTCTTTTTGCAGCCTCAACAAAATTTTCACCCATAGTATACACTTCATCTAATAGTGATTCTCGCAAAACTAGTGGGCTGTTTCCAATTACGTTAAAGGATGGTACCTTGTTTGATTTTAATTGCTGTTCTGATGGAATTCTACCAAGACCTTCAATGTCTGATTCATGCCTTTGATCAACTCCAAAGAATTCTAATTCATTGGTTAATGGTGAGTAAAAGAATTGTAAGTATGCTAAAACACCTGCCGCATATTCTTGAATGTATAGGGTTTCATCTTTAGAAATCACACCTTCAGAAATCAACTGGTTTCTTTTTGTGTTATAGTCTTCTTCATTAGCTGCCATAAAATAGCCTTTACCGCCTGCAGCCCCTTGTCTTTTTACAATTACTAATTTTTCAATATCTTTTGGGTCGGGTACTGGTTTTGGCATCGGAAGTGTAGCTTCTCTCATGAGTTTTTCTTTCATCTCTCTATCTGATTCCCATCTGAGAATCCATTTGTTTCCAAAAATTGGTACATTAATTGACTCAATTTCGTCAGAACTCATTTGTGCTATTAATGTTCCATGAGGAATTAATATCGCATCTTGCTGTTTGAGTTTATCTTGTATTTCTTGTTTTAATATATCAGAAAATTTCTCAACAATGATTAATTCATCAATGAATGAAAATCTACGATATAGCGCCTCACGTTTTTTTTCACAAACAAGTATTGTTTTAAATCCTTCATCTTTTGCACCCTTCAAGACCTGTAATGAGCAATGTGACCCCAAAGTTGCAATGCTTGTCAAGAGTAACCTTTGTTATCTTATTGCCCTTATGAAATTATGCTTTAGAAAGTGAATTTGAGATATAGGCAAAAATTTCATCAATTAACTCAATTTTTGCCTCAGAATTTAACTCCTCAGGTATGGTTTTATCTAAAAAATCATACATTGACACTTCATTATCAAGCTCGCCCATCTCTTTTTTGAGAGAATATGTTGCAATTGCACCTGAAATATAGGCTATGGCTTTTTCTTTGTCATTCATGGCTTTTCAACAAATTTCTAAAATAAAAATCACCCTAACCAAATGTAAATAAAACTCAAAAAAATAGGTTAATTGAAAATGATAGGAAACGATTTAGGTGATCTTAGAAGGAGTCATTATTCCACCGAACTTGGCTCATTACAGGAAGGTACAGATGTAACCGTAATGGGATGGGTTGTTACTGTTCGTGGACACGGTAACATTGCATTTGCAACAATTCGAGATAAACTTGGTAATATTCAGATTATCACAAAAAGTGGAGAGTGTGATGATGACATACGTGAAAAATTATCAACTTTGAAACAACATTCTTCAATTGGAGTTGTCGGAAAAACAAGAAAAAATGACAAATCACCTACTGGTATTGAAGTTGTTCCAAGTGAACTTCGAGTTTTTTCAGAAGTGGAAAAGATTCCTCCTTTTGAACCATATGCAAAAAGTGTAAAAAATATTGATACCAGGTTAGAAGTCAGAGCAATAGATCTTAGACGAAGTGTATTACAAAAAATATTTCTAGCACGAAGCCATACACTAAGAGCAATTCGTGATTATCTTTCAGGACAAGATTTTGTTGAAATTAACACTCCAAAAATGATTGCAACTGCAACTGAAGGTGGAGCTGCATTGTTTCCAATCTTTTATTATAACAAAGAGGCATTCTTGGCTCAAAGCCCCCAGTTGTATAAAGAACAACTAACAATGAGTTTTGAGAAAGTCTTTGAAATAGCACCAATATTTCGTGCTGAACCATCAAGAACCAATCGTCATCTATCAGAAGCAATTTCTATTGACTTTGAAGAAGCATATGTAGATTATAATGATGTAATGGATAGGATTGAAGAAGTTGTAAAGACTTGCATTACTACTGTACAAAAATTTGTAAAAGATAATCCAGATACTGATTTCAAAGTTCCAGATATACCAGATAAAATTCCACGTTACAAGTATTCAGAATTAATTGAAAAAATGCAAAGTGCTGGACTCAAAACCCAATGGGGTGATGATTTGTATCCAAAAAATCTACAAAAAATTGGTCTTACAGGATTTTACTTTATTGTTGATTGGCCAATGGGCCCTAAACCATTCTATGTTAAAGTGAAAAAGGATGATCCAAAAATTTCTGAATCATTTGATTTGATGTGGGGTGATTTGGAGTTGTCATCAGGCAGTACAAGAATTGAGAAAAAGTCAGAATTAGAAGAACGCATGAAGAATAAAGGAATGAAGATTGATTCATTTGATTATCATCTTAATGTGTTTGATTTTGGTGTACCACCACACGCCGGATGTGGAATTGGTCTTGAAAGATTAATGATGGCATTAACTGGAACTGAGAATATACGTGATACAACATTTTATCCAAGAGACGTTGATAGATTAACACCGTAGGAAAAAAAATTGGTTGATGAAGAGGAAATCATTCGAGTAGCAAAATTAATGAAAATTGATCTTGAGGATCATACTGAACATGTAGGCAGAGTAAAAAAAATGCTTGAGTATTTTGACATTTTAGATCATATTGACCTTTCATCTGAAGAAATTGTTTCACAAGAAAAGGCACTTGATGAATTACGAAAAGACGAGTTTGTCCCTAATGATAAAAAACTAATTGAATCTCTAAAAAACTTCCGTGAACATTACGTTCGAGCCCCAAAGATGAACTAAATGAACCTCAAAACTTCAATTCTAGATTACATCAATGATGTAAAATCTGGATCATTTACTGTAGAGGAATTCATATCTGCAACTATTCAGCGAATTAAGGATGTTGATGGCGACGTACATGCATATCTTTCATTAAATGAATCTGCAATTGAAGATGCAAGAATAATTGATAAGAAAATTTCTGCAGGTGAAAAAGTAGGTGCATGTTATGGATTTCCCATTTCAATCAAAGATAACATTTGCATCACAGGTTCAAAAACCACTTGCGCCTCAAAAATTTTAGAAAATTTTGTTGCACCATATACTGCTACAGTTGTAGATAAACTCCAAAGTGAAGATGCTGTAATTACAGGAAAGACAAACTTGGATGAATTTGCTATGGGATTAACTACCGAGTTTAGTGCATATGGACCTACAAAAAATCCATGGAATCTCAAATATGTGCCGGGTGGCTCCTCTGGCGGAAGTGCAGCATCAGTGGCTGCAGATGAATGTCTAGCATCACTAGGCTCTGACACAGGTGGTTCTGTCAGAAACCCTGCCAGTTTTTGTTCAGTTGTCGGTCTAAAACCAACTTACGGTTTGATTAGTAGATACGGACTAATTTCTTATGCAAATAGTATAGAACAGATTGGTCCAGTGACAAAAACAGTCAAGGACTGTGGTTTTCTTTTGAATATTATTGCAGGGCAGGACAGTAATGACGATACAACAATTGATAATGCAAATTCTGATTATCTAAGTGACATTGAACAAGGAATTGACGGAAAAAAGATTGGAATAATAAAAGAAATGACATCTGATGGATTGAGTCCTGAAGTTTCAGCTGCAACAAAAGATGCAATTCAAGATTTTGAAAAATTGGGGGCTAACTGTGAAGAGGTGTCTTTGCCAACCATACCGTATACTGTCGCAGCATACTATACAATCACATCTACAGAGGCTGGTAGTAACCTTGCAAGATATGACAATATTAGATATGGCTATGATCTTGACTCAGAAGGCTATGAATACAATTCTTACATTTCTAAATCAAGAGCCAAGTTTGGTCCTGAAGTTACACGTAGAATAATTTTAGGTGGGTTTGTTCCATCTGCAGGTCATGCAGGAAAATATTTCCTAAAGGCACTGAAGGTCAAATCAAAATTAATTTCTGAAGTGAACAGTGCATTTGAAAAATATGATTTTCTTATATCCCCCACTGCTCCAGTACAGCCATTCCAGTTTGGAGAAAAAATAGATGATCCTGTAACATTGATGTTGTTAGATTACAATACAGTTACTGCTAATCTTACCGGTAAACCTGCCATTTCAGTTCCATATCGTGTTACTGATGGATTACCAATTGGAATGCAAATTATTGGAAATAGTAAGAATGAGAAATCATTACTGCAAGCAGCATATGCATTGGAATCAAAAACTGAATTACCGGAGGTTCCATTATGACCAAGATTGGGTTAGAGATTCACTGTCAACTAACAAAATTAGAAAGTAAGTTATTTTGTTCATGTAAGGCAAACTATCGTGAATTCGAACCAAATCACAACATCTGCCCAGTCTGTATGGGATTACCAGGCTCACTTCCTAGATTAAACCAGAAAGCAGTGGAATCTGCTACTAGTATAGCGATGGCGCTAAGTTGTGAGACACCTGAAAAAATTGCATTTTTTAGGAAAAATTATTTTTATCCTGATTTACCAAAAAATTTTCAAATTACACAACTCAATGTTTATGGTGATATGAGTATTGGAGGAGAAGGATACGTTGACGTCGAAGGTGCAAAAATCAAAATCAGACGTATTCAGTTAGAAGAAGATCCTGGCAGGCTAATCTATGAAGGAGAGTCTGAGAGAACAAAAATCACTCTAGTAGATTACAACAGAGCAGGAACTCCCCTGGTAGAAATTGTAACAGACCCTGACTTTGAAAACCCACGTCAGGTCAGAGTGTTTCTAAATATACTATCTGATTTGCTAGAAAATCTTGGAGTAGCAGAGCCTGGTTTGGAAGGTGCAATGCGTGCAGATGGTAATGTTTCAATTGAAGGTGGTAACAAGGTCGAGATAAAAAATATTGGCTCTTTCCATGATTTAGAAAAGGCATTACATTTTGAAATTACACGCCAGCAAAGTTTGTCTGAAAGAGACATTGCGATTTCCCAAGAAACTAGACATTGGGATGATAGACGAAAAATTACTGTCAGTTCTAGAAGTAAAGAAGAAGATCAGGATTATAGATATTTCTTGGAAAATGACATACCTTGGGTGAAAATTTCTCAAGAAACTAGGGATTCACTTAAGAAAGATTTGCCTGAAAGTATTAGCTCAAAGAAAGAAAGGTTTGTAGAAAAATTCGACATTGCACCACAAGTGGCCGACATTTTAGCATCAGACAAATATTATTCTGACTTGTTTGAAAATGCACACTCTGATTCAGATGCAAAAGACATTGCAAATCTGATAACTACTGATTTGATGGGTTTTGTCGATACAAAAGAAAAAAGAGAAGAATCCAAACTGACCTCACAACATTTGTCTGACTTGGTTGCTGCAATTAATGATAAAACACTAACTCGAACATCATCAAAGACTGCCTTGCAAGAAATTGTAAAATCTGGAAAATCTGTAAAGGAATTACTCTCAGAAATGGACCTGGGTCAGGTGTCTGATTCGTCTGAAATTGAGGGTATTATCATGCAGGTCTTTGAGGAGGAAAAACAGGCAGTGCTTGACGCAAAAGAAAACCCAGAAACCGTGAATTATCTTGTAGGCAAGGTAATGCAGAAAACAAAGGGAAAAGCCGACCCTACAAAAACTCTAGAACTGATAAAATCAAAATTAGGCTAATAGTGTCGTATGAAATTGTAACAATTTCTGCTTCATAAATCGGCAAACTCATCAGCGTCTTAGGAACTCAGAGAGAACCTCGTCTAATTTATAATCATCAGCAATAACATTTGAAATTATCAATTATAAAGAATTTTCAGTAACTACTTTTTACAGATACATTTAGGGCGTTTTAGTTGACATTTGTTACAATAATGTCTTCGTGTTCGTGCTACTGCCATACTCAAACATCACGAGTAACTGAATAAAGGTTTAGTGTTTTACTAGGTGCAGAATTCAAATACTAGCTATTTTGATATATTGTATGTGTGGAGACCCATTACTAGATATGCTATACGTGGCACTTCCAACTGTATTATTGGGTGCGGGAGCTTTCTTTCTAATGGGAAAGGATACACGAAAAAAGATGATAGAAAAAATTTTCAGATAACACTAGTTTATATCTATACTTCAGGCAGTAAATCAAATGACAGAAAAAGATGTTGAAGAATACTTTGAAGACTCAAAATGTAAAATATGTGGAGTTGTGGTCCAACCACATTTTCAGGGTAATAGAAAACTCCCAAAAGAAGAACATTTAGCTATAGAGCACAGTGATTTAGAATAGTATTTTTGTAGAAATCTTAATTGAAAAATGAATCCGAATGGATTTACATCTTATTATGAAAACATGTACCTTCACCAGTGTGACATGCTGGACCTGATGGTTCTACCAAATAGATCAATGCATCAGAGTCACAATCAACTAGTATTTCTTTGACTTTTTGTGTATTGCCAGATTCCTCGCCTTTCATCCAAAGTTTATTTCTGGAACGACTCCAAAACCAAGAGTTACCGGTTTTTTTTGTAAGTTCAAGTGATTCCTTGTTTGTATATGCAAGTGTTAAAACCTGCATTGAATATGCATCTTGTACTATTACGGGAACTATTCCATTGCCCTTGGCAAAATCAATATTCTCTACTGTCTTTTCCATGATTATCTACTTCCTATTGCATTTGCAACCATTGGCAAAAATGCACCAACATCAGATACTATTCCAAGTGCCTGCCAGGTTCCTCTATCCATTAGTTTAGTTACAGTTGGCTGGTTGATATCAACTACAATTACCTTTACATCTGCAGGTAGCATGTTTCCAGTGGCTATGGAATGAAGCATTGTAGATACCATAATTACCATATTTGCGTCTTTTAGCACCTTTTTGTATTCTTTTTGTGCTACTGCAACATCTGTTATTACATCTGGCAATGGTCCATCATCTCGTAATGAGCCAGCCAATACAAATGGAATTTTTTTTCTTATACATTCGTACATAATTCCGCTTTTCAGTTTCTTTTGCTGAACCATTTTTTTCAGTGAACCAGCTTTGAATACAGAATTAATTGCTTGCATATGATTTCGGTGTCCACGTATTGCTAATGTTCCGTCTTTAACTTTCATTCCAAGTGATGTTCCTAGTGTTGCATACTCTACATCATGTACTGCAAGTGCATTACCAGCTAGAACTGCGTTGATATATCCTAGTCTTACTAGTTTAGCTACTGCATCTGCAGCTCCCGTGTGAACAATTGCAGGACCACCTACTAGGACGATTTTTCCACCTTTCTTTTTGGTATTTTTTATGTCTTCAGCCACTTTTCTTGCAATGTGCTGTGTTGGTCTTTCACTTGAACTACCACTTCCCATAAACTGAAATATGTTCATTCCTTCACGTGGTCTTTCTGGTGGTGTTACCTTTACACCATCTTCACCGACGATTATTTTATCACCTTTTTTTACATCACGTACTGGAACACATTGCGCTTTGTTTGATTTTACTACAATGCATTTGTCCATCATCATATTATCTACTTGAATCCATTTTTTATTGTGAAATACTCTAGTATGATTATTTGTAGTACTGTAGAAGTTTTCTGGCATTACCATGCTTTTTGGAGCAGACTTTAATTTTACAGATTTCTGAGTTTTTAATGTGGCACCAACTCGATACAGTGTTTCTAAAATTTCATTTAGGTGATTCTTATTTTTTCCAATTATTCTAATTTTTGCAAAACTTTCATCAGTTTTGAGCTTGCCAACCTTAATTTTTGTGACTTCAAATTTTCCATCTAAATCCATTACATTATCGAAAATCTTTGTAAGAATCATCGAATCTATGAGATGACCCTTTACCTCAATTTCCTTTTGATACTTGTTCATTTTAATAAGAAATTACTTCACAAATATATAATTAAACAGATAGCAGATCTATTTTATTATAATCTAGGCACGGATTTTCTTGGAATTTTTTCATTTATGACGAATTATAGGCATAATTTACAAATTTGTTAAAAAATGAAAGTAAAAAATATTTAAACCACTTAGTTATTTCAGAATTAGTCGATGAAAATGGATAGCAAACCTAGTCATACTCGTACGTTGTTATTATCGATCTTAACTATATCTGTATTATCACTTATATTTTCTCCAGTTGCATTTGCAAACCACGAGTCAGGTCATTTTGATGCTGGTCAACAACATAATCAAAATCAGAACTTTAGTGGACAAGCACAAAACTTTGAAGCAAATCAAAATTTTGGTGAAGGAACAAAGTTTGCAGAAAACCAGTCATTTTCAGGTACACAGAATTTCGGATCTAATCAAGAGTTTAAGGCTGGAACAGAATTTGCTGCAAACCAACAATTTAGTGGTCAGCAAAGCTTTACTGGTGCTCAAACATTTGGCTCTGGAACACAATTTGCTGCAAACCAAGACTTTTCTGGAGCAGGTGCAACACAAACATTTGGTGCTAACCAAACATTTGGAGAAGGAACTAAATTTGCAGAAGGACAAGACTTGTCAAACAGTACACACACGTTTGGTACTGGCGTAGAATTTGACGGAAACACTGACTTTGCAAACAATCAGGTATTTGGTGCCAGTGCAAAATTTGACGGTGATCAAGAATTTGCAGCAGGAGAAGATTATGACTTTACAGGAGCAGGAATGGAATTTGGTGATGATGCAGGAGTAGATTTTGGTAAAGCAAGAACATTTGGTACAGGTGCAGACTTTGATGCAGGAACACAAAACTTTGTAGGTACAAACACCTTTGCAGGTGGTGCATCATTTGCCAGTAATCAGGACTTTTCTACGATAGGTACTCAAACATTCCAGGGTGCAAACACATTTGGTGCTGGTACTAAATTTGCATCAGGACAAGACTTGTCTGCAGGTACACACACGTTTGGAACTGGTGTAGAGTTTAAGGGAAACACTGACTTTGCAAACAATCAGGTATTTGGTGCCAGTGCAGAGTTTGATAATGGTCAAGTATTTGACTCGGGTGAAACTTATGACTTTACAGGAGCAGGAATGGAGTTTGGTGATAGTGCTGGTCTAAACTTTGGTGCAGCAAGAACATTTGGTGCAGGTGCAGACTTTGATGCAGGTGTACAAACATTTGTAGGCCAAAATACATTTGCAACAGGTGCAAAGTTCGCCGCTGCTCAGGACTTTTCTGGATTAGGTACTCAGACATTCCAGGGTGCAAACACATTTGGTGCTGGTACTAAGTTTGCAGCAAACCAAGATTTGTCTGCAGGTACACACACGTTTGGAACTGGTATAGAATTTGACGGAAACACTGACTTTGCAAGTGGACAGGCATTTACAGCTAGTTCAAAGTTTGACGCTGCTCAAGAATTTCACCCTAATGAAACTTATGACTTTTCAGCAGCAGGAATGGAGTTCGGTGACACTGGTGGTCTTGACTTTGGTACTGCAAGAACATTTGGAGCTAATTCAGACTTTGACGCAGGACATCAAAACTTTGTAGGAGTAAACACCTTTGCAGCAGGAGCAACATTTGCCGCTAATCAGGACTTTTCTGGATTAGACCCTCAGACATTCCAGGGTGCAATGACATTTGGTGCAGCCACTAAATTCCCAGCAAACCAAGACTTGTCTACAGCAACACACACGTTTGGAACTGGTGTAGAATTTGACGGAAACACTGACTTTGCAAACAACCAAACATTTGCAGCCAGTGCAAAGTTTGATGCTTTACAAGAATTTCCAGCAGGAGAAGATTATAATTTTTCAGCAGCAGGAATGCAATTTGGTGATAATGGTGGTATTGACTTTGGTAAAGCAAGATCATTTGGTGCATCAGCAGACTTTGATGCAGGTGTACAAAACTTTGTAGGAGTAAACACCTTTGCAGCAGGAGCATCATTTGCCGCTAATCAGGACTTTTCTTCATTAGCTGCTCAGACATTCTCAGGTGCAATGACATTTGGAGAAGGAACTAAATTTGCAGCAAACCAAGATCTTTCAGCAGCTGCAATGACATTTGCTGCTAATACAATGTTTAATTCTGGCACAGAATTTGCTAATAGTCAAACATTCCCTGCCTCTACTGACTTTACAAAAGGCCTACATACCTTTGGTACATCTCAAACATTTGGTGCTGGTACTAAATTTGCAGCAAACCAAGACTTGTCAAACAGTACACACACATTTGGAACTGGAATGATATTTGACGGAAATGTTGACTTTGCAGACAATCAGGCATTTGCAGCTAGTGCAAAGTTTGATGATGGTCAAGTATTTGCAGCAGATGAAACTTATGACTTTACAGCAGCAGGAATGGACTTTGGAGAAGCTGCATCAATTGCGTTTGGTGTAGCAAGAACATTTGGTGCATCAGCAGACTTTCCAACAGGTCAAGTGTTTACTGATTTAGATCATGACCTTTCTGCGGCCAATATAGAATATGGCAGTGGTAGTGCATTTTCTGCAAGCGAGGTATTTGGTGCAGGTGCAGACTTTTCTTCAGGTGTACAAACATTTAACGGTGCAGCAACATTTGACGACTTTACTGAATTTGCAGATTCTCAAACATTCTCAGCAGCAATGACATTTGACAAGTATAATCACTTTGGAGATGCTACTGACTTTACAGCACAATCACAGACATTCAAAGAAGGAATGTCATTTGGTGAAGGAACTACATTCAAAAGTGGTGACACACTACCGGTAGGCGCAATTCCTTCACAAGGTGTTATTATGAGTGCAACTACATGTAGCGACACTAGTTGTGTACCAGCTGCGGGCGATGTTATATCACCAGGTGAGAAATTTGCATCAGGAGTGGATCCTGCTGCAACATTTACCAATGTATCTTCAGATGACGCTAGTTTTTCAGTTGATGGGTTGGGACTTACAATGAGTTTTTCCTCTATAGATGGTGATGGGTCGATTAAAGCAGACTTGGTTAATCCTGCCAGTGTATCAAATGCAGCTTTGAGCGGTGACACCCTTACAATGACCTTGAATGACGGTAGTACATTAGAAAGTGTAGGAAGTGTGATTAATCTAGAAGCTGGTACTGCAACTGTTTCAGGCCAAATTTCAGTAACTTTACCATATATAGAATCTAATCTACCTGATGATGTCTCTGAAAGCAATTTATCAATACTTCACTTTGTTAACAGTGAATGGCAAACAGAAACTGATTGTACAGTAAATCCAGGAGCAGATGAAATCACATGCCTTGTAGATAGTTTATCACCATTTAGTGTTGGTGCTGGTGGCGGCAGTGCCGGTGGCAGTGGTGCATCATCCTATTACAACAACCCACCAACACTTGGAGATGAAATTTTAGTATCTGTAAATTCTGGCGAATCAATGACTATCAATCTTGATGATTCTGTAGACATATCTGCAGAAATCGGTGACACAGTTACCGTTAGAATAACAATGACAGATGACAGAGGATCAGGAAATATGAAGAATGTTTCACTTTACACTAATTTTGCTCCATTTACTGATGATTTGAATAGGTATTATGCAAATTACTATAATATATCGAACGATGTTAGTCAGTCATATTATTCATGGCTTAAGAATACTGATGATATAATGTATGATCCTGCAAATACTATCACATGGGAATCTGATGTTTCTGAAGTAGATAGACAAACTGCATCTGCCACTTTTACAATGACATTTAATGAAGGTATGTCTGTGTCAGAAGTTGTAGCCAAGGGAGCTGATTCAAAGGGTCAATCCTTTAGAGTTGTACTACCAATTTCAATTCATGTTGCTGCTCCATTAGAACAACAAAATAATGATAATGAAGCGGCTACTGCAGCACTATTAAAAGAGGCTACAATGCTTGCTATTATTTCACAATGGAGTGGTTATTCTCAAATAGTATCTACAGACGCTGAATTCTTAACTGCAATGGGTCTTGAGGGTGATGATTTACCTCATTGGACTAAGACATTGGGTGAATGGTTACACCAAGAAAAAATAAATCTTGGTGAGTTAGTTATTGCAATAGAATACATGTCAACAATAATCTAATTTTTAATAGAACATCTACAGTTTAAACAGGTAAAATAACTTTATCCTTATACTCTGGAATGTTATCTTTTTCAAGTAGTTTCACTATCTCATCTTTTTGCTCCTGGCTTAATCCTTGAACAATTGCCTTTGATATCCCATTTTTATCACATAATGCAAGAATATACCCACTAGAGTCAGTAAGAACAAAACCAGATGATTCGTCTACTACTGCATACAGATTTTCTTCCCCTACAGGTTCCCAGATATTTGATTTATTGTCACGCAATGCAAGTGCAGGCATTGCTCTATCATTTGCTAGTGAATTAAGATATGATCTTGATGATTCAACTCTTTTTTTCCCAATTTTTAGTGCCTGGAAATACTGCATATTCTTTAAATCAATATATTATTAATAAAACTACCAATTGTATGCCATTACTAAATACAACAATAATAAAACTGAATGAAATTACAACTAGAATAAAAAATAAGAATCAATTAACACCTGAGGATGAGTCAATTATCAAACAAATTTTCAAAGAAATCAATGAAAATGGAGAGATGTATGATATTGATGAAATCGAATCATGGTTTGAGAATGAGGGTAGCTGGAATAACAAATTAGTTAGAAATAGAATAACTAACATATCACATTATCAACAAACAAAACATGAACAGAATACAAAATTTCGTATGATTTCTGATAATGATTCATGTAGTTGTGGTGAGTAGTTCTACGTTTCAAGTTTTTCTAATAGTCTTGCAATAATCTTTGCATTTTCGTTTCTCTCTTTAGATATTTCTTCTAATCGTTTATTATCAGACTGACTTTTTTCTTTAATTGACAACTCAAGATACTCATCAGTCAAGTCATTATTTGTTTGAAATCGTTTTATAATCTCGAATAATACTCCAATCACTTCATTTTGTGCTTTGATTAAATCATCTTTTTCATCAGTCAATTCATAATACCATTTTATTCATCAAATCTAAGTTTTTTGTAGTATTCCTATTAACACTTTTTTCAGATCATCATTAACTATTTGTTCAACAGCTGAAATAATGAATGGTTTAATTTTTTCAGGATCAGTCTCTTTTTCATATATTTTACCTTGAAGAGCCATCTCTAACTTATCTAATTCATGAACAAATCTAGATTCTTCTGATAAATTCTCTTTGTAATCATTCCAAATATTGTAATAATCATTTTTAATTTTTGATGGAAGCTCATCTAATAATTCAGTCATGGCATATTCTTCAAGTTCAGTTTTTTTATCTTCAGTTATTTCATCTGGCATAAAATCACCAATTTTTGATTCAGCCCAGTCATGTAATATAGACATTTTAATGATTTTCTCTGTGTTAATATTCTTCATATCTGACATTACCATAGCCATTACAGACATCATGTAGGAGTGTTCTGCAACAGATTCAGAGTCTTTAAGATTTAATTTCATTTTCCAACCAGTACGTGGTAGAGTCTTTAATCCAGCAATTTGAAAAAAGAAATCTGAAATCAACTTAAAGTTTTCTAGAATCTCCTTCTAATAAGCCTGAATCACCATGAATTCTATCAATATGTTTTGAGAGTTCTTCATTTGAATCAAATTCTGAATCACAGTAAGGGCATTTTGATTTTTCCATAAAGTAAATAAAATTTTACTACTAAAAAACCTCATTATTTTACAAGTTCTAGAAATTTTTCATTATTTTTTAATGATTCAAACACATTATTCTTTTTTGCATTGACTTTAAATTTGCTAGATACATCAATTGCTAGTTTCAAGTTTGATATACAAGATGAGATTTCACCAAGTGATGCATAATTACATGATTTATCAAACAATACATCAGCATTATTTGGGTACAATTCCAAAAGGTTATCACAAATGTTAATTGAGTCCTTAAATTTTTTCATTGAATATAAGATTCGAAGTTTATGATATAAAGCAACATTCTCTGATGAATTGTCGTTTAAAATTAAATTACATAATTCTAATGCATCTTCTAAACTCCCTTTTTTTCTTAGAGCAGAAATTTTATTGATTAACAGACATTTTTCATTTGAATTTATCTTTAATCCTTGATCATAGCATGCTATTGCCTCATCATAATTTTTCATTTTACTTAATGCATACCCTTTATTGTTAATTACATCAATATTTTCTGGTTCTGATTTTAGGATTTCATTATAGATTGGTAATGAATCTCTAAATAGTTTTTTTAAAAATAGTTTATTTGCCTCATTTAGTAATTCTATATTTTTATTTATCATGAAATCATCATTTCATTATAATAATCAAAATTTAACTATATCTTAATTAAATACAAAAATTGAATTTAATCATTGAAAATTTATACAAAAACAGGTGATGATGGAAAAACATCATTATTTGATAATTCACGAGTTTGGAAATCAAATGAGAGAATTATGTCATATGGAGCAATTGATGAATTAAATTCTACACTTGGAATTGCAATTTCATTGGATATTGATTCCAAGACTAAAGATGTGCTAGTTAAAATTCAAAATGACCTTTTTATTGTTGGCTCTGATTTAGCGAATCCTGATATGTCTAATACTAAAATTAGAACAACGCAAGAAATGGTTGAATTTCTGGAAAATACTATTGATAATTTTGAGAAAGATCTGTCTGAATTGAATAGTTTCATCCTACCAGGTGGAACCTTGTTAGCGTCAATTTTACATTTATCTAGAACAATTGCCAGACGTGCAGAAACTAATGTTGTTGCATTATCACAAAATGAACAGATTTCAAAGCCATCATTAGTATATTTGAATAGATTATCTGATCTTCTTTTTGTTTTAGCAAGAGCAATTAATAAAACAAAAAATGTGTCAGACATAATTTGGAAGCCATAAAAACGGTTTTATTCGAATTGATTTCATTTCTGGTATGCCGAGGTAGCTCAGCCTGGGAGAGCACCACGCTGAAGACGTGGCTGTCGCGCGTTCAAATCTCGCCCTCGGCATTTATCATTTTTTTAACATAACAAAATGTTTTAATATATGAATAACCTGCTTTTTTCGATCAATTTGGTAAAAAAGAAAGTGAGCCCAAAAAAAGGCAAGACCACAAAGTCTAGTAAATCTACAAAAAAACGAAAATCTAAAGAAACTAATGATGGTGAAGATTTAGATTCAGGAATTGTAATTGTTGATGATGAATTTGATGTTGACAAAACACGTGTAAATGAAGAAAGACGCGCATACCTTGAAGAAGCAAGATCACAAGAAGCATCAGAATAGCAAACCTGATATTCTTCTATTACTTATGATATGAATTGAAAGCGTTATGTATGGTAAGGGTTCAACCTGGCCAAGTTGATAAAGTTCTTACGATTTTAAAAAGAAAAAGACGAGTATCTAAAGATATTATGGTTGTATCTGGTAGAGCTGATATCTGTGTAATCTTAAACTCATCTATTACTGATATTAATAAAATCGTCATTGATTTAAAAAACATTAATGAAATTGTTTCAACAGAGACACTAATTGAAGTGGAGGTGGATTTAGGATGGTAAGAGCAATAATTTTAGTTAAATCACCAAAAAAATTAATCGCGGCAAGATTACGCCGAGTAAATCTAATATCAGATTCATTCCCTGTAAGTGGTCAATTTGATGCAGTTGCCATAATTAATGTAAAAACACTCTCTGAAATTAAAGGTATTACAACTGAAATTCAGTTAATTTCAGGTGTAGAACGGACTGAGACCATGATTGAAGTTCAGTAAAAGATTTAACGCTTACCGTGAAAGTATTTGTATGAATATCAAAAGGATTGGAAATGTAATTTTAGCTGTAAAAGACCTTGATGTTTCTATCACATTTTATCATGAAACATTAGGAATGCCAATAAAAAATGAAAGGAGAAACTGGGTTGATTTAGGAACTACCGGCTCAGTGCTAAGCCTACATCCTGCATCTATCACTGCACCACATGCTGGTACATCTATTGATAATGGTATACTCATTGGTCTCACAGTAGGTGATCTTGATTCAGCTGTTGACGAACTAAGAGCAAAAGGTGTTAAAATTTATCGTGATATACAGGAAAGGGAGGCTGGAAAAAATGCAATTGTATTAGATCCAGATGAATATATGATTTCACTCTTTGAACCTAATTTTTCAAATGAGAAAGATAAACAAACCGGTGGATATGTAGGATTTACTCCTCAGTAGATATTTTTCTAATTTTATCAATTATTGATTTATTTGGAATAGATTTTGGTCCAAATGTTATATAATAAATGACATCATCATTCTGATAAAGAAGTATAATGACTTTTTTATGATTAAAAATTATATAATTTGTTTGACCAATTACAGATAGTGATTTTTTTCTAAGTTTTACAGATGTCGCAATTGCAAAAAACTCTTCACGTACTTGATTTGGTGAAAATAATGGTTTTGTTCCACTATTAATTTTTCCTGCCAAGGTTCTTCCATGCAAATTAATTATTCCAACATAGCGAATAGATTTAGAAATTTGAGATATTTTCTCGCATTTAGTCTTATATCTGGATAATAAAGCACCCCATTTACTCAAATCTGATTTTTTCATATAATATGACAAAATAGTCAATTAATAAAGAAGACGAAAAATCAAAGTACTTTAGTGTCATTAATTTATTATGCAGAATCTAGAAATTTTGAAAAATATATCTAAATTACAACAATCCAGTGCAAAAAACTATTTTGAAAGTAAGGAACGATTTTTTTTAATGAATATTTCAGAAAAAATTGCACATAATTCAAAAACAGTATTAGATGACGGTGAAATATTATTCTTAGAGAAAATTTTTAAAAAATATCTAAAATTTGTTGGCTGATATGTTACTTTTTGTTAGATTTACTCTCTAACTGCTTTTTCAATTCAAGATTTTCTTTTAATAATTTATCATTCTCTTCTTTTAATGTTAAAAGTGAATTTTCTCTTGAAAATAGTGGATGGCCTGGAGGAATAACACTAGTATTCATTTTGATTAATGAATTTGCCTTTTCTCTGAACATTTGATTAAAATCTTGTAATTTTGGTACCATTGATGCACCTTTATCTGAAAAATCACTCTTGATTTTTTGTGAATAATTAATTCCTGTAGGTGGGGCACTATTTGGTGGGTATTTTACCCCATCAGGTGAAATATTTTGTAGAAATTCCTTATGCTGCCGAATTTTCAAATCATCCATGCATGTCCTAGTTTTTTACTATATTTTTACTTTATTCAGCAGTAATAGGATGTAAATTGACCATACTTCTTCATTTCTTATCAACTTGTTCTGATCATTAATCAACTTGTTCTGATCTCCGATCATTATAGCGATCTAAATATTTGGATCAGACATGAAATTCAACACTGGAAAAATGTGTATAAAATGTCACAAACGCATCTATGATAATGAATTACATAAAATTGTAATGTACGTTATTGAAGAACAGTTTTCTGAACATCATTATGAACATGTTGAATGTCCTGAAAATTTTACAGTTTAGTTTTTGATGCATATACAGGATACAATTTACCAGTATGTCTATTTCGATAATTCCAACTATCTTCATCCCAAACTTTCAGCTCAAAGTTTTTTTGTGTTGATGGATGTATTTTATTGAAAATATCTTCTCCAATCAAAATTTGTTGTGGCTTTGCTTTATTTTGGACCTTTGCGGCAATATTCAAAACAGGACCTAAAAGATCTACATGCGCTCTGGTTTTATCTTTACCATAACGCATAACCATACTTTCACCATAATCTATACCTATTTTGATAAAAAGATCTGGATAATCATAATTGTTTAAGATTGGATTTATTCCCTCTTCAATTATTTGTATCATATTTTGTGCACAACTAATTGCATTATCAGATGCCATTAATGCACTTTTATGAATAAAATAACCAATAACTGCATCCCCTACAAATTTTAGAGTATAGCCACTGTGCTGTTTTACAGATATAGCCATTTCTTGGGCAAATGAACTCACAATCATCGCAACTTTCTCTTCTGGTAAAGACAATGACATATCTGTTGAACCTACTAAATCCACAAACATAACAGCCATTGGAATTTTTTCATTAACATGTTCTCTTAGAAATTCGTCTGATTCTGAGATAATTCCATAGTATTCTGCACCACCTTGTTTAATCGCTGCCCAAATTCGTTTTTGTGTTTCCAGGATCATTGTTTCTGAATCAAGTGTTTTTGCAGAGCTCTTCCCAAGCATCATATCCACAATATTAGTTGTTGATGGTTTTTGATATTCAGGTTCTGATTCAGTTTCTTTATCATCATCTGTTTCTGTATTGTTAATATTAGATCCTGTTGCAGCAGCTAATAATTTTTCATATTTTTTATCAATTTCAGCCCTAGTCTCATCATCACTCATATTATCACATTCACTCTAAAGGGAAATCTGTATTACAACTTTTGCATTTACCTCTTTTTCCATTGTATTGGGAGCTAAAATAGATAGTAATGTTACTTCCACAATGCTGGCAAATTATAGGTTCAAATTTCATATGTAGTCAAGACTGCTTCGTGAAAATATAAGGTGTTACAAATGGTTGGTCCATAGTCCAATACGTAGGCAAATTGAGTACCTTAATCGTTGTCAGATTAAATTTTTTAGTTGTTATACCCCAACCATAATCTAACTGTTTTTTGTCAAATTTTCGTTTTGCCAAACTACCAGTTAATGTGAAACATGCAGTTTTTTGTAATTCTGGTAAATCTAAGATATTTTTGATAATCGAGTCAGCCAATATTTCACCATTTTCAGGAAGGCCCCCAATAAAAAAAACTGGATTGCTTAGATTTAATTCATCATAATTAATCATTGTTGCGTCATCGTTAATCACTTCTAGTTTAATTGAAATATTCTTTGTAATATCATTCTGTAAATTTGAAAGCTGTTCATCGATTTCTATAGAATTAGATTTTAAACCAAGAATTTTTCCACAAAATGCAATTCTCCCATCACCAGAACCTACATCAATCAATTCGGAATAACCAATATTCCTGGATTCTAATGCAAGAAAATATGCAGAGAGTAACCAGGTTGGATAAAATGGTGCATAGCTAGTATCATGCTTTATGCTATCAATCCAAAATTGATTCAAGTCACCTTCAAATATTCTACATTTAACTCCACATAATTCAATATCAATTGAATTATGATATATTGGATTATTTTCCAT
Organism: Candidatus Nitrosopelagicus sp.; assembly: GCA_028345295.1. Lineage (GTDB taxonomy): Archaea > Thermoproteota > Nitrososphaeria > Nitrososphaerales > Nitrosopumilaceae > Nitrosopelagicus. The sequence continues at coordinate 72,833 of JAOMDA010000003.1, read as the reverse complement.
GAATTCATGTAAAAGTGATAAATGCTTTTGATCTATAGGTAAAAAATTAGTTTGAGTTATGGGAAGTATTTCTTGAATATGACTTTTTCCTGTGTATGATTGAACAAATAATTCTTTTATTTTAATAATATTTTCTGAAATTAAATTCATACTTACATAAAATTTAAGGGAGTATATGAAAGAAGATTATGCGTATAGGTTCAAAATCAGAAAATGAGTTTTTCCTGAAATTAAACAAGAGAAATGAAATAATTCAAGAAAATTTTCTAAAATTAATTAATAGTGTAACTAAAACCGTCGATACAAAAGTAATGTTGGGTGACAGTACTGTAAAAGAAATAAACACGTTTGATCCAAAAAATGTTGAAGGTTTTTTTAATAATATAATTAATTCATTAATTGGTTGGGAATCTCAGGGAGTATCATATTCATATAATGATGATGTTAGACGGATTTTTACAAAATTAGAAGTTAGAGAAGGCAATTATGTTATTTCAATACATGTTTCCCTTCAATTTCATGTTTTATTATACTATAAACCAGTTCAAAAAGTAATAGATCTCCAAAAAGAATTATCTGAAATAATTGATAAGACAAGTACATCAGATTCAAAATATTCTGATGAAGGAAATAAGATAATTCTACAAAAACTTCAAGATATTGGTTATGATAAAATTAATGAACAAAATCTTTTTGAATTATTTTATAATGATGAAAATCTTTCCAAGATTCTATCAGAAAAAATTGAAGGTAGTCAAGAAAATGAAACAATAGAATTTAACAATAGAAAAAAAGAACTACTAAACCAATTAGATGACTTACTTTTGGAGGTTTTTCAGACAAGTTTGGTTCTAATTGATGAACAACGATTAGTTAATGGTGAAGAAGGATGTCTTTGTAATATTGATTTAGAGTATATCGAAAATAATTCAAAACAAGGTCTATTTGATCTTGGTTTGCTTGATGAAAAATCACAAGAAAAAATTGAGACTAGATTAAATCAAATTTTTGAGGCTTTAGATGCTTAACATCCACTTTTTCAAATACATTTAAAACAGAAACAAAAATTGACACATTTTATGACCATTTCATATACAGATATAGAAAAAGCTGAGAAAGCACAAAGTGACGTTATCAGAAAAACATCACTTACATTTTCAGAAACATTTAGCAGTATGACTGGCTCCCAAGTTTATCTCAAAAATGAGTATGAGCAAAAAACTGGCTCATTTAAGATACGTGGTGCATATTACAAAATTAGTTCATTAAGTGATGATGAAAAGAAACATGGTGTTGTTGCAGCATCTGCAGGAAATCATTCACAGGGAGTTGCATTTGCATCGTCATTAGAAAATATATCATGTACAATTGTGATGCCAAAAAATGCATCCCCTGCAAAAATTGCCGCCACACGTGGATATGGTGCAAATGTAGTTTTAGATGGATTAACATATGATGAATCATGGGCTAAAGCACAAAAAATTTCAGAAGAAACAGGAGCCACAATCATTCATGCATTTGATGATCCAGACATAATATGTGGACAGGGTGTGATAGGATTAGAAATTTTAGAACAACTTCCTGATGTAGATGAAATTTATGTTCCAATTGGTGGTGGTGGACTTGCCGCTGGTATTATTACAGCAATAAAGGAGAAAAAACCAAATGTGAGAATTATTGGAGTTGAATCAAAAGCTTTTCCAGCAATGAAACGTTCAATTGAATCTGGTTATGTTAAAACAATAGACGGTGGACTAACTATTGCAGATGGCATATCGGTCAAAACACCAGGAAAAATAACTTTTGATATAATCAATAAAGGAATTGATGATATTGTTACAGTAGAAGATTCTGATATTATTAAAACAATGTTTCTTTTAATGGAACGAACAAAATCTGTAGTAGAACCTGCTGGTGCAGTAGGATTAGCATATCTTTTAAGTAAAAAACCTGCACCAAACAAAAAAGTTGTTCCAATTTTATGTGGTGGAAATATTGACATGTATCTTTTAGGACAAATTGTTGCTAAAGGATTAACAAATATGGGAAGAATGGTAAGAATTTTGATTACATTAAAAGATAAACCTGGGGCACTCAAAGAAATTGTAGATGAAATTTCATCATTAAGTGTAAACATAGTTGAAGTGATTCATGATAGACTAAGTTCTGGTATTAATGCAGGGACTGTAGGCGTAACATTAAGCCTAGAAACTGAAAACCAAGAACAGGCTGATAGATTAATTGCACATCTTAACGAAAAAAGCATACAATTCAAATTACTTGAATAGTTTATTTGAATTTCTTTTTTACAAATTTTGCTAGACCTAGTTTTTTTAATTCATCAGATTCTTTTAGTACAGAAGAATGTTGATCAAATTTATGTTTCTTTAGTTTACGTCTTATTGTAGAATTATCATTTGCCAGAATTTTTAATGCATAGATTGCAGCATTTGCTGCTTTGTTAATTCCTACCGTAACAACTGGTGAACCAGTAGGCATCTCTGAAATAGATAACAAAGAATCTAAACCACCAAACGCTGAAAATTTACTTGTGTTGGATTTTCTTACTTGTTTATCATTGTAAACTAAGATGGGAACGCCGATTACAGGAATTACTGTGTGTGATGCAATCATTCCTGGTAAATGTGCTGCACCACCTGCTCCGGCAATAATCACTTTAAATCCAGAATCTTCTGCATGCTTGGCATATGTGTCAAGCCTTGATGGTGTTCTATGGGCAGAAATTATTTGATCTTCATGCGTAACCTTGAATTGATCCAATATTTCTGCAGCACTATGCATAATTCTACTATCCGAACTTGAGCCCATTATAATTCCAACACTACTTTTTTTAGCCATACATCTTTAGTACAAATGGTATTTTTAATAGTTTCAATTTTTCCGAAACTATTTGTAATTGAACTGTTGTTTTTCATTATGGGTAAAATACTTGGAATAATTGGTGGGGGTCAATTAGGCATGATGCTAACAGAGGCTGCTAATAACATGCCAACAGAAATTTCAAACATTATAGTTTTGGATCCAACAAAAAATTGTCCTGCATCAAAAGTTGGTGCTGAACAAATAGTTGCTGATTTTAAAAATGCATCTGCCATCAAAGAACTTGCAGATAAATGTGATATAATTACATATGAAATTGAATCTGGTGATAGTCAAGTCTTAAAAAGTTTAGAACAAACATGTGAGATTAACCCATCACCAGAAACACTTGAAATTATACAAGATAAATTAATTCAAAAGAAATTTCTTACTAAAAATGATATTCCAGTAGCAGAATTTAGAGAGATTACATCAAAAGAGGAACTAGAATCAAAAATTAATGAATTTGGCCTTCCAGTTTTACTAAAAACAAGAACTGGGGCATATGATGGTAGAGGAAATTTCAAGATAAGTGATTTAGACCAAATACCTGAAGCATTAGAAGTATTTGAGGGTCAATCTCTTATGATTGAAAAATTTGTTGATTTCAAAATGGAAGTATCTGTAATTGCATCAAGAAGTACATCAGGAGAAATCAAAACATACCCACTAGTTGAAAATATTCATAAGGATAATATTCTTAACATGACAATTGCACCCGCGAGAGTTAACAAAATAATTTCTAAAAATGCTGAAAAGATAGCTCATAAAACAATGGAGGTCTTGTGTGGAGCAGGTGTTTTTGGAATTGAAATGTTTGTTACAAACGATAGTCAGGTGTTAATCAATGAAATTGCACCGAGAGTTCATAATTCAGGTCATCACACATTACAGTCTAGTGAAACTTCACAGTTTGAACAACATCTTAGAGCAATTCTAGGATTAGAATTAGGAAGTACTGAATTAATTCATAATACCATAATGTACAATATTTTAGGTCCAAGAGATTTTACTGGTCTATACAAATCCCCATCAATAGATTTAGAAAATACATTTTTGAAGATGTATGGTAAATTGGAATCAAAGCCACAAAGGAAGATTGGTCATATTAATTTGGTTGATAAGGATGATTTAGGAATGGATCAACTACTTGAACGCGTAAATATTGTATCTAATTCAATTAAAATTATACCGGAATAAAATATTCAACAAAAACTATCTAATACTTTATTAATACTTTATTTCTCATTTCAAGCATGGCTCTAAAAGCAGCATTGATCATAACAGGAATTGCGATAGTATTGTTAATTGTTTATGGTGCTGATGTTGCAGTATCAATGGGTAATGAAGCAAAAGAAGGATTCTTACCATTAAATGATATGCAACGAGGAATAGGATTAGGTGCACCAGCATTAATTCTTCCAATTATTGCATTTTTCATTTCATTAAAGGAACCATCAAAAGGATTAGGAGTAATGATAATTATTGCTGGAATTTTAATTATAATTGGAGGAATTGCAGTAGTTGCAAATCCATCTCCAGAAAGTGTAGATAGAGATCCTATAGGTTCGGTTGTAATGCTTTTTGCCCCAGCAATAATACAGATTGCATTAGGTGCCATTAAGATTAAAAAATCCTAATTTTAATTTAATTATGACTATTTGTAAGAAATGTGGTATTACTGCTCAAAACGGTTATGATTGTGAACATACAAACTTTGAAGAATACTGTAAAGAATGCTATACTGAATTGCATTACTATATGACTGAGAAGGAAAACATTGAGTGAATTACAAGTCATAATACAATGGATTTCTGAACTATTATCAGATTATCTTTATCTTGGTGTATTTTTGGCTGCATTAATTGAAACTATTATTCCACCAATTCCAACAATGGCAGTTTTTCCAACTGCAGGATATATTGCATCACAAAATGGTTTAGGTCTTGGAGAAGTTTTTTTACTTGGAATTGTAGGTGGGCTAGGTGCTTCAATAGGTTCCAGTGTGATATACCTTATAGCATTAAAACTTGGTAGAGTTGCATTACTAAAATATCTAGAAAAAGTAAAAGTTTCAGAAAAAAAACTTGAGCGCGTAGAAAAATGGTTTCAGAAGTATGGAGATAAAGCAGTGCTTTTTGGAAGAATGGTGCCAGTCTTCAGGGAAATGATCTCAGTTCCAGCTGGATTACTGAAAATGAGAATTCAAAAATTTCTAATTTATACAATTTTAGGCTCATGTGGATGGAGTATTACAATGATTACCATTGGATATTACTTTGGTATAGCAACATTCGAGATGATATAAATGATCAAATAAGTTTTAAAATAGAAACAGAAATTAACACATATGAAAGCATTAATTTTAGCAGGTGGAAGAGGTAAAAGACTACGACCTCTAACAGACAAAATTCCAAAGCCATTAATCTTAATTAACAACATACCTTTGATTGAACGTAGTATCAAATATCTCAAGAAATTTGGAATTAATGACATCATAATTTGTAGTGGGTATAAATCAAAACAAATAGAAAATTTTCTTAAAAAAAAGAAGAATTTTAACTGTAAAATAGAATTTTCTATAGAAAAAACTCCATTAGGAACAGCAGGTGCAATTAAAAAGGCAACACAGAAAATTTTAGATGACTCATTTATTGTAATAAATGGAGATATTATCACAAACATAAATTTACGAAAAATTCTAAAAAAACCTAACACGATTGCTGCCAATGAATTAAAAACAAAATTTGGTACTATGGAAATCAAGAATTCAAAAATAACTGCATTTAATGAGAAAACTGATGTTAATGATATATGGATGAATCCAGGTGTATATCATCTTAGTTCTAATATTAGAAGAATTCTTCCAAAAAAAGGCAGTTTGGAAAGTATAGTTTTTCCTAAACTTGCAAAAAAGAATCTATTATACACAGTGAAATTTAAGAATGCGCTTTGGCATTCAATTGATTCACATAAAGATATTGAACTATGTTCAAATGATATTAAATCAAAAAAATATTCAAAATTTTTTAAATATTGATTATGATGAGATTATCATATAGTTTAGGTTCACTTTTAACAGTTGATCAGATTTTACATTGTGCTAAAAAATTAAGTCAAGTTAAACCTGATGTAATATGGATTCCTGAAACTTGGGGCATGGAAAATTTTTCCATGTTATCTGCAACTAGTGCAGAAAATACTTCTTCTAAAATTGGTTCTTCAATAATTAATATCTATTCTAGAAGCCCTACTCAAATTGCAATGGGTGCTGCAACAGTTGATACAATATCTAATGAAAGATTAATTTTAGGATTAGGAACTAGTAGTAAACCAATTGTGGAAAAATTCCATGGTAAAAAATTTGTTAATCCTGTTCAAAGAATGAGAGAATATGTAGAAATAATTCGATTATGCCTATCTGGAAAAAAAATTAATTATTCAGGTCAGTTATTCTCACTTGAAAATTTTTCATTGTTAATAAAACCACCTAGAGAAAACATCCCAATTTATTTGGCAGCAGTAAATCAAAAAATGATTGAATTAACGTGGGAAATTGGAGATGGAGTGATTTTCTATCTACGACCAAAAAGTGAGATTAAAGATACACTAGACAAAATGCAAAAACAAAGGAAAATTGACTCAACATTACAAATAATCACATGTGTAGATGAAAATTCTGAAAAAGCTATTGAACGTACAAAGAAAACAGTTGCATTTTATGTTTCAGTTGGGGAAATTTATAGGAATTTTCTTAGTAATAATGGATACAAAAATGAGATAGAAAATATTTATGGTGAATACATAACTTCAGGATTAAAAAATAATTTCACTTTTGTATCTGATAAAATGATAAATGATCTGTGTGTCTGTGGCACACCAGATGAAGCACGGTATCAGTTAAATGCGTTTCAAGATACTGGCATTGATTTACCAATAATACAGTTTAACCCAATAAATGAAGTCGACTCGTCATTTGATCTGTTAATTGATACTTTTGGTGATATAAATTGAAAAAGGTTGGAATAGCAGGATATGGAAGTACAAAATTTTCAAAAAATAAAATTCCTATTGAAGAATTATTAGTTGAATCTACAAAACAAGTGTTTCAAACAACATCTAATTTATCACAGAATTTAATTGATGGTGTAATAGTTTCTACTAATGATAATTCAAAATATCTAGGTGCAATTGTTTCAGAACGTTCAGGAATAAAACCAAAAATCTCTCATACAATTGAACACCTTTGCAGTTCTGGAACAAACGCTGTAATTTCTGCATTTTCATATATTGCATCAGGTCTTGCGGATGTAATTTTAGTCACTGGTGGTGATGTAATTGGAAATCCCGGTCAAGTTCTAGAATGGGATCAATCTCGTGGTGAATTAAATCACCCAATCTATTGGGGCTCAATATTTACTAAAGCATATAAAAGAAAATTCAACACTACAGAAGAAGAATTAGCAATAGTATCAGCAAAAAATCATAAACAAGCTATTGATAACCCCAATTCATATTCACATGAACCATATACAATTTCCCAGATTATGAATTCAAAGATAATTACCGATGATTTACGTATATTAGATTGTTCATATCCATGTTCAGGAAGTGCATCAGTCTTATTAGCATCTGAAAATATAATTAAAAAATTTACTGACACACCAATATGGATTTCAGGAATTGGACAAAAAACAAACTCTGCAAGTTTTACAAAAAATGATCTCTTAAATTTATCTAGCACAATTAGTGCATCTAACGATGCATATGCAATGTCAAATACTAATTCCAATGACATAGATGTAGCTGAAGTTCATGATGCATTTTCTGTATGTGAATTAATGGCAGTCAAAGATTTAGGTCTAACAGAAAAATCCAGTTCAACAGAATTTATTAGAAATCTCTTTAATACTGGAGATAGAAAAATTAATCCCAGAGGAGGATTAATTGGTGCTGGTCATCCTCTAGGTGCCACAGGTATATCACAAATTATTGAAATTACACAACAGTTACAAAATAATGCAGAAAAAAGACAGATCCCAAATGTAAAAAAAGGACTAGTTCATAATATGTCTGCAGCCGCAACATCTAGTACAGTATTAATTCTAGAATCATGAACAAATTTGAAACTGAATTAAAAAATGGTAATTTTATTGTAAGTGAGTGTATAGACTGTAAACAAATTATTTGGCCAACATCAGATTTTTGTAATATTTGTCATAATACCACAAAATGGCGTAATACAAATAATCTTGGCATAATAATTGAATTTTCCAAGAAAAATGATGAGTTTTTTGGATTAATAGAAGTTGAACAAAATCTTAGAGTTATGGGGAAAATAGTTACCGATAAAATACCAGAAATTAACCAAAAAGTTATACTAAAAGAGTGCTCATTTAACAAAACGCCAAAATTCATTTTCAAAACAATTACTAATTAAACTAAACATGTGGTCATTTGATTATAACCTGCCATTCTATATTATTGATAAATAATTGATAATATGCGATCAAAAATAGTTCTAAAAAAAAAGATACATCAAAAACAATATCTGTTGAATAAGTCATTAGAAAATCGTAGAATTGCAAAAACACGTAGACAGCGTGGATATAACTGGGAAGATACTTTAGTTAAAAGATTCAATAAGTTAGATTCATGGAAAGCGTTTAGACTTGGATCACCAAGTGTTGCACTACCAGACATATTATGTGTAAACAATCATGATAGCAAAATCTTTACGATTGAAGCAAAATCTGGAACTGGTACGACATTAACTGTCCCATTTGATCAGATTATACGCTGTATGAGTTGGACTGAAAATTTTACAGTGTATAAAATCAGGAAAGTGATTTTTGCGTTCAAATTTTTATCTAAAAAACGAATTGGTAAGGGAGAATATGAGCGTAGAGAATTAAGGGAATTCTATAAAGTGTGGAATATTAAAAAACATCCAATAGATATAGTATGTAAATATGATGGCACTGTCTATGGATTAATTAATGGTGATAAGATAACGTTGGAACTAAAAGATTATCAAATGCCTTTTAATTCGCGGCATCAAAAAATTTTATAACTATGAATTAAACTACACATACTTTATTACTGATATATTGACAGATGTTCTATGAGCTTTGAAAATTTTATAGATGAACGAATGTTAGTTAGTCGTGATGCATTAGGTAAAAAAGAAATGAAAATTAAGGTACTTGAAGTTTCTGATGAAACTGCTCCGTCGCAATGGAAGTTTGGTGATAGAGTTAAAATTAATAAAATTATGATTACAATTAAGCATCTTGAGACACAAAAAGTTGAGGAAGGTGAATTAGACATAGAGAGTGTTGAAAATGAATTAGTTGAAAAAAGACATTATACATCAACTAATCGTTGGGTTCCAACAAAAGATATTAAAAATGGTTATGTAATTAATACGAGACATACAATGTTAATTAGTGATGCAGCGGCGTTGGATCTAATTGTTTTTTAATAAATAATAATATTTTACAAACTTATAAGCTTCAAATCTTGACATTTCAATAATGATAACAAAAGAAATAGTTGTAAATGATACTACATTCAAAGTAACCTTAACCGATCAGGTCATTAGTCAAGTAGATAATCTTAAATCACTTTATGCAACGGTTTCAGATGATCCTGAAAATTTTGAACAAGTAAGTTCCCAAATATCTTCAGTTATTAATGATATTGCTACTGCAGTTGAACCTACAGTTTCTGATTCTTATTTAGATGGAGTAATTCAGGAAGTTTTCAAGGCAGTTGAAGACAAAAAATCTGAAGTTGATAAACAAATTAAAGAAAAAGATGCAAAAATTTCAAAGAAAAAGAAGAAATAATACTAATAGAAAATTAAAGTTTTTTTGATAAACTGTAGATTTTTTCAATTAACTCATTATCATTTAATGATTTTGAAACTGACAATCTAATATTTTTCACTCTAGACTGATCTTCGGAAAATGTTTTTAATAATAAATTTATTTCTCTAGAGAAATCATAGTTTTCTAAATATTCACCAACAATCTTATGTAATTTAGAGAAATCTTGTAATGAATCATTATTTTTACTGAGTTTCCTGAAAATAATCTTAAACAAACCCATAATTTTGGCTACCTCGATTTGTAACACATCTAAATCATTTGGGCTATTGTGTAAATTTTCAATAATTGCATATGAATCAAGTATCTGATTGAGAATTCCTTTAAAATATTCATTTGTTTCACGCATGTTTTGGTCAAGTTATTTTTCAGTTGTAAGTCTTTGGTTAGGATATATTATATTAAAAAAGTGAATTGCCAGTAATCTAAGTTTACTTAACTTGAAATTTTTTTGATAATTATTACTTTAAATTAGTTACGGGTATAAAAAAATCTAAATGAAACAAAGTGCACATCTTTTATGTATAAACCCGAAATGTGGTCAAATATACCCTATTGTTTCAAGACAAATTAAATGTGAAAAGTGTGGGCACCTTCTAGATGTTGAGTATAAAGAAAAACCCCCAACTAAACTAAAAGAAATTTTTTATCAAAGACGATCCAGAGATAGCATCTATAACGAAAGCGGTGTATGGAGATTTCGGGAATTGCTAAATTTTGCCGAAATTGAAACTGAAGAATTAGACCAATGTTCAAAATTTTTAGTTTCCTTGGATGGTGCAGAAGGACGACAGTCAAAACCATATCATATGTCCAAGGTATCAAATTTTGTTGGAATTGGTAATAACAATCTCATGTTGCAGCCAGAAGGTTACAATCCTAGTGGTTCATTCAAAGATAATGGGATGGCGTCAGCAGTAACTCATGCTAAAATGACAGGTGCAAAAAAAATCATTTGTGCATCTACGGGAAATACTTCTGCATCTGCAGGAATGTTTGCTGCTAATGAAAATATGGAATGCGATGTCTATATTCCAGATGGTCAAATAGCTCCAGGAAAATTAAGTCAGGCATATCAATTTGGAACACAGATGATTAAGGTGAATGGAAATTTTGATGATGCATTTACAAAATCACTTGATGCAGCTAATGAAGAAGGAAGTTACACTGTAAACTCTGTTAATCCATTTAGAATTGAGGGCCAAAAAACAATCCCATTTAGGGCACTTGAATTTTTAGAATGGGAAGTTCCAGATTGGATAGTGTATCCTGGCGGTGCGTTAGGAAACACTTCAAGTTGTGGTAAAAGTTTAATTGAATTATACAATTGGGGGTGGATCAAAAAAATTCCAAAAATTGCAGTAATAAATGCTGAAGGCGCAAACACGTTACACAATCTGTATAATGGTGAGTTTGAAAATGAAGAATTACGTTGGAACGGTGGTTCACCAAATTTGGAATTAGTAGACAGATATTACGATTACATGAATAAAAATAATCTGGGTCCAAAAACTAAGGCTACTGCAATACAAATAGGAAAACCAGCAAATATTGCTAAAGGTTTACGTGCATTGGAATTTACCAATGGATGTGTAATTCAAGTATCAGATAAAGAAATGCTTGATGGGATGTCAGTTGTTGGTCTGAATGGTTTTGATTGTGAAATGGCATCAGGTGCAACAGTTGCAGGCATAAAAAAACTAGTTGATGATGAAATTATAAAAAATGATGATATAGTTGTAGGCATATTGACAGGTAGGCAAAAAGAACCATTACTTCCAATTGATTATCATAATGATCCTGCTAACAAATTTGCCAAACCCCCACGAATCTAAGATTACGCACAAAATGGATGAACTCAATTTTTAGAAATCTTAAACCTTAATAGACTCTATCTTTTGTTGTTGGTATACAGAAATGAGGTTGTTTCTATTCTAAATGAAGACGTTTAGCAAATTCATAAATTTAATTTTAAGAGGTATTAAAAATTGCAATTAGAATATGAAATTGCAGTACTAATTGCAATGATAGGTCTTTCTGGATATTTTAGTGGTTTAGAAGTTGCTTTAGTTAGTATTAGACTCTCAAAAATTGAGCAGATGGTAAAGGACAAAGTAAAAGGTGCAACATCACTTCATAAACTAAAATCTAACCCAAGCCGAATGATGTCCAGTGTTAATTTAGGAAATAATTTGGCTAGTATAGCGGCAACTGCTTTAGCAACTGATATTGCATTAAAATTATTTGGTGATGATGGATTAGCAATTGCAATAGGGATTATGACATTTTTAATTCTAATATTTGGTGAGATTACTCCAAAAACATATTGTAATGCAAATGCAGCAAAAGTTGCAATCAAAAACAGTAGAATTTTATTGATTTTTGGTTATGCATTCTTTCCAATTGTGTGGATTTTTGAAATAATCACAAAAGGAATGATAAAACTAACAGGTAGTAGTGATATTCCACCTGGATTAACAGAGGATGAAATTAAAGAGGTTGTTGAACAAGGTTACAAAGATAAAGCTATAGAAAAACAAGAAAGTGAACTAGTTCACGGTGCATTGAATTTTGATGATATAGTGATCAGAACTGTTATGACCCCTAGAACAAAAATGTTTAAACTAAATTCAAAAATGATGCTTTTTGAAGCATTACCAGAAATTAATAAAAGTGGTTTTTCACGAATACCAGTTTTTGCAGACAACACAGATCAAATAGTAGGAATAGTTCATGTTAGAGATGTTCTTAAAAAACTTGAAGGGAATGAAAAAGTTATTTCACTTGAACAAATTATGCGAGAGCCAGTATTTGTATCACAAGAAAAACGAGTAAGTGATTTATTAAAAGAAATGCAGGGTAGAAGGACCCACATGGCAATTGTCTTAGATGAATTTGGTGGAGTGGAAGGATGTGTTACATTAGAAGACCTTTTGGAAGAAATTGTGGGTGAAATACAAGATGAAACAGATACTGAGAAACCCAGTTTTCAAAGAGATGGTCAAAATGCAATTGTGACTGACGGTGATATAGAAATTGATGTAATTAATGAAATTTTCAAATCAGATATCCCGCCAGGAGACGACTATTCAACATTAAATGGATTGTTACACGAACAATTGCATGATATGCCAAAAGAGGATGATAAAATTGAGATTGGTTCATTAAGAATTATTATAGAAAAAGTTTCAAAAAATAAACCTGAAAAAATTAGAATAGAAAAAATAGATTAATTTTCTTTCTTTGCAAAATGTTCTTCTAATAGATGCTTCTTTTCTTTCATGTTAAACAGTTTTTCAGTATGATTAAATGCTTCATCATATGATTTTTCAAACAACATTGCTTGCATCAACATATGGTTTTCTGGAATTACAATTCCAGTTTGATCATCTGAATACATAATTTGTATAGTGTCATTAATTGATGTTGTCATGTTTGCATGAATATGTATCATATTTGTATCCTTGAAACTAAAATTCATAGTATTTGCATAGTCTCGTACATCCTTTGTTCCTTTTGCTGTCCATAGAACGGCAACACCAAATTCATTTCTGAATAAATCATGTATCTCATCAGATGATGGTGATTTTCCATCAAATCTAACATCCATAATATGTAAATGCATTTGTCTTGTTGGAACTTTAATTGCACGAACAAACAGTGGTGATTCTTTACCAAAATATGATTTAACATCCTCACCATGATGTGGACTTTGTGTAAGTTCAATGGTATCAGGTACAGATTTTTCAGTTTGTTCAATATCTGCCCATCTTCTAATCAGTGTTACATCAAATCGCTTTATAGAACCTCCAAATTTTTTTCGTAATGGTTCAAGAATTCTTCCCATTCCAGTAACATTGCAACTACCCTGCATCACATGTTTTTTCCCAATTGCATCATTGTAATTCACACGTGAGTTAAACAACAAATCTGAAACTGCATTCTCACCATCAATTGTTTCCCCACCCTGGTAAATCGATAAAATGTCTCGTGGTTCATAAAATAATTTCTTATTTTTGAACCCATGACCACCAGGAGAAGCATCAATTACTAAATCAGATTCATCTAACACGGATTCTATATTTCCAGATATACTAAAATCTGAGAAGGCATTTTGACTCTTTTCAGGAACAAATACTTTTAGGCCTTTTTCTATAGCTTCATTCACTTTTGAATCTGGTGAATATTTACCAACACCCATTACCTCTATCTCTGGATCGTCTTTGATGAATTGTACAATTCTACTTCCTATAGAACCATAACCATTAACAAAGACTTTCTTCATCAATATGTATTACAAATCCAGTCTTTTAAAATTAACCAAAGGACTATAACATGTGAAAAATTCGAAGCCTTATGAATGAGGAAAATTCTAATGAGGAATTTTCTTTTCAGATAGAAGGTAAAGATTACATAATTTCTGAAAAGAATGAATTGGCAAAAAAAGATCAAGGGAAAAAAATACATGCCCCATCATTAGCAATTGGAGCCGTTATAGCAGGAATATGTATTACCGCCATAATTTTTGGAGTAGAAAATACTTCAGAAGAGTCACAACAATTAATTGAAATACAATTAATAGAGGAGGAAATTAATCATACGCCAATTACAATAGAAACATTTTTTGATAATACATCTCCCGTTTTAGGTAATCGAAATGCACCAATTACATTGATTGAGTTTGGTGATTATCAATGTCACTTTTGTAATGTTTATTTCCATGACACACATCATAAGATTATAGAAAACTTTGTTGAAACAGGAAAAGTAAAAATTATGTATAAAGATTTTACGATAATTGGTCCTGACTCTGTTTCTGCTGCACATTTTGCACATTGTGCAAGTGAGCAAGATAAATTTTGGGCATACCATAATATTCTTTTCAACAACTGGGCTGGTGAAAATAATGGATGGGCATCAAAAGATAAATTAATAAAATTTGCCATTGAAATTGATTTAGATATGGTTGAATTAAAAAAATGTAATAGTGAAAAAAGATATCAGGCAATTATAGAATCTAGTAATTCTGATGCACATGCATTAGAAATAACTGGAACACCTGCATTTTATGTTATATCAGACAACAAAGCACAAAAAATTCAAGGTGCCCAATCATACGAAGTTTTTGAAAAAGTTTTTGAATCAATACTAGAAAAATAAAAAATTTATATATTTTGACTACTGATCGCAAAAAAATTTCTCAATTAGGGGAGACATTTTTACGCTAGAACCGTTATATACTCACTGAGAAAGGCATAGCTATGGCAGCAGGAATTGATGATATTGCAGTGTATATACCAAAATTGTATGTAGATGCTTCTGATTTTGCAGAAGCAAGAGGTCTTGATCCTCAGAAATTGGTACATGGTTTAGGTATAGCAAAAATGGCAATTGTAGATGCAAACCAGGATCCTGCAACTTTAGCTGCAAATGCATGCTTGAAAATAATGCAAAAAAACAAACTATCTCCAGAAAACATTGGTAGATTGTATGTTGCAACTGAATCATCTCTAGATGAATCTAAAGCAATGAATTCCTATGTAATTGGAATGTTAGAACAAGTTTATGGTGACGGCTCATTTCAACACTGTGGTGGCATTGAATGTAAATTTGCTTGTGTAAGTGGTTCTTATGCATTATATGATAATTCAAATTGGATTCGTGCTGGTGAGTCAGAAGATAAACATGCATTAGTAGTTGTTTCAGATATAGCAAAATATGATTTAGGTTCAAGTGGTGAGATGACACAAGGTGGTGGGGCTATAGCAATGTTGCTTAATGATATACCAAGATTGTTAACATTTGATCCAAAAGTTACATCAACATCAATCAAAAATGAATATGACTTTTACAGACCATTTGGTAAAGAAACACCTGTTGTACATGGTCAATATTCTAATTTACTTTATCTAATACAAGTAAAAAATGCATTAGTTGATTATACTAAAAAGGCGATAAAAACTGGAATGATAACCTTGGGTGAAAATGAGAGTATGTTGGACCACATGGATTACATAAACATGCACTTACCTTATAGTAACATGGGCAAAAAAGCTCTGGCATACCTTGTTCGTCATGAATGGAGAGGTACTCCTAGATGGACAAAAATTATTGAGCAGGTAGGAATGGATGAACCAGTTCCTAAAGATCCACGTGGAACAATTGAATCAATTCTTGCAGATTCAGAATTTATGGCAAAAGACCATGAGTTTACCAAACGTTTTGCTAATACAACTGATTATCAAGAAGTATATGAAAATAAAGTTGCAAGTTCATTAATTGCATCAAAAATGATTGGTAATCTCTATACTGCTTCACTTTATTTAGGATTTAGAAGTTGCCTTGAATTTGAATTCCAGAAGGGAATTGATCTAGAATCTAAAAGATTTGGATTTGCATCATATGGAAGTGGTAGTAGTGCCATGGTGTTTAGTGGGGTAATCCAATCAGGATATAAAGAAATTGTAAAAGACATGAATTTAGAATCTGAAATTGGGGAGAGAAAGAAGCTTAGCCTAGAAGAATATGAGCAACTACATGAAAATAAACTAAAACCAGAACAATCATTACTTAATTCCAAAAAAGAATTTGTTCTTGAATATGTTGAAGGAAAATCCTCTGAGAGTAGGGGAGAAAGAAGATATGCATATACAGAATAATTAGCATGGAAAAGCCTTCTCAAGTTAAAGAAATTTTATACGAAGAAATTAAGAAAATCTCGGAAAAAGAGATACAGAATCAGTTTAAGAATGAAACTTATTCCAAATTAATTGAAAAAATTCTTGAGAAGAGTATACCTAGAATAAGTCATATTAGTGGAGAAACTAACGAAAAACTTGGTATACTGTCAGAAAGCATATCACATTACATACTTACTGAAATGTTAATTCCTAGTCAACGAAGAATCAATTATAAAAATACTGAAATTGATATTGTTATACCTAACTTAAACACATTAAAAGATAAGCCTGATAATGCAATTATCCTTCTTTTTGCTAAATCCTCTAATATTGAAACGTTACAAAAAAAAATAGATAAATTACGAAAAATTCAAACAAATATTAGAAATATCTGGGTTATTTCACATGATAAAATGAATTTACCATGTAGAGTCTATATCTTAACTACTAATGAGAATTCATTTTCAACTTTATTTTCTGATTTAAAAAATTTTGTTACTAATAAAAAACTAGATAAATTAAAAATCTTTAAAACCTAAATCAGATAATGAAATACTTGTTTTAAATTTACTAAAATAGTTTTCATATGAAAAATTTTCAACATATGAAATTGGTGTTAAGACTGGTTTTGAAGTCAACTGTTTAATTTGAGATGTTAGATTTTCTAATGAATAGCCCTCAATTGTGATTTGATTAATAATAAATCCAATAATCGAAATTTCCATTCTATTACATGTCTCGTATGTAAGTAATGTATGATTAACAGTACCAGTTTTAGAATTTGCAACTATTAGTGTATCTAAATTTAATTTTTTAATTAAATCAACAAGAAAAAAATTGTTTAAAATGGGAGTAAGAATACCACCAATACCCTCAACTAAAACAATTTCATGATTTTGTGATAAATCATGAAATGAATCATAGATTTTTGAAAGTTCAATGTCAACATTAAGTTGCCTTGATGCATCAAATGGTGACGATGGTATATCAAAGAAATACGGATTGACCAGATCAACTGAATCAGATACACCTGAATACTCCATTAAAATTCTAACATCATCTGATATGCCATCTGAATTAGTGTCAACTCCACTTGCAAATGGCTTCATAACGCCAACATCAATACCTTTTTCATGCAATAATCGTGCAATTGAGGCAGTAACACATGTTTTACCTACATCCGTATCAGTGCCTGTAATAAAGATAGATTTCATTTTAATTCTGATGTAATTCCCTGAATTGTTTTCAGTGTACCATCTATTAAGAAATTCATCTCGTTTGAAGAAATTGCTAATGGTGGTACCAACATAACAATATTTCCTAATGTTCTAAAATACACATTATGTTTTCTTCCTTCTTCAAAAACTAACTTATTTATTGATTTTTTAGTTTTTAATGGAGTTTTATTCTTCTTATTTGAAACTAGTTCAATGCCCATTACCAGTCCTTTAGTTCGAACATCTCCAACCAATTCTAAATCAAGAAATTCATTAACCCTTTTTTGAAATATACGAGATTTTGATTTAACTTTTTCAATTAAATCATATTTTTCATATAATTGAAGGTTT
Source organism: Candidatus Nitrosopelagicus sp. (assembly GCA_028345295.1). GTDB lineage: Archaea > Thermoproteota > Nitrososphaeria > Nitrososphaerales > Nitrosopumilaceae > Nitrosopelagicus. The sequence continues at coordinate 54,815 of JAOMDA010000003.1, read as the reverse complement.
GTTAATGAAAGTGATGCAGCAGTTGGGTTTCCTGTATATGTATGACCATGAAAAAGATGTTTCATATTATTGAATTGATCTAAGAATGTACTATAGATTTTATTTGTAGTAAGTGTAGCTGCAAATGTCAAATATCCCCCAGTAAGCATCTTCCCAAAGGAAACAATGTCAGGTTTACAATGTTGGTTTTCATATTCAATCATAGAACCTAATCGTCCAAATCCAGTTGCAATTTCATCTAAAATAAATAAAACATCATTATCCTTACATATTTTATTTATTTTTTTTTGAAACCCGTTAGGATATATTATTACACCACCTGCCATCTGGGCACCACTTTCCATCACAAAAGCAGCTATTGAATCATTATTAGATATTTTTTTTTCAATTTTATCTAAACAAAAATTTTGATAGTCAGAAAAAGTATAGTTTTTTGGTACACGATATTTATTTGGAACTGGAAAGCGAATTGTTGGAAATAATTTTGATTTAAAATTTACAAAAAATTCAGGAATGTAACCTACAGACATAGCACCAAATGTGTCGCCATGATATCCATTCTCTAAAGTTGCGATTTTTGTCTTTTTTATTCCTAAATTACTCCAATACTGCAATGCAATTTTTATGGCTACTTCCATTGCAGTTGATCCATTATCAGAAAAAAAGACGTGATTCATTCCTGGAGACAGGGTGGTTAATTTTTTTGCTAATCTCTCTACCGGCTGATTTGTTAAATTAAACATGGATGAGTGTTGAAGTTTTTTCGTTTGTTTTACTATTGAATTAACTAATTCATGCTTGGAATGACCCCAAACGTTACACCACATACTTGCAACACCATCAAGAAGTTTTTTTCCATCGCTGTCAATTAACCAAACACCCTTTGCATTAGTGATCTCTGGGAAATTTTTCCATTCTGACATTTGGGTATTAGGATGCCAAACATTACTTTTCATATACAAAGTCTTTTTACATTATTAATAATAGTTAACCTAAAAAAAATCCATAGTTAACGCTTAATTATAGAAAGGAATCAAAACTATTGATGAATTCTCAACAGCAAATTATTGAAAACTGTAAAAACCAAGTACTGAAAAATGAAAAAATTACTGAATTAGATGCAAAAATTCTCTTTAGTACTGAAGATAGATTTCTAAAACACCTATCTGACGCTGCAAATGAAATTACACGATTTTTCCAAGGAAAGAAAATTGATGTTGAACAATTAACAAATATTAAAAAAAATTACTGTAGTGAAGATTGTTCGTTTTGTAGCCAATCTGCATTTTTTAATACAAAAATTGATGACTATAAGCTTCAACCAGCTGAAGAAATTATCAAACAGGCAATAACTGCCAAAAATAATGGTGCCGATTCATTTTGTCTTGTTGCTGCATGGAGGGAACCATCTGATAATGATTTTGAAATGATTTGTAATATTATAAAACAAATTAATTCCAAAATAGGAATAAACCTTGAATGTAGTCTTGGTTTTTTAACAAATGAGCAAGCAAAACAATTAAAATTACTTAATGTAAAACGATATAATCATAATTTAGAAACATCTAGAACAAAATTTCCTGAAATTTGCACTACTCATACATTTGATGATAGGGTTAAAACACTCCAAATTGCTAGACAGGCAGGATTAGAACTTTGTACAGGTGGGATCATAGGACTAGGAGAAACAGTAAAGCAGAGAGAAGAATTTGTATTGGAGATTGCAGAATTAAATCCGGAAGAAGTAACAATTAATCTGTTAGTACCATTTCCTGGAACACCATTAGAACTTCAAATTCCGTTAGAACTAGAAGAGATTTTAAGAGTTTTTGCAGTATTAAGATTTCTTCTTCCAAAATCAATAATTAAAATTTCTGGGGGAAGAGAAGTAAATCTGAATGATGATGGAAAAGAATTACTTCTAAGTGGGGCAAATGGAATTATCAGTGCTGGATACCTTACTTTAGGTGGAAATTCTATGAATAAAGATGCCAAAATGATTAAAGAGATTGATCTTGAAACCTAAACTTGATTTCATTAATGCCAAACTAAATAAATTAAAAAATGATAGTCTATTTAGAAAATTAGAGGATACAATAGTAAATAAACAATTTATTCATGTTAAAAATAAAAAACTACTAAATCTATCATCAAATGATTACCTAGGTTTGAATATAAGAAATTTATATTTTAAACAATTCCAATCAAGCTCACGTTCAGTGACAGGTAATGATAAGAAATTCTTGGAATTAGAAAAAAAAATCTCAAAGCATAAATCACAAGAAAATACTATTGTATACCCCACTGGTTATATGGCTAACTTAGGTGCAATTACAGCGATTATTGAAAAACACGATACAATTTTCAGTGATGAACTAAATCATGCAAGTATTATAGAAGCATGTAGATTATCATCAGCAAAAATAAAAATTTTCAAACATAATGACATGAATGATTTAGAATCTAAAATAAAAAAAACTAAAGGTAAAAAATTCATTGTCACTGAAGGGGTTTTTAGTATGGATGGAGACTTATCAAAAATAAAAGAAATTACTGAAATTTCATCAAAATACAATGGTATAACAATCTTAGATGATGCGCATGGAGATTTTGTTTTTGGTAAAGATGGAAAAGGAACTGCATCACAATTTGGAGTTAGTAAGAAAATTGATCTATACATTAGTAGCCTAAGTAAGGGATTAGGCAGTTTTGGTGGGTATGTATCATCTCAAAAAAATATAATTGAATTATGCATAAATCGCTCAAAATCATTCATTTATACATCAGCATTACCCTCAACAATCATTGAATTTACTCTGAAAAGATTTAATTCAAATAGAGAACAAAATAGAAAAAAACTTTGGGCTAATATCAAATTATTTCATAAAGGACTACAAGAACTTGGATATGAAACGAATTCAGTAAGCCAAATAATACCAATAATAATTGGTGATGAAAAAACAACTATTCAATTTGGAAAGTATTTATTTAAAAATGGTATTTTTGCACAACCAATTCGTTATCCCACAGTGAAAAAGAATAGTGCTAGAATAAGATTTTCAGTTACAGCGTGGCATAGTAAAAAAGATATCAATAAAACTTTAGCGATATTAGAAAAATGTACTAAAAAATTTAAAACAGTATAATTATCTCATTGCATCAATTCCAACCGGCCCAGCAGGTGAACCTACGATGGCAGCAATTGTAACAGCAATTCCTAATGCAATACCAACAATTATGAATCGCTTATTCATAATATACGCAAATTACATCTCGAATAAAAAGTAAGTGATAATGTAAACAAGATTATTAATTCAAAAAAAAAAGAAATATGTATGAGTGAAGTTACAATTTTTGTTGCATTCATTGCAGGTTTGGGATCATTTTTTGCACCATGTATCTTACCAATAATTCCTGCATTTTTAGCATATATTTCTGGTACAACAATTTCAGACATATCAAAATCTAATCATTCATCAAAGATCTTGATTAATAAGGCAAATGTAATGCTTAATACGATATTTTTTGTCTTAGGATTTTCGTTAGTATTTTCTGTAATAGGTGTAACAATAAACTCAACTTTTGCGATAAATGCATTAAGTTTAATTTCAAATTTTAGTCAAATAGGTGGTATAATCATTATTGGATTTGGAACGTTTATGATACTAAGCTCAAAAATTAACAGACTAAACTTTGAAAGAAAAATCTTTCCAACAAAATCTGGTGCTAGCTATCCATTATCATTCATTTTCGGGCTTGCATTTGCAGGAGGATGGACACCATGCGTGGGTCCAATTTTAGGTGCAATACTAACACTTGCTGCAACAACTCCTAGTATCTCATTTAATCTACTTCTTGCATATTCCTTAGGATTAGGCATACCATTCATAATAATGGGAGGGTTAATCACTCAAGCAAATCGATTTGTAGTACGCATAAGTAATCATCTAAAATATGCTACAATAATTTTTGGTGTATTAATAATATTTTTAGGAATTCTTGTTTTTACCAATAAACTGGCACTCATAGCAAGTTTTCCACTTCTGAACAATATCATAGGATCCTGACATACAATGAAATCAGAGATAAAAACTGGGCTCATATTTGGTATAATAATTCTAGTTGGTACAGTATCATTATATCTATTTTATACTGAGATTGATCTTAAAAAAAATACAACCAATCAATTAGAAATTCAAAATAAAGATCTGCTCAAAAAAGCACCCACATTAAAAGGAATGACAGGGTTGATTAATACAACAGAAAAAAATCTTGATAAATTAATTAAGGGTAACGTTGTTTTGTACGATTTTTGGACATATAGTTGTATAAATTGTATACGAACACTTCCATACATCACAGCATGGGATGATAAATATCAAGAACAGGGATTAGTGATTATTGGTATACATACCCCAGAATTTGAGTTTGAAAAAAACCAAGAAAATGTATTAACTGCGGTAAATAAATTCGAAGTTAATTATCCAGTTGTTCTAGATAATAATAAAGAAATTTGGAACTCATTTGAAAATAGATATTGGCCTCGAAAATATATTGCTGATGATGAAGGTTATATCAGGTTTGATCATATTGGTGAAGGTGCATACAAGGAAACCGAAATAGTAATTCAAGAATTACTGCATGAACGATCAGAAAAAAATAATCAGAAGATCAATACAGGAAATACAATAGAAATTAATGAGTATGAACATTCAATTCTAAGAACACCTGAATTATATTTTGGATACAAATTTTCAAGTGGAAGAGATCATTTAGGAAATATAGAAGGGTTTCAACCAAATGCAATAGTTGATTATAAATTACCAACTGAAATTAATCAACATTTTTTCTACCTGGAAGGACAATGGAAAAATACCAGAGATGGAATGAAATTAATCTCAGACACTGGAAAGGTTGTTTTAAATTATCATGCAAAACAAGTTAACATAGTTGCATCAGGCGATACTGAATTAGAGATTCTTATTGATGGAAAAATAATAATGGATGATATTTCTGGGGTGGATGTTAAATCAAGTACAGTTACAATCTTAGAACCAAGATTATACAATATAATAGAATTACAAAATGGTGAATCACACATATTAACAATCAATATCAAAAAGCCAGATTTTGAGATTTTTACATTCACATTTGGCTAAAATTTGATTTGTTATGAATAAAATTTCTAATATTGTAATAAAATTTGATCCATTTAGATCATTTTTTTTTAGTTTGAATATCAAAAGCCAATTTAATAACTAAAATCAAATGGTATCATTTTCTGGTAAATGGAATGTGTTAAAAAAAGGAGATGCATTATCTCAAAAATTTATGGGTACAGTTAAACCAGAAGCACCATTAAAAAATAGACTTGATTCGGCACAAAAAAAACTCCAACTTCAAATAACTAGATTAGGAGAAATAGATAACAAATTAAAAATCAAACATGATGCAATTTTTGAAAAAATCGTTGATTCCAAGAAATCCAATAATGAAACATATGCAAAAGTTTATGCAAATGAATTATCTGAAATTAGAAAAATGAAAAATATGGTTAGTAATGCAAAATTATCTATGGAGCAAGTACAACTAAGACTTAACACAGTGTCAGAATTAGGAGATGTTGTAGTTACATTAAGTCCATGCATGTCACTAATCAAAGGTCTTAGTACATCATTAGGTGATATGATGCCAAGTGCTGCAGCATCAATGCAAGACCTTTCTAACATGTTAGGTGATATTGTGTCAGGTTCATCAGTTACACATGATGGTTCAATGGGAATAACAGAAACAACTAGTTCAGACGCATTGTCCATACTAAAAGAAGCAGAGTCTGTTGTAGAAGGTAACATACGAAGTAATATGCCTGAACCACCAATCACAACAATTGATACAATTCTAGCTGAAAAAGAAAAACCTATTTAGGTTTTTGACTAATTTGAATAAATAATTTTTTTATACGTGATATTGTAGGGTAACTGTAACCACGTTTACGATAATTAGCAATCATCATTTTCCAATTTTTTAATCTCCAGGTTGCTTGTTCAGATGTTACAGAATGAATTTCTTTTTGAATAATACTTTTTCTTCCAACTTTTAAAACACCCGCATCTTTTGCAACCCATCTATTTTTTGCAAATTTTAAACCGATCAGAATTTCTCTAGTAGGTAATTCATCAAGATACGATCTAATTTCCTTAATTTCTGTTTCAGAGAATTTTTCATTAAAAGGAATTCCCTCATTTTTAGACATAAAAAATTTTAAAAATTGTTAAATAATAAAAACATGCTAAATTTGATTAAACCAATCACATTGAGAATTAGCATCCAAAAAAGCTAAAAAATGAATGCTTACAGGCAGTATTATAAATTCCAAAGCCAAAAATTACAATTGCACATAAAGCAAGGGGAATAATAACTGCTTTTTCCTTAAAACCCATAATCAAATTAATAGCAAAATGTTAAATTAACCATTCGAATGATTTTTCATTACAATGATGCCCTCACAGCAAGGTTATGATAGAGCAATAACAGTTTTCTCACCTGATGGTAGATTATACCAAGTAGAATATGCCATTGAGACTGTAAAAAGAGGTGCGTTAGCAATTGGTATTAAAACAAAACAGGGAGTAGTTATTGCAGTTGAAGAAAAGCCAAGAAGATTACAAATATCAACAACCCCTCAAAAAATCTTTCAAGTCGATTATCATATAGGTGCAGCTGCAGCAGGATATATTCCTGATGCACGTGCACAAGTTGATAATGCAAGATTTTTTTCACAAAGTAATAAACTGGTTTATGATGAACCAGTAGAAGTTCAAACTGTTGCAAAACATCTAGCAGATCAATGTCAACAATATACACAATATGCTGGGGCTAGACCGTTAGGAGTATCATTAATAATTGGAGGAGTAGATAATGCTGGAAGTTCACTTTATCTGACTGACCCAAGTGGTGCATATGTTTTGTATGATGCAGTAGCAATTGGTGCTAACTCAGATGTAGCAACTGAATTTCTTGAAAAAAACTATTCAAGTGATTTAACATTAGATGATGCAAAAGCATTAGCAATTGCAGTAATTAATCTTGTTAGTGAAGTAAAAGAAGGTTCGGAACATATTAAAATATCTCAGATAAATTCAGAAACTAAATTATTTGAATTTATTCAAGAATCTGAAATAACAAAATTAATAGATATGTCTAAGACAAAATATCCAACAACTGAAAAATAAATTAATAGTATCTAAAATAAAAATTAAAATGAAATTATCTATTGCAATACCTGATTCGTGTTTAAAAGATGAAAAAAAACATGAAAATAAAACACGAAAAATTTTCCAAATTGCACGTGCTGCAGGAATATTTCAAGTAGATAATATAATTATTTACAAGGATGGAAAAGAATTTGAAACTGATTCAAAACTACTAACTACAATTTTACGATATTTAGAAACTCCACAACATTTTAGAAAGCAATTATATCCAAAATCAGGATTGTTACAATTTGTTGGGGCTCTTTCTCCATTAAAAATACCAAATCAAGTAGTAACATCAGATCCTAAACAAGTAAAAAAAAATGACATACGTGAAGGTATAATCTTAGGAAAAAATGGAAAAAAAATTATAGATATTGGAATTGATTATACAATACAATATCATGGAAAAAAAGAAATAGGAAAAAGAGTTATTGTGAAAATTAAGCAGGGGCTTCCAGATTTTGTAGTTTATGATATAGAAAAGGATCAATTACCAAATTTTTGGAGTTATAATGTAAAACATGGTGGAAATCTCTTAACACTTCTTAACGAATGGAAGGGTCCAAAAATACTTACAAGTAGAAAATCAAAAAAGTTCAACAATGAATCAATATCAAAAATTCTATCTTCAAAAGAAGCAGTTTTGGTAGTCTTTGGAACTACTGATAAAGGAATTCATGAAATACTTAACAAAAAAATAAGCACTATTCAGAACTTTAAGGCATGGAACTTCTTTCCGCATCAAGGGACAGAAACGGTGAGATTAGAAGAAGCAATTTTAGGATGTCTTGCCATATTAAACACCAAGATATATTTCGAATAAAATAAATTTAAAAAAAAATACAATTATTTTGTGAAGAAGCAGAAAAATTTTCTAATTTTAGCTATTTTATTAGGAATTGCTGGTATTGCAATTGGTTCTGCGACTATTTTTTCATTAATACTACAATTTACAGGTCAATAAGAAATTTTTACAAAAATCAGTTCTATTTAATCAAAAAATCTCTTAATTTATTAAACGGTTAACGACTTTTTTCGATTATCGATGGGACATAGAAAACATAGTCAGCCAAGAAGAGGAAGTATGGCATATTCTCCTAGAGGACGTGCTAAAAGTATGGAAGCCAGAATTCGTGGATGGCCTCAAATCAACTCTGATGAACCAAAATTATTAGCTCATGCAGGTTTCAAGGCTGGGTGTATTCAAATTGTAAGCGTTGACGATCATGAACATACGCCAAATCATGGAAAACAACTTGTAACACTTGGAACTGTAATTGCAACACCACCATTTGTTGTAATTGGAATTAGGGGTTATACAAAAAATGCTAATGGAGCACATGCGTCATTTGATATCTATGCAAAAGATACACCAAAAAATATTGAAAAAGCTTTCAAAGTAAAAGTTAATGATGCAGGTATAGAAAATGCAGAAAAATCACTTTCAAAAATCAAAGAAATTTTTGCAATAGTTGCAGTTACACCAAAGTTAGTAGGACTAGAACAGAAAAAACCGTATGTGTTTGAAATTGCTGTGAAAGGTGGTGATGTAATAAAACAATTTGCATTTGTAAAAGAATTACTTGGTAAGGAAGTTAAGATTGACCAAGTTTTTGAAAGTGGTTCAATAGTAGATGCCGCTGCAATTACAAAAGGCAAGGGATGGCAAGGTGTAATCTATAGATGGGGTGCTAAAAGAAAACAACATAAATCAAGAAAAACTGTTAGAGAGATTGGTTCACTAGGTCCAATTTCACCACAAAATGTTATGTACACAGTTCCTAGAGCAGGACAAACTGGATTTCATCAAAGAGTAGAATATGATAAACGCATAATGATAATGAGTAATACAGGAAAAAATGAATTTAAAATAAATCCAGATGGTGGTTACAAACATTTTGGAAATGTAAGTGGAGATTTTATTGTTGTAAAAGGCTCTGTACCTGGAACATATAGAAGGCTAATAAAATTAAGACATCAAATACGAAACGAATCAAAAAAAACTGTTAAACCAAATATTCTAGAGGTGGTTCTTCCATAATGAAAGTAGATACATTTTCACTCGATGGAAAAAAAAATGGTCAAATAGAACTTCCTAATATTTTCCAAACAGATGTTAAGAAAGATGTAATACACAAAGCATACATAAATTTAGAAACACATGGATTTCAAAAACATTCAACACATGCAACTGCTGGACAGGATGTTGTTGCAGATTCCAATGATCCACCAACAGGAAGAGGTATTGCAAGAATAGCAAGAATGAAAGGTGGTGGTGGTGGAAGACAAGGACAGGCTGGTGAAGTTGCATCTACTAGAGGTGGAAGACAAGCACACCCACCAAAAGCTCAAAAAGTAATTTACAAAAAAATTAACAAAAAAGAAAATAAACTTGCGTTATGCTCTGCAATTTCTGCAACAAAATCAAGAGAATTAATTTTGCAACGTGGACATAAAATTGATAAAATTAACTCATTTCCATTTATAATATCAGACGAAATAGAATCAATTACACAGACGAGTAAATTGATCAAAATTTTAGAAGATTTGAATCTTATTCAAGATGTAAAACGATTAGAAAACAGAAAAAGACGATCAGGAAAAGTGGTGTTACGGGGACGAACTAAAAAAACAGGTAAAAGTGTTTTATTTGTTCTAGATAATTCAAAAAATGTTAAAAAAGCCTGTCATTCAATTCCTGGGGTAGATTCATGTTCAGTCAAAGATCTAAGTGTACTAGAATTAGCACCAGGCTCTGATTTGATTAGATTAACGGTATATTCAAAGAAAGCTATTGACGAAATATCAAAAATAAAATCAAGACATCTAGAATTAATGGTGACGTTAAATTGAATGTAGAAGAAGCAAATAAAATTGTAATTCGCCCATATATTACAGAAAAAACATTTGCATTAGTTGAAAACGAACAAAAGATCTGTTTCTTAGTTCATAGGGAATCATCAAAACCAAAAATTATTGAAGCCATAAAAATTCTATACGACCAGAATGCCATTCAAATTGAAACTGCACGAACTGTATACGGAAAAAAGGCATTTGTAAAATTTGATTCTTCAGATAAAGCCAGAGACCTTGCTACAAAAATAGGAATGCTATAAATTGGTTCTAAAAAACAAAAAAATACTAATGGAGCAAAAAATTGGCTAAAAAATTTGATTATAAAGGAATCGAACTTGGTGAATTACAGAAAGTTCCTAGTGATAAATTATTTGAATTACTCAATTCAAGACAGCGTCGCTCATTAAAACGAGGACTATCTGATAATAAAAAGAAGCTTATATCTGAGATAAAAGCAACAAAAGAAGGAAAGAATAAAAATCCAATTAGAACTCATCAGCGCGACATTATAGTTTTACCATATATGGTAGGTGTCACATTAAATGTATTCTCTGGTAAAGAATTTACCCCAATCACACTTTCTACAGAAATGATTGGACATTATATTGGAGAATATGTAATTACAAATAAACGAGTTAATCATGGAGCTCCAGGTGTAGGATCATCAAGATCTAGCTTGTATGTACCACTAAAGTGATTAAAATGGGAAGATATAGTTACGCTTTTCAAAATTATGATTCAACTAGACATGTTAGATCTGCAATGAGAGAAAAGAAAATTTCACATAAACATGCAAGAGAAATTGCTACTGCAATTAAAGGTCTTACTATTGAAAAGGCAAGAGATTATCTTCAAGATGTTGTAGAGCAGAAAAGATGTATTCCATTTGGAAGATATAAAAATCAAGTAGGACATAGAAGTGATCCTGGAGTTATGTCAGGTAGATACCCACAGAAAGCTGCAACTGAAGTTCTAAAATTATTAGATAATTTAGAATCTAACGCAGAATACAAAGGAATGGATTTAGATAGATTAAAAATTATTAATGCAACTGCGCACAAAGGAGTTTCAATAAAACGATTTATTCCAAGAGCACAAGGTCGTGCAACACCAAAAAATGATACAATGACACATGTAGAAATTGTCGCAGTGGAGATATAATTGTCATCTGTAAAAAACGTAATCAAAGATAATTATAATGCAATGCTGATAAATGATTTTTTACGAGAGAAAATAAAAGATGCAGGGTTTTCTAATGTAGAGATATCAAAAACACCTACAGGCACACGAGTTGTATTACATGTAACACGACCCGGAATAGTAATAGGTAGAAAAGGTACTGGGATAAAAGAACTAACAGAAACGTTGGAAAAACAATTTGATTTAAAAAATCCACAGATTGCCGTAGAAGAAATTCTAAAGCCAGAATTATCACCAAATGTCATGTGTAATAGAATGGCATCACACCTTGAACGTGGTACAGCATTTAGACGTGCAACAATGTGGACAATGCAACAAATAATGGATAATGGTGCAATGGGAACACAAATTACAATTTCTGGAAAACTTAGAGGTGACAGATCAGCATTTGAAAAACATAGTGCTGGTATATTACCAAGAGCTGGACATCATGCTGATGTAGTAGTATCTGAGGATATTGTTCATGTTGAAACCCCCATGGGACTAATTGGAATAAGGATTAGAATTGCCCAAAAAGAAAAACTCATTCCTGAATTTGAATTGAAAGGAAAATCTAAAGAAGATCAAGAAAAAGAAGCCAAACAGAAACAAGAAGATGATATTAAAACAAAAGCTGAGACAGAATCAGAGTTAATCGCATTAGAAGAAGAAAAAATTAAGAAAATTGATAGTATGGAAGAAGATGAACAGGAGTTGAAATAATGTCTAGATTAAAAATGAAATCTGTAAGAGAGTTAAATGAGAATGATTTGAAGGATAGGGTTATACAACTAAGAACAGAACTATCAAAACTTGAAGTAGAAAATGCTAAAGGAACTCTAAGAAAAGAATCTGGTAAAATTAAACCATTAAAAAGAGATATTGCAAGACTTTTAACACGATTAAATGAGATGAATAAAAATGACTAGAGATATAGGAATTAAAGTTCCAGAGCCAACTGAAAATATAGAAGAAAATGACAAAAAAAATCCTTTTAATGGAACATTATCTGTTCGTGGAAAATTATTTCAAGGAAAAGTAATCAAGTCAAAAGCAAAAAACACGGTAGTTTTAGAAAAAGAATCTCCAACATACTATAGTAAATTCAAAAGATATGCAAGGAGTAAAAATTCGATACATGCACATGTGCCATCTAACATTGAAGTAAATGAAGGTGACATTGTAATAGCAGCAGAATGTAGACCGTTATCAAAATCAGTTTCATTTGTAGTGGTGGAGGTTAAAGAATAATGGGTGGTGCACGATCTAAAGCATCTAAAGGTGTAGTAGACTTTAGACCATATGTCACAAGATCAATTCCAGTGGGTGCACAAATCGTATGTGCAGATAATACAGGTGCAAAAATTATAGAGATTGTAAATGTACATAAATATAAAACAAGAGTATCAAGATTGCCTGCAGCCGCAGTTGGTGATTTTTGTAACGTTGTAGTTAAAAAAGGTCCAGCAGAATTACGTAAGCAAGTTTACGGTGCAGTGATTATAAGACAGAAGTATGCAATAAATCGTCTAAATGGAGTTCGTGTTCAATTTGAAGATAATGCAGGTGTTTTAATCACTCCAGAAGGAGAAGTTAAAGGAACTGATATTAAAGGTCCAGTAGCTGCTGAAGCAACAGAAAAATGGCCAAGAGTTGCAAACTTGGCATCGATGGTGGTATAATTGAATGGAAGAAAAATGAGAAACCGTCAAATTTATTATGCAACAAAGCAAACTGCTAGCTCCCAGCTTTCAGGATCACTTTCAAAAGAATTACAAAAAAAATATCATAAAAGAAGTGTTCGTATAATTGAAGGTGATACAGTAAAAGTAGTTCGCGGTGAATTTGATGGAGTAGATGGTAAAGTTACTAAAGTTTCACTAGAAAATAACGGAATAAATATTGAAGGTGTTAAAAAAGACAAAATAAAAGGCGATAAATTTGATGTGTATGTTCATACTACAAACATTGTGGTTACAGGACTTAATGGTGATGATAAATGGCGTATGAATAAACTTGAAGGTAAAAAACCAAGAAGTGTAAGATCTGAACCCAAATCAAATACTGAAAAAACTGAAAAAGAATCTAAGAGTCAACCATCAGAAAAAAAAGAATCTAGTAAATTAAAAACTGAAAAAAAGAAAAAGGAGGAAAATTAATTGGTAAAAATCGCAGGAAGTAAAAAACTAAAAAGACAAATGGCTCCAAGTTATTGGGGAATTACTCGTAAAAACAAACGATTTGTAGTTACAGTAAGACCTGGTTCACATAAAAAAGAACAATCAATTCCAACCGCAGTTTTTTTGAGAGATACATTAAAACTTGTTTCAGAACTACGTGAGGCAAAATTTGCAATATATAATGGTAAAGTTACAATAGATGGTGTAAAAATAAAATCTCTACATCATGGAATTGGATTAATGGATGTAGTAGAATTAGATGGAATGAAAGAAATTTATCGCTTAGTACCATTAAATGGTACATTACTAAAACCAATACTTATTCAAGAAATAGATAAAACAAAAAAACTAGTTATTGTTAAATCAAAAACTACAATTAAAGATGGAAGAACCCAAATTGGATTTCATGATGGTCGTTCATTAATTGATGATGCTGTAGTAAATGTAGGTGATACATGTTTAATGCAAATTCCTGAACAGAAAATACTTGAGATAATAAAATTAGAAAAAGATTCACATGGTCTCATTATACAAGGAACAAATGCAGGGGAGATAGGTGAAATTAAAAATATTAAAGAAGGTACTTTTGTTCTTCCAAAAAGGGTTGACATAAAAATAGGGGAAAAGCAAATTGAAATTCCTGCAAGCCTTGTGATGGCAATAGGTAAAGAAAAACCTCCAATACAAATTAGGTGATGATAAATGGCACAGGAAACAAAAAATTTAATGAAAGAGATAAGACTTGAAAAAGTTGTTTTAAACATGGGTGTAGGAAAATCAGGTGATGCTATTGAAATAGCAAAAAAGGCTCTAGAACAAATATCTGGTAAAAGCCCTAATGCAAGAAATGCAAAAAAAGCTCAAAGAGATTGGGGAGTTAGAAAGAATGAACCGATTGGAGTTGCAGTAACTGTTAGAAGTGATGATGCAAAAAAACTATTACAAAAATTGTTTGAGGCAAAAGGAAACAATGTTAAGCAAGAATCTATTGATAGCGATGGTAATCTGTCATTTGGTATTTTAGAGCATATTGATATTCCTGGAATAAAGTATGACCCAAAAATTGGGATTTTAGGATTAAATGTTACCGTAAATCTTTCTAGGCCAGGTTTTAGTATTAAATTAAGAAGTAAACATAAAGCGAAGGTAGGTAAAACACACAAAATCACACCTAGTGAAGCAAAAGATTATCTAACCAAAGAATTTGGAGTCAACGTTAGATAATGGCAAAAAATAGATCATGGGGTGACCGTGGAACTGGATATACAGAAAGAAAACAAAAAAGTTTTGGAAGAGGCTCAAGATGGTGTAAAAGATGTGGATGCTATACATCAAATATTAGAAAATATGATTTACATTTATGCAGACAATGTTTTAGAGAAGTTGCAAATTCATTAGGATTCAAAAAGTTTAGGTGATAAAATGCCAGCAATGAATGTCTTAGCAAATTTATTTGTCACTATAGATAATACAGAATCTAGACGAAAGTCTGAATGTGTTATAGTCCCTACATCAAAATTAGCTATTCAAGTATTAAACACATTAAAAAAAGATGGTTATATTGAAGATTTTGAACATATAGAAGACAATAGAGGTGGAAAATTTAAAATTAAATTATTTGCAAAGATTTCAAAGTGTGGTTCAATTTCACCAAGATTTAAAGTAAAAAAATCAGAGTACTCAAGATGGGAACAACAATTTTTACCATCATATACAAGAGGTATGCTGGTTGTTACAACGAATAAAGGTGTTATGTCACATCATGAAGCTGCAAATAAAGGATTGGGAGGATTTTTGATAGGATATGTCTACTAAACAATTAGGAAAGTTTGAAACTGAAGTAGAAATACCAGAGGATGTACAAGTAACATACAAATCAAACATGCTAGAGATAAGTGGACCATTAGGTAAAACACATAAATCATTTAAAAAAATTCCTGTTGACATTTCAATTTCTGATGGCAAAGTTTCTCTTAAAGCAGTAGGTACAAGAAATAAGAATTATGCCATAATGAACACAGCCAGATCAATTATAAGAAATCTTTGTGAAGGTGTGATTGAAGGATATACAATCAAAATGAAAATTGTATTTTCACATTTCCCTATTACTGTTAAAGCTGATGAGAAAACGGTCTTAATTGAAAATTTTCAGGGTGAAAGAGCAGCAAGAAAAACAAAAATTTGGGGTAAAACGAAAGTAGTGCCTAAAGGTGATGATGTTATAATCACTGGACATGTGTTAACTGATGTGACACAAACAGCCGCAGAGATTGAAAATAATTCTAGAGTAAAAAATAAAGACCATCGAGTATTTTTAGATGGAATTTATAAATTTGAAAAAAAGAAAGGAATTGAAAAATAACTCATAGGTAAAACTTCCTTGCCATTAGATCCTGAATTTAAAGAACAGACCGAAAAACTAATTGTAGATACATTAGCACTTTACGAAAAAGCTGGTGCATCACCAAGAATTAACGATGTATGGAAGTGTGAAAATACTGGTGATTTCTTGTGTGGTTTTTTTGTAGGTGAGATGGTAGGCTCAGCATTAAGTGCATTTCAATTATTCCATAAGCGAGAACCTACTCCAGATGAACATATGGAGATTGTAGAAATTGTTGAAGCCCATAAAAATGAAATAGTTGAATTTTTCTCAAAATTTAATTAAAAGTTAAAAATCAAACAAATGCGAAAGATTAAATCATATTTTACTAGGTTTTAATTTGAGCCGCCCTAGCTCAGCGTGGTAGAGCGTTCGACTGTTAATCGATTGGTCATCAGTTCAAGTCTGATGGGCGGCGCCTTTCTATTATCTGAAACTATGGATGATTTCATGTAACCAATTAGTGCATAAGGTTAGACAGTGTCGATCTAATAGTTGATCGCAAAGAAGTAATAATGCAGGAGGTCTACATTGGCCAGAATTAGAAGAGCAAATCGATATTGTGTCGATTGTGGTGCAAGACTAGTGTATTATCCAAGATTATCAAATCCCAAAGCCCCAAACGAACATAGGATCTTAGTTTATGCATGTCCAGATTGCACTGATGATTTTGAAAAACCAAAGATGTTTTCAATTAGACGAAACATTGTTGAAGAACCACTAGAAACTGTCGAAATTGAAATTAATCAGATTAGAAAAAAGATTGGAAAAAATAAATAGTAAAAAAAGTGGAGTTTAAACAATTGGACCCAAATTATAATGCGAGTATTAGAAGTAGATGGTGGTATTTAGTGCCAATTTTGTTTGGTTTAGTAGGAGGTGTTATTGGATACTTTGCACTAAGAAAAGATGATCCAAAGAAAGCAAAAAATTGTCTTATACTTGGCGGAATTCTTACAATAATTAACATCGTGGCATCAATTTCGTTATCTGCAATCTTTCCATTTGAGCAGGATTTCAACCCAGGATATTAAATATTTCTAAACTCGAATTTAGAAACATTGTTAATCTAAACGTGTCAAACATCTTATACTGTGAATATTTCTGTTCATTATGTCAAGTCTAAGAGACAATGTTGAAAGATGGCTAATACATGAAAATTATTCATTCAAAAAAATAGATAATGATGAAAGTAATTTTAGATTTATAATAAATAATGGTGATGGGCTTGGTAACAACATCGAAATTTTTGAACCACGGCAACAAGAAAATATACTTGTTGTTGGTGTAAAAGTTGAATTTAAAACTAAACTAATCCGCAGATTTTTAGAACTTAATGAAAATGAACAGGAAAAAATCAAATCAAAAATAGCAGATTTTTGTTATTCCATTAAAGCAATTCATAAATTTCTTGATGAAGATGGTAAAAAAAAGGTGGGAGTTTACATTGTTTTAGACAAACAAGAGCAACTTAATCAGCCATTTTTTATGGAAACACTTCAAAATGTAATAGAAATGAGTGAAAAAACAAATAGATTTTTGATCAAGACATTCTAGATAATTTCTCTCATTTGTTCATAAAAGCTAAACCCCCATGACACCAATTCGATTTTACGAATGGACCATATTTTCAAAAATATCAAAAAACTGGGGGGGTTTAACAGTTGTTCGTATATACAATAAACAAAGCTCAAACCAGGGTGATCAGTGGTTAAATGATCATGTTTCATTATTAGTTACGAACAAACGCTCAACCCCTCCTTTTTACCTATTTTACAACAACTAATGAGAAAATAATCCAAGTGATTATTACACCAAGAGTTAATGGATACCAAAACTTTGGAATGTTTTTTGGTTTATCACTTGAAAAAATACCGTTCTTATTTGTGTCTGGATGCATGATACTATTACGCATAAACTCTGTTTAAGAATACGTTAATCTGAGATGTTAGATATTATATGTTTCTAAATTCGAGTTTAGAAATATTAATTTTAGTTAGTCGTTAGACATTTCCAATTCAGGGAGAATAAAAACTCTTTCAGGTTCAATTTTGAGTGTGATTCTCTTTTCTCCAGGGCGTTTGAATGGATACTTTTCTTTTCCCATGTATTGTTTTGTAAGAAAATCAGCATGTTTGTATTCATAATCAGGCAAAATTGCAATAACTTTACCACGAATTGATGTCATATCAAGAGGATTTTTAGCGTCAACTACTGAAATTGCAACTCGAGGATCTCTAAGTATGTTTTTGTGTTTTAGCCTACCTTCTGCAGTGTTTATCAAAATGTATGAATTAACAAAATTTCCCCAAACTGGAGTAACTTGTGGAGACCCATCAGACATGGTGGTGGCCAAAAAAACTAGATTTTTTCCATTAAGCAGTTTTTCTACCTTAGAATCCATACTAAATTAGATAAAATGTGATATTTATTTCTCTTATACACACAAAAACTATGAAAATCTCTGTGCCATTTTTAGGTCATAAGAACATACTTTCTCTTCATGAAAAAACTATAGAAATTACAAAAGATTCAGAATTAACTACTAATGGTGACTGTATAGTAGGTGTTGGAGCAGATATTTCATGTATGGATTTACCTGAAAAAATGAAGAAAAAAATTCAAAATACAAAAACAAAAATTTTGTTTTCTATAGAGGCAAATGGTAAAAAATTCACAATTAACGGATATGGCTCAGAGAAACTATCTCTAAAACATACAAAGGATATTGTTTTAAGAAAAAGTGCGTTTACATGCTCTAGAACAATTGCAATAAACTGTGATAATGCTTCTAGTGATATACCAAGAGATTTTGTTAAAATACTTCAGAATCCAAAAACTAAAGGAAATATGATTATAGAAGTATCCTAGGTTTTTGCTTCTAAAACACTAGTCATAGCACGATTAACTATCTCCATCATCAAATACTGATTAAATTCACGTTTGACATCAGATTTGGTAGTTTTTCCAGTCTTTTTAGACATTGAATGGACAATTTTTTCTAACTTAGTTGATGTAGATTTTATCAATCCGGAATACTTCTCATCAAAATCTTTGGGAGTTTCATAGTCCAATAATTTTGTTGACGTTCCATAAAATTTGCTAATTGCGCCACGACTTTCTTCAATTCTAACAATCTCGATTAACCCTGATTCTTTTAAAATGTCAAGATGGTGTCTGATTGTTGTAAGTGCTTTCTTATGTCCTTGTTTCTTTAATTGAAGAGTGATTTGTTCAGCATTTAAATTTCTGTTATACAACATTTGGACAATTTTTGCCCTAGCAGGGTCTTCTATTGCTTTAGCATGACCAATACTTGTTGTTAATATTCGATTTACCGATATTGGTTTTTCCAATAATGTTGACATGTATTAATTTTATTTGGATCTAAGCTAAAAATTGGCTGTATCATATTTTTTTGTCCTATCGCATTAATTTTTTTATACTACTAATTATTTGATAGTATAGCCAAATAATATAGTATTATTACTAATATATTGATAGTAATACAAAAAAAATGAAAAAATCAAAAAATTCTGAAATTTTGAAAAAATGCCCATCAATGCACTCAAAAATGTCTAAAACAGTGAATTTTAGAATTTAATACAAAAGAAAAATCGAGTTATAGGGTTTTTCCAGTCGTGCGTTCATATGCAGTAGTATAACGTTGAGTCATTTTATCTATAATTTCTTTAGGAATACTAGGTGCAACTGGTTCTTCACCACGCTGACGTGTTTCATTAAACTGTTTTTGGTATCCATTAGCAGTTAACCAATCACGAAGTAATTGCTTATCATAGGCTTCTTGTATTTTTCCAACTTCATAGGAATCAATAGGCCATAATCTATACTCATCAGGGCCAATTGAATCACCTAAAGTAATTTTACCATCTAATTTTCCAAATTCAAGTTTCAAATCAGCTAAAATGAATCCTGCTTTTTCAGAAATATTAGCCATTTTATTGTAAATCTCAATAGATTTTTGTGATAACCAATCAAATTCTTCTGATGTAACTAGATTTTGTGAAATAGATTCCTCACGATTTACTGGAATGTCATGTGTTGATTTTGTTGTAGGATCAAAAATTGGTTCTGATAGTTTTGCTGCCAATTCAGAAGATGCACCATCATGTAACGATATCATGCCATTCTTCCATCTTGAAACCATACTTCCATAAAAATAACCTCTCACCACACACTCAATTGGTAACATCTGCATTTTTTTTACAATTATTTCTGTATCAGATTTTGTTTCTACAAAATGATTTGGTATATCTAAAGTTTCAAACCAAAACTCTGCAAATTTTGATAACACTTCACCTTTTTTTGGAATTTCATCTTTGAATTTAACATCATATGCTGACACACGATTACTAAATTTGAAAAGAAGAGTTTCGTTGTCTACCTCATAGACATCCTTTACTTTACCAGAAGTAAGAAATTTCATTTAAGACCCCATCATTCCAGGCATAGGTATTGGTTCTCTGTATGCCTTACTTACGTAGATATCTTCATCAGATGTTACAATTACATACTGCAATGAATTTCCTGATGGTGGTGAAACAATAATATTTTGGCCTGGTTTTAATATTCCAAGTGAAAGTATATCACCATCACCAAAATTTACTCGTACGTTGGTTAATGGCAGTGCCCCAGTATTTTCAATTGAGACTCTTGCCATAATGAAAAGGCTCTGCTTTTCTTTTGTTGGATCAACCATTATACCATATTCACCAGATGTTACACTAGTTGGAAAAAGAAGAAAAATGGCAGCTAATATTCCAGCTATACCTGCAGAAATGCATATCACAGCAATAAATTTTGAATCCACCAATATTGTCAACCATATCTAAGTATCAATTACTGCTTTATTTGGATATAATTTCAATATAGCATCATCAGTATGTAGTGCAATTTCTGCATTACCTATCCTGCTTTTATAAAATTTGATTTTTTTACCTTCTTTAAGTTCAAATTTTTCAACAAAAACTAATGTTAATCCTTCAAGTTTTCCTAATGTCTTATAAACTGCTGACAGTGAAATATTCAGATCCTCTGATATCTGATTTGCTATTTTAGATTCAGTTACAACAGAAAATAAAACTGCTCTATGACAAGGATTTACAAGAGAATCCATTATTTTTTGGGTGATATCATATTCACTCAATTGTAAAACGTTAGGCTTTGGTAACGCTTCTCGAATTATACTTTTTCGCATTAACTCACACAGCATTTGGGGTAAGAACTAATGTAACTTCAGGTTTTTTTATACTTATTTCAGCATGTTTAATTCTACTTTTGTAAATCTTAAATTTTCTACCACTATCTGAAATTCTCCAACTATCAACTTTTATCAAAGTTAATTCTTCCAGGTCTGAAATTTTTTTGTAAACTGAACTCAACGGTATTTTATGTTTTTGAGAAAGCTCTGATGCAGTTTTACCTTTTTTAATAACTGAAAATAATATAGTACGTGATTCTGCATCAGCTAACATGTCAACAACCTTTTGTGTAACATCATATTTTTTTAATTGTGGTAATGTTAATCGTTTAGTCATTTACAATTTCTAAAATACCTATCTATTTATTTTTAATTATTCTAAGTATATAGAATGAGACCTACAATAAAACATGTTTTCTTACAATCTTTGCAATATTATAGATGCTTGTACGAATTTCTTCTGATGAATTTCCTAAAATTCTAATTACTAACCCAGAATCATTTGGTAAAATACTCAAACCAGATTTTATTTCATCAGTAGCCTGAAAATGAGCATAAATGCCATCTTTCAGATTTGAAATATTTTCTTTTTTGGTTAGAATGTATATTGATGCAAGAATTGTATTGTTTCCAAGAACTGATGAAATTGTAATTTTCTGTTTTTTAGGCTCCAAAATGCATGAATCATTAAATAAAATTTGGTCACCATCTCTGCCAGATGATTTCAAATAACAAATATCATAATCAAATAATTCACCCATTGCAACTCTGCCAGGAACAATTATCTCAGAATAAACAAGTGTTGAACTTTTATCAACATTGAAATTAATTTTTTGATAATACCTAGAATTCTTATATGGAATAAGTTGCTCTGGAATAAATTCTAAATATGAATTTTCACTAACATTCAGATTAATAATTTGTGTTGCATAATTTGAATCCATTTTATAGATTCTAGTTGCACCTTGTGTTGTGATATGGGATATAGCATTATTTGTCAATGTAATGTCTGTCCTATACCTGTCACCTTGTAGTATTCCACCTGATGGAGATAAAATAAAGAGATGTGCCATTGATGGGATTGTTTCATCATAATACAATGCTTTTTGAATAAAAAGTGGAACTTGTGATTTTTGATGTGTGATTATTGTTTTATTTTTTTGTAAATCATGTTTTAAATCTATTTTTAGATACCCAATTTTTCCAGTTTTACCAACATCCATTTGTGAGATTTTTTTGTCATAGAATTTTATTTCAGAAGGAATTTTCTCTGGAGAACAAAATTTTAAACTCATTATCAGACACTCGCTGTAACTGTTTTTGGTGGCTGATCAAAAAATACATCATGAATTATATGCTCTGTAACTTGGTCTATGCCTTGATTGGTTTTACAATTTACTAATACATGTGGTTTGTTTTTTCTTACAATTTTTGCATCACGTTCCATTACATCTAAATTTGCATCAACCATACTTGCAAGATCAATTTTGTTAATAACAAGTAAATCACTTGTCTCAATTCCTAATCCCCTTTTTCTAGGATACTTATCACCTCCAGAAACATCTACGATGTAAATGAAATAATCTGCCAAGGCTGGACTAAAAGTAGTTGTAATGTTATCCCCTCCACTTTCAATTATAATCAAGTCCAAATCATCATGTTTTGATTCTATTTCTTCTATCACTGAAAGATTTATGGATGGATCCTCTCTTACTGCAGTATGTGGGCATCCACCTGTTGCAAGCCCAATTACCAAGTTTTCAGGCAGAAGACCTTGATCAGTTGAAAGATTTTTTCTCATTCTATCAGCATCCTCTTTTGAAATTACATCATTAGAAATTATACATACACGGTAATTTTTTTTTGCTAATAATGGTACGACTTTTTCAATCAGCATACTCTTACCACATCCAACAGGACCGCCAATTCCAATACGTGGTATTCTTGAACTCATTATAATCTCAATTCCATATCATGTGATAAACATTTTAGAAAATTTTTGCTCATGTGTCATTTGAACTAAATCATATTCAGGTGCAAACTGCCACATGTTTTCAATAGAAGTTGACATAAATTTTTCAATGGTGCTTACCATATGTGGTTTTAAATTATGCAGTATTTGTTGACTTTGAATGTGATCTATTAGACCTAATCTTAGTGCTGCACCAATAGTACTAACAGTAAATCCATAAAGTAGCATCATTGCAGCTTTTTCTTTTTCTATTCCAAGTATGCTAGAACAAACTGCAATTACAATTGGATGTGTAGCAGGTGTATTTGATTTACTAATTTCTTTGTAGTACAAATCTAAAAAATTATTATTTGTAAATGATTTTACACATTTTATCATCTGTGATCCACTTCTACACATAGCATCACGAGATTCCTTTACAAGCTTCATCGAGTAAAGCATTTTATCACACTGAATTACTTTATCGACATCATTTGATTTTGCAAAATCATATGAATTTGATAATGCAACACAATCAGCAGGACCAAGTTGATAAGAAATTATGGTGGTAATTAATTCCTCAATTTGATCAACTGTTTGAATCTGTTTTTCATCAAATAATGTTTCTAATCCATTTGACATTGTGTATAATCCTGTAGGAAAAAATGAATCAGACATTTGCATTATGCTAAGATCAGAAAAATCAGTGTTCATGTACATTCATGCTATCATTTGGAACAAATATAGTTTCTTCAATATTGAGAATTAAATACTGATTAGCATCTTGAAATAATTTCTGAAATAAATCAATCTCGGAATCATCATGTATTGGAAATGATACACTGGAATCATCGTTAAGAGAAATTGGACGATGTCTATTTCCAATCACATGACCTACTATGACAGCCAAGTTTGAGGAAAATGTATCGCTTTTGAATCTAACTTTGATAATTTTTTCTGGGATTTGATTAATTACAATTAATGATGTTTCATCATTTAGAACATCTCCATGATGAAGCTTTGTTCCTGTTTCAAATGTCAGACCAATTTCTAATCCACCGTCAGTTTCCTTTCTTAGATGTATTTTTTCCATTTCAGATCTACTCAAAAATAATTTTTGAAGATTACCACTTATTTTAGATTCTTCAAATTTTTTGTTTAATGATATATCACTGTAAATATTACCTAAAATTTTTTTAATAATTAACATAGATCTATCCTATAAACTATGAAGATAAATTTTTAATTCTAAATAATATATATGACAAAAAAACAATCAAAGTATGAATCTTACACCACGAGAAATAGATAAATTACATATTTTTATGACTGCAGAACTCGCTCGAAAACGAAAAGCACGAGGATTAAAATTAAATCATCCAGAGTCAGTTGCGATAATAGCTGATCATATTGTAGAAGGCGCAAGAGATGGAAAATCAGTTTCTGACTTGATGAGTTCAGGAAAAAATGTGTTAAAAAAAGAAGATGTAATGCCAGGAGTCTTAGATATTATTCATACAATTCAGGTGGAAGCCACATTTAACGATGGAACAAAACTCGTGACAATTCACGACCCCATAGTGTGATAAATATGATTTCTAGATGGCGTTCTAAAACACCTCATATAGGAGAGTATATGCCAGAAGATGGCAACATAATCGCCAATGATTCAAAAAAAACATTCAAACTCAGTGTTTCAAATACAGGAGATAGGCCAATCCAAGTTGGTTCCCATACACATTTTGCCGAAGCAAATAAGGCATTAGAGTTTGATAGAGAAAAAGCATTAGGATATCATCTAAACATATCATCAGGTACATCGATAAGATTTGAACCAGGAGAATCAAAACATGTTGAAGTTGTAGAGTTTGGAGGAACCAAAACGATATTTGGATTTAGTGGACTAGTAAGTGGAGAACTGGAATCGAAAAGAGAAGAGGCTATTAAGAATATTCATGAAAAAGGCTTCAAAAGTGTTTTAGAAAATATAGAACATGAATCAACTTCATTAGAAATTCCACGTATTAGATACGTGGAGTTGTTTGGTCCAACCAAAGGTGATAGAGTTAGACTGGCAGATACAGACCTAGTGATGGAAATTGAAAAAGATTTGATCAAGTATGGAGATGAACTAGTATTTGGTGGCGGAAAGAGTGCACGAGATGGTCTTGGTCAAGCAAGCGGAGTATTACGCAAGGATTCTGCAGATTTGGTGATCACCAATGCAATGATTATTGATCCTAAATTAGGAATAATTAAAGCAGACATTGGAATTAAAGATGGAAAAATTTTAGGAGTTGGAAATGCAGGTAATCCAGATGTAATGGATGATGTAGATATCATCGTATCATCTAATACAGAAATAATTTCTGGAGAGCATACAATCTGTACACCTGGTACAATTGACAGTCATATACATTTCATATCACCTCAACAAGCAATTGATGCAATTTGTAATGGAACCACTACAATGATTGGAGGAGGTACAGGACCTGCAGATGGCACAAATGCAACAACATGCACCC
Source organism: Candidatus Nitrosopelagicus sp. (assembly GCA_028345295.1). Classification (GTDB taxonomy): domain Archaea; phylum Thermoproteota; class Nitrososphaeria; order Nitrososphaerales; family Nitrosopumilaceae; genus Nitrosopelagicus. Next base: position 29,264 of record JAOMDA010000003.1, on the reverse strand, counting down.
CAGGTGAATTTAATATTCACAAAATGATTCAAGCAGTGGAAGAATTTCCATTGAATTTTGGATTTTTGTGTAAAGGGAATGATTCCAGAGAAGAATCATTGTTGGAGCAAGTCAAGGCAGGTGCATGTGGATTGAAATTACATGAAGATTGGGGAACCACTCCAGCTACGATTAATTCTGCATTAAATGTGGCAGATAAGACAGATACTCAAGTTGCGATACATACCGATACTCTAAATGAATGTGGGTATGTAGACGATACAATTGCAGCAATCAATGGAAGAGTAATTCATACATATCATACAGAAGGAGCAGGAGGTGGTCATGCCCCAGATATTATGAAAATAGCTTCAGAACCAAATATTTTACCGTCCTCTACTAATCCTACAAGACCATTTACCACCAATACACTAGAAGAACATCTTGACATGATGATGGTATGTCATCATTTGAACCCATCAGTTCCAGAGGATATTTCATTTGCAGAATCAAGAATTAGAGCTGAGACAATTGCTGCAGAAGACATTCTCCATGACGTAGGGGCACTTAGTATGATGTCTTCAGACAGTCAAGCAATGGGAAGAGTTGGAGAGGTTACAACAAGAAACTGGCAAACAGCAGATAAAATGAGAAAAATGAAAGGTCCATTAGCAGAAGATAATGAAAATAATGATAACTTTAGAATCAAACGATACATTGCAAAAATTACCATCAACCCTGCAGTTACACATGGCATATCAGATTATGTTGGTTCAATAGAACCGGGAAAGATTGCAGACATTGTGGTATGGATGCCACAGTTCTTTGGAATCAAACCAAAAATGATCATAAAGGGAGGATTCATCGCATATTCACTGATGGGTGACCCTAACGCTTCAATTCCAACTACCGAGCCGGTCTACTATAGACCAATGTTTGGTGCTTTGGGCAAGGCAAAGACATCAACATCTTTTACGTTTACTTCACAAATTGCACTTGATAATGGACTGGAAGAAAAATTGAAAATTGAGAAGAAGCTACTGGCTGTGAAGAATTGTCGTAACATTGGAAAAAAAGATATGGTGTACAATGATGCAACACCAAAAATTGAAATTGACCCAGAGACATACGAAGTAAAAGTTGATGGTGAAGTTGCAACAGTAGATCCTGCTAAAGAAGTTTCATTAGCAAGATTATACAGTTTATACTAAACTTGGTTTCCTAAAAGTAGTCTTCTATTATTTATCGTACGTCGTATCAACAAAAATCCTGCACCAGTAGTAAATGCACCAAACAAGATATTGACCATATTTGGTTCACCACCAGTTCCTATCAATGTAAATGTCAAACCTAAAACCATTAGCACAGCCCCAAGACCACCTATTATCAGCATAGGTATTGGAAATTTATGTGTCATTTCCTTTCTACTGGTGTCAGGTAATGCACCACTTATTGCAACTTTATGACATACATCACAAAAATGCTTTTGTTTTTTTCCTTGCCATGCTGTTTGTAGAAAATAAAACTCGGTCTGACAGAGGTCACATGATTTCATTGGTAGTGTCACCTTTCCGTGATCTTCCCAATTTGCACCAACCTTCATCATACATGGCTTACAATAACTACCACCAATTCGCCATAGTTTCTTGAACTTGTACTTTTTGAATCCAAGTACAATACCACAACCACTACATGAAGCCATAATCTAATATCCTCAATTTCATATTAAAAAGAATTTCTTATTCTTTTGCAGCTTCTTTTTTGCCGCTAAATACTTGGGCGAATCCTTTTCTTGCTTCTATGATTGGGATACAGATGATACAGAATGATGCTATTGATACCCAAACCACAGCAATTCCTACCCATAATGAATAGAATGCTAAGTCGAATACCATTCCAGAGAAATACAAAGGCATTGGCCAAATTACTACACAAATCAAAGTCAAAATACCACCGCCTTTGAGGCTAAACTGGAATGCTTTCTTTAAAGTTGCTTCGTCTTGTGCATGTTTTTCTTGCTCTGCTGCTACGTCTGCAGTTATGTCTGCGTCAACAAGTCTCATCTCTTTGTTTAACAAGCTCCAATCGTATTTCTTGTTCTGAGCCAAACTGACTACTACACAGATTAATCCTGACGATAATATTGCTACAACGTTACCATAAAGCATTGGGAATGCTCCACCAAGTGAGGCAATATCAACAACTCCGTCTGCTTCTGATGCTGCAACACTTGTCCAGGTCAATAATGATAACATTACACCTATTAGCGCGCCCGCAACCGCACCTCCGCGAGTAGTCTTACTCCACGTTATAGTCAATGCAATCGGAATTACAGCCGAACCAATCAAGATACCCATTGCTAAGTATACAAATCCTAAGCTAAGTCCCATACCAAGTAATACTACGGCAATACCACCCATTCCTAAACCAAACGCCACTATCGTACCCCGGCTCACTTTAAGAAGTTGCTTTCCTGTTGCGTTCGGATTCGAGTAAGTCCGATACACATCATATGTTATTAGAGAAGATACGGCAATTAATTCAGCAGATCCTGCTGAAGTCACAGCCATAAACAACATTACTAAAACCATAATTGCACCTACTTCACCCATCAAAACCGATGCTGCTGCCGGTACTGTAAGTCCGAGCTGCACCTGCTCTGGAGTCAGCTGCACATCCAGCGCCACCGCCGTAAGCCCCATCGTAGTTGCTAGTGTAAATGGAATTGAAAACCAGCACATTCCACCAAGTAAGAAACCTTTTACTGTTGCACTTGGCTGTGCTGCAATTGCTCTCTGCCAATATGCTTGGTCTACAAAGACTGTACCAAAGTTACCTACAATATTGATTACTCCAAATATCAAACCTCCCGCAGAGGCCATTGTTAGATATGCACCCATAGCATTACCATATGTACTTGGGTCACCTTCAACTACACCATCTGGTGAGAATGTTGGGCTCATAACTGGGCTCAAATCAGCTGCAGCTACCAGTTTATCATACATTCCTTCAACTCCACCCGTAATTGGGCTGATGAAGAATACCATAGCTACGAATGAGAGAATTACAATGAATATTATGACTGTGTGCATATAATCCGCCACGAAAGTCGCCTTTAGACCTCCTACCAGCGTGTAAATCATAACTCCTATTGGAATCATAAATGCTGCAAGTGAAATGTCCATGCCTGTTAGACCGTTTACAACTGCTGCGCCTCCTAGAAGGAGCATTCCAGTTACAATCATGTTACATGTTAATGCAAAACCTAAGAAAATTTTGTGAGTACCAGCACCAAATCGTGCTCTGATAATTTCTAAGAATGTGTGAGCGTTTGGAGCCTTTCGTTTTAGCTCAATTGCCAAAATGCCGAATAAAAGAACCTGAATTGTTGCACCTGCTGCATACCAAAATGGACCACTTACACCATAAAGATACGCTACTGTAGAAGATTGAAGCAGTGTTGCCGCCCATGTCCAGGCAGATACAATTGCTGCTGCAGTTAATCCTGTCTTGATAACTCTACCAGCAGTGTTAAACCACTCTGAGTTTTGTACATGACCAAGATATTTTTCCTCAATTTTGATTTCAGCTGAAATTATACCTGCAAATACCATTCCAAGACCTACGACAATAAACCAGCCGACAGATTCGTCTAGAACTTCACCAAGTTTGAACTCACCTTCAATAACTCCAGCGGCTTCTGCAGATGGTGTTGCTAGAAATATACTAGATCCTACTGCAAATGCTAAAAGTACTACTAACCAGCTAATTTTCAACAAAACATCTGATAAATTATAGTAAATAAAGCTGTTGATTTTTTATCCAACAAAAAATCTTATATACCACATTTCTGTTCCCGATTTTAAACCTAAGTAGTTATGCACTATAATTTCACAGTTAGCACTATGAAAAAAATATTGCCTTCCTTAAATATAATTAAAAATTAATCACGATAGTGGTCTCAGTGATACCAGCTGATTTTCAACGATTTGTAGGTAAAGCTGAGACCCATTCTATAATATCAGAATAACTTAAAAGAATTTAGGCACGGATTTAGGTAATCAATTTTTAAAATGGTCTAATTTTATGTAATTTATGGAATATGAAGCCCTTGACATGAAAATACTTGAACTCATAAATCGTGGTCAAAATACATTTGGTGCCATGAAAACTCTACTAAAGATAAAAAATGAAGAATTAGAAAAAACATTAGACATTCTAGATCAAACTAAATTGGTTACTACAGGGACAAAAACTGGTCTTTTAGGTCAGAAAAAAATTATTATAAATATCACTGAAGCAGGAACAAAAAAGAATAATGAGTATATAGAAATGCTAACCAAAAAATGGGAAGAAATGATAGATCTGGCTATTGCAGGTGAACGCGATACTCTTGATAAAATGATTGTAGACCATCCATTTTTGGTCAATACTATGGTATTTTTTGGTGTAACTGACTTGCCTACACTAAGTAGATTAAATCTAAGATTTCTGCTCGAAGGTAAGCACCTATGCTATGAATGCAAAAAAGAACTCAAGAGATTCTCACAAAAATTCTCAGTTTCTGATGTTAGAAAATTTAATTTCAAACTTCCAAGAGGAATGACCACCAGAGATGACCTATGTGCTGACTGTTTTAACAAATTACCTCCCGCCCCAATGAGTGGTTAATCTGTCCGTGCTCTGCGTTTTTTAATAATTTGAAACGCAATTCGTACTATCAGTAATGATGCAACAATTATAATCGAAATTGTCCAGATGTCTGAAATGTCTTTATTCTCTTGTTCTGCCTCATCTAATGGTTTTGAATCAAATTGGGTGCCGGCAGAAAATGGATCAGTATCTAAATCTGCATGAGCAAATGTCATGTATGGTATGATAGTCATAGTAAATAAAATTAGGATGATATTTGCTAGTTTCAAACGATTTTGTGATCAAAATGATTAATTTAACAGTTTGTGAGATTAGTCAAAAAATCCTGTGGTTGCAAGATACAGTCCAATTGCACTGAATATTACTACAATAAATCCCATAACTTGTTTATCATTGAACCTAGTTATGTCCGGCATATCTTACGACCTGTGCTTTCATTTTTTAAGGTTATTATTTTGGATGTGAGCAAAGTTCTGCTAAAACGCCTTCCAATGATTTTGGATGAATAAATGTAACCTTGGTTCCAGCTGAACCAGGTCTCACTTTTCCTAGGAATTGAATACCACAGCCTTCCATCCTTTCAACCTCTCCATCTATATCATTTGTTTCTAATGCCATATGATGAAGTCCTTGACCTTTCTTATCCAAAAATTTCTTAATTGGACTATCATCTTTTGTTGGTTGTATTAGCTCAATTCTCCCATTTTCCATAGGTAATATTGCAACTCTAACACCTTCAGATTCCACCGTCTCAAACTCAATTTCATCTATACCCAATGCCTTTTGATACACCTTAGCAGATGCATCTACGTCATTTACTGCAATTGCAATATGATCAATTTTCATTAAAAAATCTCCTTTGGTCGGTACTCACCAAACACCTCACGGAATGTATTACTAATTTCACCAGTTGTTGCATGTGCCTTAACAGAATTAAGTATGTATGGCATCAGATTCTCATCCGACTCTGCTACTGCTTGCATCTTTGATAGAGATGCGGTGGTCTTCTTGTTATCGCGTGATTTACGTAGAGCCTTAATTGCCTTTTCCTGCTTTCTACCTAAAGAATCATCTATCCTCAAAAGATTCTGTTTAGCTTCTACTTCATCAGAAAATTTATTCACACCAACAAGAATCCTTGAATCATCATCAACTTCTTTTTTTAATCTGTATGCATTTTGTCTAATCTCTGCCTGGAAAAATCCTTTTTCAATAGCCTTTAGTGCACCACCCATCTTGTCAATCCTTTTGAGATACTTCCATGTCTGTTCTTCTATTTCATCACAGAGTTCCTCCAAGTAATACGAGCCAGCCATTGGGTCAACTGTTTTTGTTATACCACTTTCGTACCCTACAATTTGCTGAGTTCTTAAGGCAATCTTTGCTGACTCTTGCGTTGGAAGTGCTAATGCCTCATCCCTTGAATTCGTATGAAGTGATTGTGTACCACCTAATACAGAAGCCATTGACTGGATTGCAACACGAACAATATTATTGTCAGGCTGTTGTGCAGTCAGTGACTCACCGCTAGTTTGTGTATGGAATTTTAATTGTAGTGATTTAGGGTTTTTTGCATGAAACCTTTCTTTTAGAATTTTGGCATAAATTTTCCTTGCCACCCTAAATTTTGCTACCTCTTCAAAGAATTCAATTGTACAACAAAAGAAAAATGATAGTCTTGGTGCAAAATCATCAATTTTCAATCCACGGTCCAAGCATGTCTGTATATACTCAATTGCATTTGCTAATGTAAAAGCAATTTCTTGGACTGCAGTTGAACCTGCTTCTCTAATATGATAACCAGAAATTGATACAGGATACCATTGTGGTACCTCAGTTGCACAATATCCAATCATATCCCCAATTAATCTCATAGATGGCTCTGGTGGATAGATGTACGTATTTCTTGCAACATATTCCTTGAGAATGTCATTTTGTGTTGTTCCTCTAAGCTGTTTACTTGAGAATCCTTGTGATTGCCCAACAGCAATGTAATAAGCCAAAAGTGTTGATGCAGTGGAATTGATCGTCATAGATGTAGAGACATTTCCCAATTCTATCCCATTGAAAACTGTCTGCATATCCTTTAATGATGATATTGAGACGCCTACTTTTCCAACCTCGCCTTCTGCCTGTGCTGAATCTGGATCATATCCAATCTGTGTTGGCAAATCAAACGCCATAGAAATTCCAGTTTGACCCTTTTCTAACATAAACTTGTATCTTGCATTACTTTGTTTGGCATCGCCAAATCCTGCATATTGACGCATAGTCCAAAATCTATCACGATACATTCCAGCATGAATACCCCTAGTAAATGGAAATTTTCCGGGCTCATCTTTACTTGATTTTGATGGTTTTTTGTAAAACTGCTTTACAGGGATGTTAGAATCAGTTACAATTTTCTTATCAGGTTTTTGTTTTTTTGCTACCATAGTTTATCACTTTAAGACGCTCTTCGTAAGTTTGTCTGCAGCTTCAAATGGATCCATTTTTTTATCCTGGACCTTTTTGAGATAAGTTGAAAATGACTTACTGCTTGCAAGCATTGTTGAGATTTCTTGTGAAACGTTATTTAAAACAATATCATGCAGTTCTGATTCTAACTGCTTCTTGACTAAATCTTTTTTAGATTTCCTTTTTTCAGACATCATCTCTTTTAGTATTTTGGCAAGTTCTTTGATTCCTTTATTATTTTTAGCAGATGTTTTAAGAATTGTTGGTTGATCTTGAGAGCTTCCAATGAAGTCTTGTATTGCCTGAAACAGTTGAGATGCACCATCTAAGTCACTTTTGTTAACTAGATAGATATCTCCAATCTCTGTAATTCCTGCCTTGATTGTCTGAATACTATCTCCGGTATGAGGATTAAATGTAACTACTGTTATATCGGCAATTTTGGATATTTCAATTTCTGTCTGTCCTGCCCCAACACTCTCAATAATAATTGGATTGAATCCTGAATATTCTAAAATTCTAATACTATTTCTTACTGAATGTGCAATTGCACCAGTTGCTCCTCTTGATGCAATACTTCGTATGTATGTTCCAGAATCTGTAGATTCAGTCATTCTTACTCTATCACCAAGAATTGCTCCGCCCGTAACATGACTTGTAGGATCTACTGCAAGAACTGCTGGTTTGAGTTTTAATTTTCTTAACTCTAATGATAATTTGTTAATCAATGAGGATTTGCCTGCTCCTGCGGGACCTGTGACTCCAATTATTATTGACTTACCTGAATTTTTGTATATTTTTTTTATTAATTTTCGTGCCTCTTTTGGGTCATTTTCAACTATTGAAATTGCCTTTGCGATTGTACCACGTTTTGCTTTTTTGAGGTCAGAAGTGATATCCATACAAAAATCATATGGGTTGCTTTAATAAAACGTATTATCTCTTTTATTCATCAATAAACATGAAAGAAGAAAAACCCAAAAAAGCTGAAGAGCATTTTGCTAATGATGACCCAACTGAATTTCCGCATGACGATATGGAAAATATGGCAAAACAGGCGATGAAAAAATTCAAATCATTAAATTCTTAATATCACAAAGCTCAGACTAATTTCAAGAAAGATTTTAAAACAAACCATCAAAGTAAATGTATGAAGCAGCAAGTACAAACACGTCGAATCAAAATCCTAGTTGCAAAACTTGGTCTTGATGGACATGACAGAGGTGCTCTTGTATTATGTAGAGCATTTCGTGATGCTGGAATGGAAGTGATCTATTCTGGCTTGTTTGCCACACCTGACAGAATTGCACAGATTGTTGAGGATGAAGATGTTGATGCTGTTGCACTGAGTCTTCTAAATGGTGCACATAGTACACTGTTTCCAAGAGTTTCACAACAATTGAAGAAACGGAGAATAAAAGATGTACTTATTGTAGGTGGAGGAGTAATTCCTGAAGAAGATAAAAAAGCATTGGAGAAATCAGGTGTTACCGGTAACTTTGGACCAGGTACGTCATTAGAATTGATAATAGGCCATATAACAAAAGGCGTTTCTAAATTAAGAAAATTATAATTATTCTGTAGAATCAGGCCACATCATTTTTCTCATCTGCTTTCCAACAGTTTCAATTTGATGACCGTCTAGTTCTTTCATATATTTATCAAATGCAGATTTACCTTCTGACTGATAATTTTTTATCCATTCATCATTGAATGTTCCGTCTTGAATCATTGTTAGAACTTTTTTCATTCTTTCTTTAGTGTCAGAAGTCATTACCATAGGACCTCTTGTTAGTCCACCATATCTTGCAGTCTCTGAAACACGCCTCCACATTCCATTGATTCCGTATCTTTGAATCATGTCAACAATTAATTTTAATTCATGTAATACCTCAAAATATGCAATTTCTGGTTGATAACCTGCCTCAACCAAAGTCTCAAACGCGTTAACTACCATTGACGCTGAACCGCCACATAGATCTGCTTGCTCACCAAACCAGTCAGTCTCAACTTCTTCTTTGAATGTTGTTTGAATTAGTCCAGCACGTGCACTTCCAATTGCTTTTGCAATTCCAAGTGTTCTATCCCATGCCTTACCTGTCTTGTCTTGTTCTACAGCCACAATTGATGGAGTTCCAAAGTTTTGTAGATATGTCTCACGTACCTTAGAACCTGGACCCTTTGGTGCAACCATAATTAAGTCAACGTTTTCTGGTGCGTCAATCCATTTCCAGTAGATTGCTGCTGCATGTGAAAATGATAATGCTTTTCCTTCTGAGAGATTAGGTGCAATCTCTTCTTTGTACACTTTTGCTTGAACCATATCAGGAATTAAGATGTGAATAATATCTGCCTTTTTTGTCGCATCAGATACTGACAAAACTTCATGACCATCATCTTTTGCTTTTTGCCAGCTTACCCCACCTTCTTTTAGCCCAACAATAACATTGAGTCCAGAGTCTTTCATATTGTTTGCCTGTGCATCACCTTGTATTCCATAACCAATTACTGCTATAGTTTGATCTTTAATTGAGTCAAGAGAAATATCTTCATCCTTCCAAGTTTGTGCCATAGATAAATGCAAAAAATTGCAAATATAATCCTATGAAATCATACAAAAAAGGATTGGTTTTATATTCAAAAAATTTTCTCTAAAGAAAATTAAAGAATACCAAATAACCACCAACTACACCTATACCAGCTATTGCTGCTAATAACATCATTTTATCCATTCACTTCACCTCCTCAAATTTTCTTTCCCTTAGTCTGATAGGTTCTAATCTTGTGGAAGACATTATGGGACGAAAACACTGCAAGCCCTGCAACTGTCACACCAAGAAAGTTCCTAATTGTCATAAAGATATTTGGCTCTTGTGCAATCAAAGACATGTCAAATATCACATAGAAGTTATCGAAGAGCCAAAATGCAATTGTTACCCATGATAATAGTCCTGCAATAAGATACCCAAGTCTAGTTTTCTGCATTACGAATAAAATTCCAAAACCAATTGCTACAAACCAAACTATTGATCCAATTAACCAAGTAATTTCAAAAACATCCTGCCTGTTATCAAGCCAATAATATGTGGTTCCTATTATTGCCATTAATATCAAAGAGACTGATAATAGTTTTTGATTAATTGGGAATCCAATTTTTTCAGAAAACTTATAATTTTTATTTTTTTCCTCAATTTCTAGCATATCTTCTTGTGCAATTATAATTGACTCATGAAGTGATTTTAATTCAAAATTTATGTATTTGTTAATAGATTCATCGTGAACCACAGAATCATGAATTAAGCTTTCAACCAATGGTCTTGCAAGTGATGCCTTTACAGGAGTTACCAAATCAATCCAGTATGATGAAAGTTTTGTTGTTAAAAATGGAATTTGTAATACAAACAAATTTCTATTAAGAATAGCAGAGTAGATACGCATCATCTGTTCATAATTTACTTTTTCAGGACCTCCAATATCAAAAATCTTTCCTGATGTCTCCTGTATATCCATACATCTAGCTAAATATTCAACTACATCATCTAGACAAATTGGCTGTGCAAGTGATTTAACCCATTTTGGACATACCATTACACGTAATCTTTCAACAAGATATCGTAACATCGCAAAAGAGCCACCTTGTGCGCCAATGATGATAGATGCGCGAAGCTGTGTTACTGGAATGTTACCTGATGACAAGATATCACCAACAACTTTCCTGCTTTTCATATGTCTAGATAGTTCTAAACCGTCATTAACCAATCCACCAAGATAGATTATTCTTTTTACCCCTGCTTTTGTTGCAGCCTTTAGAAAGTTTTCTGCTTGAATTGATTCACGTTTATCAAAATTTTCCCATTCTTTCTTATGACCCTCCATTGAATGAAGGAGATAATATGCAACTTCTACACCAGTTAAAGCATTTTCTAACCCACCATCAATTAATGCATCAGCCTTGACAAATTTGACACCTGGTATATCTGAAACCGGCCTTCTTGACATGGCTTTTACTGTATAACCAGAACTGGTGAGTCTATCTACTAATTTGCTACCGATAAAGCCAGTTGCACCAGTTACTAAAATTGAATATGGTTTAGTTTGTTTGAAGTTTGTAATCTCTAATTTTTGTGACAAATCTTAACTCCAGGAATTAGTAGCCGCCTTTCCCACCATCAGTATATTCTGCTTTGTTAAAATCAAATTTTGTGACAAGCGTTTCTGCAATCAAGTCAACTGCATACTGCATAACGTTAGGATTAGTTGTGAAAAATCCTTTGAACTTCTTATTACCTACTTCATCTGCAATCAATCCTACAGGACCATCACTTCCACGTGTTACTACTGCCCAAACTGTAGATAACGGAGTACCTATACAGCTAATCACTTTACAACTTGATGGTACACTTTGAGCTAGATTTGGATTATTGAAATTTCCAATAACCCAAACTCGTGGAATAGACTTCATTAATTTGATGTATCTATCTTCAACAAACTTGTACCTACTTTCGTCTTCAAATGATGCTAAAAGTGGGTATTTGTGTTTTGCAGCATAATTTTCAACCATTATACTCAATGCAAAAAGATCAGATCTGTCTGCTCTAAAATTTAAATATCCACCATCTTGAAAATCTTGAAAATTCCATTTTGTAAAAATTTCATCCCCTTGTTCTGGAACATCTCTTTTTTCAGGGAATTTCTCCCACACTGTATCTATTAGGCTTCCATTAAGCAACTTGACTAACCTCCATATTTTTAGTTCGTGAACCTCTTGCTTTTACTCGCAGTATCATTCTGCAGCATGGACAACGAATCTCTTCAGTTTTAAACCATATATCACACCAACTACATCTTTTCAATCCTTCCTGATACTTTCTTGCATTTGGAATTCTTGTTGGTTCGAATTGTAAACAAATCCCCTTACATGATGCGCCCATACCATTCACTCCATCAATAATGTGACGCGTTAGCGTACCCAACTATTTTTATAACCTTCTCATGTTCTGCAATTTCTAAAATATTATCAACTGACATTTTTCCAGAAACAACTAATTTAGTTTTTTCCCATCGATGAACCGATGTTGCAACTGTAAATTTTTCACTTATTTGATATTTTGGAATATTAATATCAACATCATCTGTAAAGTCAATCTCCAAATGGACATGTGGTAGATCACCAGGGAACATTCTTTCCAATCTCATTGCTTTCAAAAGTAAAATTGCGTCAACTTTTGGTGCTATCTCTCTTACATTAGAAATGAAACTCTCGTATAATGCCTGAAGTTTATCTTTGTTTGGGGAGGAAACAAAAAGGTCTGGTGCTTTTTTGTCCATTAGAATATTCCTCCTTTTCTTGGAACTTTTTCATATTCTTCATGCAAGAAAAATCCACCCATAAGTCCCATAATTGATCCAAAAATTATATGGAGAATTAATGAATGGTAGTAGATTTTGTCACTATTGAACAATAATGTTGCCAAAGCTTCTTGTTCTTTCAAGTCAAAGTCTGATATGTCAGTTATAATTAATTCAACTTCCATCATTGGTGTCATGATAAACATATGAATTGGTAAAAATGCTAAAGTGAATACTATTAACCCGGTTAATACACCAGTCATAATTGCCTTTGGTACTGTTACCAATCTGAAAAATCTCCAAATACTTGATGATAGTAAATACATGGACCCAATTAATGCAGCCACACCCATATGTGACAGGAAACCTAATGCAATTCCAAGTGATTCATCCACACCCATCGTTACTCCGATAGTTTTGTAGAATGTACCTGTTGGAATATCCAACATCTGATCAATTGCAAAAAATGAAGAAAACAAAGCAAATCCTGCAATTAAGCCAGCTCCTGCACCAGCTTTCATAAAATCAATTTTTGTCATTTTAGTTTGTGTAGCTGTCATATCATTCACTCCTTACTCAGTCTCACAAATTGATGAACCGTCACCAATTGCCCCCTGTAAAATATTTTGTACCTCTAGATGTTTTGCCATGCATTGTTTTAATTGATCGGTAGAATGATCATCAAGTAATCTATCACAGAAAACACAACTTACCTCTTCAATGGCAAACGAGTTTTGTGACTCTGATCTAAGTTCCATGTGTATGTATTCACAGTTGTCTTATAATGCGTGATGAAGCTAAGTAAGTACTAAAACACTCACCATGGTGAGTGTAGGTTATAGTCATGATAGTATCAAAAGTTTCATGACAGACGTAGATCAGTACTTAGAAAAACTAGAACGAACGCATGTTGTACTTTTTCATGAAGGTGGAAAAGAAACGAAAAATACTGAATACGGATTTATAAATAAAGGACTTGCCAAAAAAGAACACTGTTTCTATACAACTCAAAATCCAGAAAAAATTGCTGATGAGATGAAAGAATTTGGTATTGACACAGAAGCTAATAAGGAATTAATCCATATTGTTAAAATACCAGAAAGATTTGAGGATTATTCCAAAATGATTCTTGATAAGGTTGATTCATTACCAGAGAATAGTAAGGTTAGAGTCGTATCAACCCATTATTTTGACTTCAACACAGAAAAAAAAACAGACAGAATGGCAGAAATTGAGCAGTGTGTAGACGATAATTTCCATAAAATTAATGGGAATTTTGTATGCTCGTTTGAGGTAAACCAGATAGATGATGCAATTCGTGCTAGATTCCTAAATCAATTACTTGATTCACATAAAGCAATTATATTTCTCAGAAAGGATAAAGGCTCTGAAATGTTTACTCTGCCGTAATCTGTTTACTGACATCTAAAATCAACTCGTTAATTTTGGAATAATCCTGATGGAATTTCATACCTTTTTCAGTGATTTTAATTGGTTTTTCTTTTTCAATAATCTGCCTGTCTTTCATTTCCTCTAGATATTTGGTTAATTTATCATATGATGTATTACATTTGAATTGGATCCGTGTTGGGGAGACTGCATCATTATTTTGACTATCCTCTACTATTGCAGATACAATGTCATAATACAATTGAATTTTTGATCGTCTCTCTTTAGCCACTGACCGAAAATTATTTTGCATTGTATATATATTCTAACGCTGATGGATGATACGACCAAACAGTAAATTTCTCACTTAGTGCCAACTATTCTATAATAACTATGGTGAGTACTTAGCTTCATCACGCATTATAACACAAAAATTAATTCTATTTTATGACAGAAGAACAAGAATGGGCAAACCTCTTGGCAGAAGTTTTTGATAAACTGACTGCAAAGCATGCAGCCATTACCTATGAATTTGACAACCTTGAGATGAATGGTGTAGTCGAAAGAAATGGTAAAAAACAGCCAACAGGAACTGTGGCCCTAACAGGAAAACTGACTATAACAACCAAATAGGTATGGGGGAAAATGAAATCAAAACTCCCTGCCAATTTTTTAATTTCACTAACAAAAGGCAGTGTAAAAATTTCTGAAGGCAAAAAACCCTCTATAGAATTTACTACAAGAGATTATGATAGAGTTGTAAATATTATATCAATGCCTGTAAAAATTTCTGGTAAAAAAAGTGCATTAAAGAAATTAAGTGATGCCAAGGATCTTGCAAAAACTCTAAAAAAAGATGGTGTAACTCTAGATATTCAGTATAAGGGAAAATTGGTATTAAGGCTAGGTGAAAAAGCTAAACCAAAACTATCTAAAATCATTACAATGAGTAGCGACATAGAAATTACTAACATCAAGGCTTTACGCTCATTGGAAAAAGGAATATGATATTATTAAATTCAAATTTAACCAAGAAAAAAATCGATGTATAGCCAACACTTTAGGTGTTTGTAGAATTACCATGTGTCATAGGTTCATTAATTGGTAAAGTACTTTGATAATTATATGATAACTGAAAATCCAAAATTTTTGAAAATTCTGATAATATCTGCTTTTGCAGTTATAATCCCTGCAAGCATTATAGGAATTAATTTTTACGAAAAAAATGTCTCAAACCCACGAATTTGGGAGAATTGGACATGTAACGAGATGGAAAAATTTGCACTTGAAGATAAAGATGATAATCTAAATGATTATCAAGCAAGTAAGTTTCATACAGATTTAGCAGAGTGTTTGGGTAAATAACTAAATACTTATGATTTTTTTACAATTAGCACATTGAACTCTGATCTGATTTGATTCAATGCGAATAAATTTTTTAGAGCCACAATTAGGGCAAATTGGACAAGACCGTGCTGGAGTCACTGAATCTTTCCACTCCCAATGATTCTAATTGATTGAGATTCTGGTTTTAATAAAATACAGATATCATGCGGTAAAATAACAATTGGTTTGTCAAGCTTCAGTTTTACTGGTGAAATTGACAGAAACTTTCCAGCCTTCACTTGCATTCCGACACTTACTAAGCACATTTCATTTTCAGAAATTGTTTTTTTATAAAACTGATTTTGTTTGAAATCCAATACTAATTCATCCAGAATTTTTATCGAGTCATCTGTAGATAATATATCCCCACGTGAAATTGCATCTGGTTTAACATTCTTCAGGGAAAGTCCAACACGTGCTGGTGATACTGCTTCTTTTACATCATCATCATGCATTTGTATTGATTTTACCATAGCTTCTGTCTTTGATGGAAGATGAATCAGTTTATCATACTGATTGATTTTACCAGATACTAATTTCCCAAGGACTACTGTACCAACACCCTTCACGTCAAAACAATGATCTATTACAATACATGGGTTTCCATCTTTTTGTATAACTGGAAACTTTAATATCTCATCTTTAAGGTTCGGTAAATCAACTTTCATGTATTGCTCTAATACTGTTCCTTTAATCATTGTCTTCAATCTTGTTTCATCAACATCATATGAATGACTTAGTATACCATTCTTTTTTCCTAATGAATCTAGTGCAATAATTTGTTCTCCTGTAAATTTATCTAAAGATGCAACATAAAATATCACATATTCTGATAAGTAAATTGATTGAAACAGAGGTTGAATTTTTTCTGGGAATCCATTTGGAACCACCCATGTTCTGATAACATCAGATTCTTTTCTGTCATACAATGTAAGATCTGTTGATGTTCCTTTTTTTCCAAAATCATTAGCAATAGATTGCTCTCCAAGAATAGTAAAATTTACAGATTTCATATCAAAATAATTTTTAACTTGATGCTTTCTTTGTTGCACTTACCAAAGAAATTACATCACGATCTCTAAGCTGATAGTGAGTTGGAAGCCTAAGATTATAGCGTAAATCTTTTCCATATAGTAATCCTTTTGACAACCCCGTGTGAATTTCATTTGCCAGATCTTTTATGGTTGCACCCTCCTTGACTAAAATCAAATCTGGTAACACTCTTCCCTTTTTATCAGAAAGTGTATCTTCGTTAGCAACAGGATAAATAGAATTCATTTTTAATAATTTGAAAACAGTTACATTGATTGCAAATTGTACACCAGTTCTCATATATTCACCCATAATGTCTTTTTTGATAAAATCAAGAGCTACCTTTTGTTTGGCATTTAATTTTTCAGGATTAACAATTTCAAATTGCTCAGAACCTGGTGAATATTTAATTAGTTGCTGTTGTTCAGCGCGTCTAAGTGTTAATTCACTATCTGCACTTGCTGGAACAGTAATTACTTCATTATATCGTTCACGAAGACGATTAAAATTTTTATCCGCGCCAGGAATGTCAATTTTATTTGCAACAATTAGTGTTGGCTTTGAAATTTTTCTGAGTATTTTTGCAAACTGTTTTGTGTCTTCTGAATCATATTCATCAAATTTCTTTTCTTCTAATTCAGATATCTTTAGTGCATTAATAACATGGTTCTTTTTGACACCAATTCCCATGTAGAGTTCAGTAAATGCATCAACAAGTTCAGTTCCAGAATTGATGTTTTTAGACACTTTATCTCTGTTACCTTCCAGAATTTTTTGATACCACATTATCAACTCTTCTTCAATATCAGCAAAGTCAGAAACTGGATCACCCGTACCAATCTCAGAAATTTTTCCAGATGCATCAATACTGCCAGAACAGTCTACTACATGTAACAATGCATCTGACTGTGCTGCAATTGAAAGAAATTGATTGCCAAGACCCTTTCCTTTCCATGCATCTTTAATTAACCCAGGCAAATCAATTAATTCAACAGGAACATATCTCCAACCATCTGTACATTTAGAATTATTCGGTTCGTCTTGAACTTTAAACTCCATATGAACACATAGTGTAATTGCATTAGCGATAGAGGATTCAGGTGTTTTAGTTGTAAAAGGATATGTAGAAATTTCAGAAGAAGATAATGTTGCAGAATTAAAAAAAGTAGTTTTACCGGTATTTGTTTTTCCTATTATTCCTATCTTGATTACCATGAATGAATTCTATTGATATGTTATTTATCTCTGACTTGAAATAGATAGTAATTATTGTAATATGCACTATTTACTTAGAATTAATAAAAAATAGTGGTTACAACGTTTTATTTTGTTAAAATATAATATTAAATAATCAAGCCTAAAACAGGTGGTTAAGTTGACATGGAAAAAAATAGCTGAGAAAGGCACAATTCAATCTGGAAAAAGTAAAGAATTTGAAATAGAAGGAAAGAAAATTGCTGTTTTTAATCAAGATGGCTATCATGCATTAGATTCAGTATGTGTTCATCAAGATGGTTCAATTGCACCTGAAGGAAAGATTGTAGGTGATATTGTAGAATGTCCATTACATTTTTGGCATTACAATATCAAAACAGGTGAATTGATGGATTACCTGAAAGGTGTTAAACTAAAAAAATACGAAGTAGATATTCGTGATGATGGAATTTATCTTGATGTAGATTAATACAGTTTTTATGATAATAGTATAAACCTCCTCTGTGAATCAAGAAATTCTAGATGAGATAACAAATCGAGATTATTCTGTAATTAAAGGAAGGATACAGAAGACGGTGCAAGAAAAAATTACAGAAATTGGTTCTAAAGGTGTAATTTTTGGTCTTAGTGGAGGAATCGATTCTGCAGTTATTGCCTATCTATCTAAAGATGTCGAAACATCAAATGCATTGATTTGCCAAGCAACTGCAATCATAATGCCTGATTCTAAAATCTCTCCAGAAGATGAAACAAATGATGCACTAAAAATTGTTGACAGCCTAAATCTAAATTATAAATTGATTGATATTAATCAAATACACAAAGAATACTACAAAGTTTTAGAGCCAGAAGACAGGGCATTAGGTAATCTTAGAGCAAGGATAAGAAAAAATATTTTGTACTACTATGCAAATTCAAAAAACCTAACTGTGTTAGGCTCTAGTGATAAAAGTGAACATCTTATAGGATATTTTACAAAATTTGGTGATGGTGCTGCAGATGTTTTACCAATTGTATCACTCTATAAAACACAAGTGCGTGAATTGGCAAGATTTCTAGGCATTCCAGATCATATTATTCAAAAAAAGAGTAGTCCTAATCTTTGGCCAAATCATGTTGCTGAATCAGAAATAGGCTCAACTTATGAAGAAATTGACTGTATACTGTATTGTATTCTCGACAAAAAAATGTCAGTTGATGAAACTATCAACCAAACTAAAATCAAAGAGGAAACTGTAGAGAAAATCTACCAACTATACAAAAAAAGCGAACATAAACGAATAACACCTGAACATCTTTAAGCATATACATATGACGAAGATGGAAATACACGACACATTAACCGACACTAAAAAACAATTACTAACTGATAAAAAAATTAGAATTTATTTATGTGGAGTTACAGTATATGATGACGCCCATATTGGTCATGCAAGAACAATTGTCATTTTTGATACATTACGTAGATTTCTAGAGGGTAATGGTAATGATGTTGAATTGATTCAGAATTTCACCGATGTAGACGATAAAATAATAAAAAAAGCATCTGATACTGATACCTCAGCAGATCTAATTAGTACAAAATACGTCAAAAATTATTTTGAAGACTTTGATGCTCTAAATATCAAAAGAGCTACAGAATACCCAAAAGCAACTGAACACATATCAGATATGATAAACCTGATTTCAGATTTAATTACAAAAAAAATTGCTTACACTAGTAAAAATGGGGTATATTTTAGTGTCTCAAAGTTTTCTGAATACGGAAAATTATCAAAAAAGAATATTGAGGAATTAGAAAGTGGCTCTAGAATTCAAGTTGATGAATCAAAAGATAACCCACTTGATTTTGCTCTTTGGAAATTTTCTGATTCTGCACCATTTTGGGATAGTCCATGGGGATCAGGTAGACCTGGATGGCACATTGAATGTTCTGCAATGAGTATCAAATATCTTGGTGAAACTTTTGATGTACATGGTGGTGGACGCGACCTAATATTTCCTCATCATGAAAATGAAATTGCACAGTCAGAATCATTTACTGGAAAACCTTTTGCAAAAATTTGGATGCATGCTGGTATGATTACAATTAATGGTGAAAAAATGTCTAAATCTATAGGAAATGTAAAGACTGTTAGACATGTACTAGAAAATTGGGGTCCAAACATAATCAGACTTTTTTGTCTTTCTGGACATTATTCAAAGCCAATTGATTACACTGAGGATCTTCTAAAAGAAAATCTAGTAAAATGGAGGCAATTAGAAACATGCTACTATGAATTACGATTAGCAAGTGGAATAGGTGATTTAGATAGTATTTCATCCAGTGTTTTAAATTCAAAACAAAAATTTGATACCGCTATAGAAAATGATTTTAACACACCACTAGCCCTAACTGAATTCTTCAATATGATAAAAAATATCAATGGACTTGCTGCAGAAGAAAAAATTTCAAAGGATATTGCAGATCTGGTAATGCCGATATTAGAATACATGTTAGATGTCTTAGGACTAAATGTGATTAAAGCAACAGATGATGAAATAACATCTGTCTTTGAATTAATTGAAAAAAGAGAAGAATGTAGAAAAAACAAACAATTTGAAGAGGCTGATTCCATACGAGAAGAAATTTCAAACATGGGAATTTACCTCATTGATCATAAAGAAAAAACACTCTGGATGAAAAAAGAAGAAATTAAATCTGATTCCTGAATGGTAAACGCCGGGAGAGGGATTTGAACCCCCGTGTGCAATGCACAGACGCTATCCTGTTTTGAGATTTCGAGGCGTCCGCCTTGGACCAAGCTTGGCTATCCCGACGAAATATTTTGTAATTAGCCCTAAAATAGTGAATCGATTAAAACAGTAAACACAAAAACCGGGAATATTATATTATAACATGGGATTAGACCTAAAACCACTACTAATTCGTGAGAAAACAAAACTCGAGTCGTTCACAAACAAAATTGTAGCAATTGACGCTTATAATGCAATTTATCAATTTCTAGCAATAATTCGTGGTCAAGACGGAATGCAATTGACAGATTCACAGGGTAGAGTTACTAGTCATATGACAGGGTTATTTTATAGAAACATCAATTTTTTGTCATTAGGGATAAAACCAGTTTATGTTTTTGATGGAAAACCACCATCACTAAAATCAGCAGAAATTGAACACAGAAAAAGAATCAAAAAAGATGCCACTGTAAAATATGAAAGAGCATTGTCTGAAGGAAAAATGGAGGATGCCAGAAAATATGCACAACAAACAACGTCAATGAGAGATGGAATGGTTGATGATTCAAAACATCTTTTAGATTTATTTGGAATTCCACATATTCAAGCACCGTCTGAAGGTGAGGCAACAGCTGCACTTCTAACCAAAAATGGAATGGCTGATGTTGCGGCAAGTCAAGACTTTGATTCAATATTGTTTGGAGCAAAAAATTTGGTTAGAAATTTTACAAATAGTGGAAGGAGAAAACTTCCTAACAGAAATACGTATGTCGATATTGAACCAGAAATTATTAACTACCAAAAAAATCTAGACAATCTTGGTATTACACGAGAACAGCTTATTGATGTTGGAATTTTGATTGGGACTGATTTTAATCCAGATGGATTTGAAAGAATTGGTCCTAAAACTGCAATTAAAATGATAAAAGAAAATGGAAAGTTAGAAAATGTTACCCAAATTCAAGAGCAATTAGAACAAATTGATTTTAATGCAGTGCGCAAGATCTTTCTAGAACCTGAAACTGCCAAAGTTGATAAAATTGAGTTTGGTAAAATTGATTATGATGGTATTACAAACTATTTATCTACCGAAAGAAGTTTTTCACGCGATAGAATAGACTCGTCACTAAACAGACTAAAAAAGAATCTAGAGAAAAAAAGCCAAACTCTAGAAAAATGGTTTTAGTCTATTTTTTTGGCTCTTTCCTAGAACATTCAATACAAAGTTTCCCTACTTCAAAAACATACAATAGTTTTTGACAATTTTTACATCGTCGTTCTGTTCTAGTTTTATCATAACCATACGGCATAAACCAATCAGAATTTTGAGAGATAATAGTATAGTGATGATTTATGACATGGATTGTCTTAACTTGTGTTGACTCATCCCAAGTTTTTTTCTCCCATCTTTGATTAGTTTTATTGCACAGTCAAGTGATTCCTGATATGTGTGCTCTGATAGTTTTCTTGAGCATAAATTGCAGAGTGGGTCATTCATATGTATCATTACCAATTTATAGTAAAAAAGCTCAGCGATCTGAATTATTTACCGATTTTTGTAGTTCTTCAAAGGCAGATTGAACTTCAGTTACTGCAGCATCATCTTCTAATGTACTCACATCACCAATTTTTTCCTTGTTTGCAATTGCCTTAAGTAATCTACGCATAATCTTCCCACTACGAGTTTTTGGAAGTTTTGATACAAAATAAAATTCCTTTGGGATAGCAATTGCACCAATACTATTTCTTACAGTGTCTTTTAAGGTGTCATTTAGTTTTTCGTCAGAAAGTTCAGCACCCTCTTTTAAAACAACAAATGCAATAATTGATTCACCCTTAATCTCATCAGGAATTCCACATACCGCAGATTCAGCAACATTATCATTAGAAACCAAACTACTTTCAAGCTCTGCTGTTCCAATTCTATGCCCTGCAACTTTTAACACATCGTCAGATCTTCCTAATAACCAAAAGTATCCATCAGAATCACGTATTGCATAATCACCTGAATAGTACATGTTTTCAAATTTTGACCAGTAAACATTTTTGTATTTTTCATCATCTCCCCACAATGTCATTAACATACCAGGCCATGGATTTCTTATCACTAGTGAACCCTTTGTGTTTGAGTCTACTTCTTCTCCATCTTCATTAACAACACTTATGCTTACTCCTGGAATTGGTTTTGTCGCTGAGCCAGGTTTTAAAACATTTGATTCTATTCCAGGCAATGATGTAATCATCATTCCACCAGTTTCTGTTTGCCACCATGTATCAATTATAGGACAATTTTTTTTCCCGATTATATTGAAATACCATTTCCAAACTTCGGGATTTATTGGTTCACCTACAGTCCCAAGTAGTCTCAATGTTGATAAATTAAATGAGTTTGGTATTTTATCACCAAATTTCATAAACATACGTAATGCTGTTGGTGTTGTGTAAAATATTGTAATTTTATATTTTTGAATTATTTTCCACATTCTAGATATGTCAGGAAAGTCTGGTGCGCCTTCATACATTACTTGTGTAGCACCATGTAATAATGGACCATATGCTACATAACTATGTCCAGTTACCCAACCAATATCAGCTGTACAAAAATAAACATCAGTGTCTTTAATATCAAATGCCCATTTGTATGTTGAATGTAAATGTGTAAGATACCCACCAGTTCCATGTAAAACACCTTTTGGTTTTCCAGTAGTCCCAGATGTATAAAGTATGTAGAGCGGATGAGTGCTTTCTAATTGCTCTACATCACAATTATCTGATACATCTTCCATCAACTCTGACCATAAATGATCTTTTTCATTTAATGTAATTCCATTTTTGACTCTTTCAAAAACAATTACATGCTCAACAGAACTTACATCTGAAACAGCTTCGTCTACTATATCCTTTAACTTGATAATTTTACCTTTACGAAACCCACCATCAGATGTAATGACAATTTTTGATCTGGAATCTTCAATTCTGTCCTTTAATGAAGTAGAGCTGAAACCAGAAAATACTACTGTATGAATAGCACCAATTCGTGCACATCCTAACATCGAGATAATAATCTCTGGTATCATGGGCAAATAGATTGTCACCCTATCACCTTTTTTGATTCCGAGTGATTTGAGAACGTTGGCAAATTTTTTCACCTCAGTGAATAACTGTAAATATGATAGTGTTCTCTGACTTGCATCTTCTCCTTCCCAAAATATTGCAATTTTACTAGATTTATCCTTCTGGTGGATATCAAGTGTATTATATGATGCATTAAGTAATCCACCCTCAAACCATTTGGCAAATGGTGGATTCCAATTTAATGTATTATCCCAATGCTTAAACCAACTCAGGGAATTTGCCTGGTTTTCCCAAAATGTAACAAAATCTTCATTAGATGACTTTCGAATATTTGGGTTTGAGTTACCTAAATTTATTTCAAATTCATCAGATTCCATGATGTCTGTTAGAAAAAAGTAATTAGTAAATGTTAAAAAAATATTATTAATTATTTAGAATGCATGCGCTTTAGCCATTCTGGTTCTGATTCAGATGATGATTTTGATTCATTCTTTTGAGTTTCTGGTGGAATGACCATTGGTGATTCTGGTTTATTGTTTTCTGGTTGTGCTTCATGTGGTGGTTCTGGTAAACGTGTTTGTTCTAGTTCCGGATTTTTATTTTCAGATAAATATGAAACAGCAGAATCCTGTATATGGTGAGATTCAGGTTCTGTAGGAATCATGCCCTCAAGAGAGAGATTAGATAGTCTGGATTTGACTTTTGCAATCTCACTTTTCTCGTGTTTCATATGTTGAAGCATTTCGTCAGTTTCTTTTTTAACTAAATCGAATGTCTCCTGAGAAATCTCATTACTCTTACTTTGAACTTTTGCATCAAATAGCATAACTTTTACAGATTTAATGTCTGCATCGATTTCAACGACTCTTTCTTCTAATTCAGACTTTATTTCAGATTCAGTTTCCTTGAGCGAGTTTAATTTGCTCTTGTATTTCTCATGAATTAATTCTGCATCAGATTTCATTTTATCGTTGTCAGAGACAATTTCCATTAACGCAGAAAGACGTCGGACAGTAAGCTCCTTTTCTCGGAGTAGACGTTGTGAGTCCAATCGCCATTTTGGTATGAAAATTACTACTTCTGGTTGAATTACGAGTTGAGAATATGGTACTTGTTTTAGACATCCTGAACCACAATTGATGCCAACTGTTTGAGTTGAACCGTCAATATCTGTAGTAGTGCCTAAGATTTTACCCATTGAAGCGCCATACATATCTTTTACAGGTTTTCCAATGATCACAGCCTCGTTATCACTCATGTCGATTAGTTCCTAGTTTCATATAACCAACAAAGTGTTAACAAGCTTAGAATTTTTAGTAGAAAGAAATTAACAAAATTATCATGTCAGGCACAAGGTTTTAAAATTAATTAAAAAATGATAGAACATATTGATAGAAAAAGATGAAGTTGGAGAAATACTTGCATTTCTTTCAGAATACTGGACAAAACTAAAAAATGATCCTGATAACGATGCAATGAAAATGCTACCAAGTAAGTTTTGGATGAAATCTCTTGGAGGACCAGTGGGAAACAAGGATGGGCCTAAAGGTAGATGGATTACTACATTGATGTACACTGAAGATCCAGAAATGGATAACGCATTCAAAGAAGTGTTAACACGCTGGCAAACAAAAGGACAGCAAACAAGTACTGAACTCCCAAAAAAATCACCCGATCTAATTCAAATCAAAAGAGAATAAGATTAATACCGATTAGAAGACTTGGAATGTGTTGTCAAAGTTTTCCAAAAATGAAAAGAAAAAATTAATCAAACACTTTTCCAATACTGAAAATTCTGTTTTTGCAATTACTACGCCAAAACAAGTTGACCGCGGTGCATTGATGTCAAGGTATAGTAGAACTGATAAAGACATGAGAAGGGTTTTTCTTGATGAATTTCTCAAAAATAAAAACAGAGGTGAGGAATTCTATACAAGAGTTTTACTAGAATATGGCGATGATTCAGTTGCTGAATTAGGTAGTGCACAAATTGCAATTGAAGGCATTTCAAATATTGCAGTAAAAAAAATTGAAGATAGAAGAATTGGTTTTTCATACTTAGAAAAATCCTCAAGGTATGTATCATGGGATAAAAAAATTAATGGTAAATACAAATTTTATCGTGAACCTACAATAATGGAATCAAGGCATGCTGATAAATACTTAGATGCTTGCAATTTAGATTTTGAAGTTTATACAAAAAATATTCAACCAATGCTGAAACTAATCCGTGAGAAAGATTCAATTGATAATTATACATTTAGAGATAAATCGGGAAAAGAAAAAAAATATTCTCAACTAACCGATCAAGATAAAATAAAATCAGCAGGTAGAATATACAATGCTGCAACAAAAGCTAAAGCACTTGATGCACTAAGAAGCTTGCTACCTGCATCAACATTAACAAATGTTGGAATTACTGGGAATGGTAGAGCATTTGAGTATCTTCTTACAATACTTTATAGCTCAGAACTAAACGAAGAACGAAACCTTGCATCACAAATCAAGCGTGAATTAGACAAAACTGTCAAGTCATTTGTTAGAAGAGCTAATGATAGATATGGGAAAGCTCTTCAATTATACCTTGTAAACATTAGGGAAATTTCTCAGAAATTAAGTAAAAAGCATGCAATTGGGATACCTAGGCGTGGAAACAAGGTGAAATTAGTTGAATGTGAAACTGAGTCAAATTCCATAAACAGCATAATTACAGGACTAATCTATGAACAGTCACCAAGTATATCATTTGCAGAAATACAGAAAAATGTCAAAAAAATTAGTTCAAGGGAAAAAAGAAAAATTATTAATGATTTAGCTTCAATTCGAAAAAATAGAAGACATAGACCTCCACGTGCATTTGAAATGGTAAATTATACATTTGATCTAGTTACAAACTATGGAATGTTTAGAGACTTTCATAGGCACAGAGCATTAACGTTAGAAAGACAATTATTGACAACAGACAATGGTTTTGATACTCCAGATGAAATTGTAGAATTAGGAATACAGAAAGACTTCAATGATTGTATGAATTCAACAAAAAATATTTTTGATTTACTTAGGAAAAAAAATCCAGTACAAGGACAGTATGTAGTTAATTTTGCATACAATTATCCATATTTTATGAATATGAATTTACGTGAGGCAACACATCTTATTGAACTTAGAACTGTGCCACAAGGTCATCCTGATTATCGAAAGGTTGCACAAAAAATGTTTAATTCAATCAAAAAGAAACATCCAATTTTATCCGAAATAATGAAATATGT
The DNA here is from genome assembly GCA_028345295.1 of Candidatus Nitrosopelagicus sp. Lineage (GTDB taxonomy): Archaea > Thermoproteota > Nitrososphaeria > Nitrososphaerales > Nitrosopumilaceae > Nitrosopelagicus. The sequence goes on along the minus strand of JAOMDA010000003.1, from coordinate 2,724 downwards.
TGATTTAAATGAGTACGAATTAGAAAGATTTGAATCTGAAAAACGTAGTGAAGAAAAAAGGAATAAAAAATGACATACAAAATATCTAAAACCGATGATGATTGGCAAAAACAATTAACTGCAGAACAATTTAAAATCTGTAGAAAAAAAGACACCGAACGACCTTTTACTGGAATCTATAATGATTGTAAAGAAAAAGGCACGTACAATTGTTTATGTTGTGACGCAGAACTTTTTTCATCTGATACAAAATTTGATTCTGGTAGTGGTTGGCCTAGTTTTTTCAAATCACTCGATAATGAAAATATAGAATATGTAAAAGACACTAGCTATGGCATGGAAAGAATAGAAGTTAATTGTAAACAATGTGGATCACATCTTGGTCATGTTTTTGATGATGGTCCCCAACCAACAAATCAGAGATACTGTATAAACTCTGCTTCATTAGATTTGAAAAAAAGTTAAACTAAATAATACAACAATACTGGCGAAATTATGAGAATAATACTCTGCGGATTTGGTGTTGTTGCACAAAGTCTAGCAAAATTACTTGAATCAAGAACATCAGATCTATATTCAAAATATGGCATGAAGCCACGAATAGTTGGAGTTTTTGATAGTAAGGGATGTGCATATGATAATTCTGGATTAGATTTGAAAAAATTAGTTAATGTAAAAAAAGAATTTGGTAGTGTTAGAGCATATGATAAATCACAAAAAATAATTTCAGGATTGGATATGATACATAATCTTGATGCAGACGTACTAATTGAAACAACAGCTAGTAACTATAAAGATGCTGAACCTGGAATGAGTCATATAATTACAGCCATGAAAAAAGGATTACATGTAATTTCAGTAAACAAAGGACCACTTGCATTAGCGTTTCCTTCTCTTATGGAACTTGCAACATACAATCAAGTCTTGTTAAGATTTAGTGGTACTGTAGGTGGTGGTACACCAATACTGGATTATGCAAAAAATAGTTTACGTGGTGAAAGAATTATTTCGTTTCAAGGTATTCTTAATGGAACAACAAATTATATCTTAACAAATATGGCAAAAGGACTTTCATTTAATGATGCATTATCAGATGCAAAAAATAAAGGTTATGTTGAAGCAGATGAATCACTTGATTTGGATGGACTTGATGCTGCTGCAAAATTAGTTATTCTAGCAAATTGGATTATGGGATTAAAGGTAACAATGAAGGATATAGAAAAAATAGGAATTAGAAAATTGACTTCAAAAGACATAGATGATGCGGCAAAAAAATCATGTTCTGTTAAACTCATCGCATCATGTAATGATAAATTAGTAGTTAGTCCTATAGAAATAAAAAATGATGATCCATTATGCGTAGATGGTACATTAAATGCAATCTCATTTACATCTGAGCATTCAGGTACACAGACCATAATTGGTAGGGGTGCTGGAGGTATAGAAACTGCAAGTTCTATCTTAAGAGACTTATTAGATATTAGAAAAGAGATTTCAAAGACTTGAAAAGTAACTTGCTATCAAAAAGCGAAACGGCTGATGTACTCAAGCTAATTTCTAATAAATGGAATCAAGAGATACCAAAAATAAAGAATCTCAAATCACATTACATTAATAGTGACTCACAAATATTGATTGGAGATAATTTAAAAATTCTTCAGTTAAAGGATGAATTCATTCCATTCTTGAGTGATACAGAATTATTGAAGGGATTTCCAAATGTCACAGTTGACATGGGTGCAGTAAAATTCATGTGTAATGGAGCAAATGTAATGAGACCTGGAATTAAAAATTATTCAGAATTTTCAAAAGATGATATTGTTTGTATTGTAGAAGAATCACAGCATAAATTTTTAGCAGTTGGTAAATCATTAGTTAATAGTTCAGAAATGGAAGAAATGACAAAAGGCGAAGTGATTAAAAACTTACACTATATATCAGATAATTTTTGGGAAATCAGTAAAACCATTTGAATTAGTTAACTTTTTCAGTAAATTCTTGTGTTCCGTCTTTATTAACTACTAAAACATCTATACCATCACCACTGAATGAATCTCTCATAGTAGCAGAACGAACAGCTTTAGTTGCTAATTCAATGGCATCCTTCTCATTCATATTTTCTTTAAACTGAGGATCTAAAACACCTAATGCCATCTCAGCACCAGTACCAACTGCTGCATACTCATCAGGAAGAACAGAACCTAATGGGTCTAATGTATAGATTGTTGGTTTATCAACCACACCACCAACTATTACTTGAGTCAATAATGGAAAGAATCTTCTTTCATACATCATATTTGACATCATTTTTGCAATAGTGTTAGGTGGGACATCTCGTTTTAATTCCATCTTTCTAATTTTGGCAAGTGCTGAAATCTGTAATGATAGTAATTGCATATCAGCTACAAGACCTGCGCATGTTGCACCAACTTTCGAAGTTATAGAAAATGTTTTCTTTGTAGTTTTACTAACAAGAAAATTTCCATATGCAATACGACGCTCACTAGCAAAAACAACACCTTGATCATATGTTATACCAACTGCTGTCGCTCCAGGCATGTACATTGCAGACATAAAGTTTCTCGGTTTGAAGATAATAAAAGTCCTTTCTAAATTTCTGTATAGCCTTGCTTAACAAATATTTAAAAAATAGAAGATCGTCAATTGCCGAGTAACGCTTTAGCGTGATACACGCGGTCAACGTTTCTGACTAATTACGATCAG
>JAOMDA010000024.1 GCA_028345295.1 Candidatus Nitrosopelagicus sp. | reverse complement strand
CACGTATTTCTCTCAAGAACTGTACCTGTGGTGCCATTTCACTACCATATGCTGCAGTTGCAATTAGACAGCCACCGCCTTCAGATGATTCTGATTCAATAATAGTTGTTTTTTCTTCTCCAACATTAATTGTAAAAACAGTTGTCTCTAATGGAATTGGTCGGAATAAAATTCCCTCCATCTCAATAATTACCTCATGTTCACCTGTAGATGTGAATTCAATAGGAATTTTAACTTCTCCAAGTGAGGTATGTGTCAGTGGAATTGGTCCAAATATGTTCTCACCATCTTTTACTACTTTAACCGTATAGTCAATGTGCTCTTGAATCTTATTTGTCATTGGATTTATCCAACCTATGTATAATTTTGATATATTGTCTGACTGTTCAACAACTGATAATCCAATTTTTAATGTTCCCTGTTCTGATGGCAATATTTGCTCATAATCTTCTGGAAGAAGAGGTGCAGCAGCAAAAGCTGGACTCAATAAAAATGGCACAAGCAATAATGCAAGTAAAATTTTCATAATTCACTCAAATATTATGATAATAAAAACGATGATCTTGCTATGATTGGATTTTGTCGAATCATTAAATAGGGATTTTCAAGTAGCTTAGTTGTTGTACTACAAAATTTTGTTGTTGTCTCTAATTGCAATTATAGCAATTCCATTCTTAGTTGACAATGCATTTGCTCATGGGCTTGGTGGTGATGTGGCACCTCCATTAAGTTTTGGTGATATGGAAGTTACAGTGTTCACGCAACTTGATCCTTCAGATATTACAGTAGGTCAGGTAGATTCTGCAAATCTTTCTGTAAGATTCTATGACACACTAACTGATGTGAATCTTGATCAGGTTACATACCGAGTAGAGATGTGGCGTGATGGTGACCTTTTGGCAAGAAGTTTGTTTTATGACAAGGATGGTACTTTGAATGTTGAAATTAAACCAAAGATGGGTTGTTCAGCTGACAAAAAATGGAAATGTACACAATACTATGGTGAAATGGAAGGAACAAGTGGTGGATTGTTTGCTAGAGGCGAAGGCAGACCAATAATTGACGGTCCGATATTTGACAAAGGTGGATTATACAACATCAAAGTAGACATTGAAGGAGCAACTAGTCCCAAAGTTTTAGTTGCAGAACGATTAAGTTTTGAAACATTTGTTAGTATTGCACAAGAACAAAACTTTTTCATACAAACTGCGTCAGCAGAAGAGCTTCCAGTAACTGTAAAGACATACTATGACGATGTTAATAATTTTGAATATAGTAAATCATCACACAAGATTTCATTTAAGATGCCATTTGATTGGACACCAGAATATGTAGAACTTGTACAAGTTGTACATCAAGAGATTCGTGTACCAAAATCATTTGATCCTTACAGTGCTGAAACTTCCTTTGTAGGATATGTTGATGGAGTAAAAGTTGATCAAAGAGCCTTACTAATTGATCCATATTCATCAGAGACTGAAAATATTGTACACTTTTTGATTACAGGAAATGAGCTGAAGAGGATTAACGATGAATTGGGTACAAGTCATCAAACTAGTGGAGAAATGTTTTTTGAATTAATGCCAGAAGGTGAGGTCCAAAAAAATTCGTTTAATGTAACATTTGAGAATGGATATACCGCCTTTATTGCTTGGGATACAAAATATGGTGCAGGACAGGAAATTCCATTTGAATTCTCATTTTTCAATGCAGATGGTGAATTGGTAAAGGATGCAATTTACGCATACGCACTAGCAGACCCACAAGGAAGACAATTCAATATTGTAACAGGTGATAATCCTGAAGAATACATTGGTGTGAAAGCGCTAGAAGGAATATCTACAGAGCTAATTTACATTCCAACTGAAGGAATGTACACTCTTTTTCTAACACTCACAGGTGAAGGCTATTTCAATTATGATGTAGGTCCTCCGTACTATCCTGGAGAACAGGTCTTTGAAGTAGGTTCTGCAGGCGCATCCACTTCAAGTTCAACTGTTCCAGTCTCTAGTGTGGTCTCAATTCCTGAATGGGTCAAAAACAATGCTGGATGGTGGGCAGCAGGTGAAATTGATGATAATACATTTGCTAATGGTATTGAATACATGATTAAAGTCGAAATAATACTAGTTCCAGTAACTGAAAG
>JAOMDA010000023.1 GCA_028345295.1 Candidatus Nitrosopelagicus sp. | reverse complement strand
AGTAGGTGGGTTTAGTGGTCATTATATTTACGCTCCAGTGTCACAATAGAATTCTAACGAAGTTCCTGAATTTATACTAGATAATTTATCAACATTTTCAATTATTCTCCCAATCACTGTCATAGATTTTCCTATTTTTGTATCAGCATAAAAAAAACATACTAATTTCCCAACTGGTAAAAATGCTATATCACCTTTCTTAAACACATTTTTACTCCGTTCAATCCCAGATTCAATTGAAGTTTCAAAGTACACTGCACTTTTTCCTAATACATGTGCATTACCATGAAGAGGTAATGCACGGGTTATCTGACCTACCGCTTTTGGAGATAAATGACGCTTTAACTCACATTTTATAATCAGATTGTCTGCTGCTTCTAATATAACATCGACTTTAGAAACAGATCTTTCACTCATAATTTGATTAATTGCTTGGAATATATATTGGCATTTTTTGATATTAGTTACTTGTCTGCATCAAAAAAAGGTAGTATTCCAAAAGAAGAAATTTCTGAGGTAGGAAAAAATGAATCTGATGAAGAAATAACTGAAGATTCTAGTTTGCAGAAGGCTATTGATAACTATAGAAAAATCATAGAAAATAACAAGGAATTAACTGAAAAAGAAATGGTCGAGTTGGATAGAGTCTGTGATGGTATTAGAGCCCGTGAAATTATTGCTAAAGATCATGAGCATGTCCCAGAAGAACTTGAAAGTGATAATAAAATACTCATGGGACCACCAACACTAACACGATTTGAAAAAGCTCGAATTATGGGTGCACGTGCATTACAATTATCATTAGGTGCGCCACCATTTGTTGACATACCAAAAAATGCTACAACATCATTACAAATAGCCATGGAGGAATTAGATCATAGAGTAATTCCGATAACAATTAGAAGAGTGCAGCCAAATGGAGATTTTCAGAATATTCCACTATTCAACTTTAAATAAAAAGAACCAATCATCCATTTTGTTTAAAAGATAATTTTTCACAAAAAAAATGTTTATGAGTAAACAAGAACCCACACCAAATGCGATCAATAATAATGTAATAGAAGATAATGAATTGATTGTTACGAATGAACCTGTTATGAAATCTGCAATTGATATATTAGAAAAATTTTCAATTACAAATAAACTAGTTTTAAAAGCACATGGTGAGACTATTCCTAATGCTGTTGCAATAGCAAATATAATCACTGAGAATATTCTTAAAGGGAATTCCAAAATTGATAAAATTTTACTTGATAGTGAAATTTCTGAAGAACATGGTATGATTTCAAATATTGAGATAGTATTATTAAAAAAACTAATAAACACTGCCTGGTCCTTTTAATAACATATTTTCACATTCTTTACAAACTGCTTCATCTATATTTGACTCTAAATTATGATGAATGTCGCATATTAAAAGACTAGATTTAATATAATTACAAAGACCGATAAATTTTGAAAGACTTGATGGAGAATATGCCTTATCGGAAGATAGATCATCACTTATTTCAAAAATCATTTCAGATACTTGATCTTCTGTAAGAAGTTTTTTGATTAATTCAGGATCACCCCTAGTTCCACGGATGTAATTACTTACTGCAGCTTGTGTTACACCAAGCATTTTTGAAATTTCATCTTCTCTAATTCCATGTTTTTCAGCTAATGTTTTTGCCAAAATTGCACGCAGGGCAGGGATTAGAGTTTTTGATTCAATTTCTGCAGGTAGTAACATTACATCAAACTAATTCTTATTAGATTTAAATTGTTATCAAATTAGCTTACCTTAACAATTCACATAAAAAAAACAAAATTTAAGTTGAAATTTTAACAATGTAAAATACATGAATGAACGAGTTCAAATATACAAAATACTTGATGAGGTGATTTCCGAATCCAAGTCAAATTGGATCTCATTATCAGGTGGATTAGATAGTAGTATAATTGGATATTTTATCAAAAGTAGAACCCCGAAAGGTATTGCAGTCATATCTAAGGACTTTCTTGCAACAGATCTGACATATTCACAGATAATCTCAAAACATTTGAATATACCACTGGAGATCTTGTATGTTAGTACAGAACAAATTCTAGACGGAATCAAAAACACAATACAAATTTTAAGAAACTTCAATGACATTGAGATTCGAAATTCTGTTGTAATGTACATGACACTAAAGGCATTACATAAAAAAAATATAAACACTGTTCTAACAGGTGATGGTGCAGACGAAATTTTTGCAGGGTACAACTTTCTTTTGAAAAAATCAGAAGTTGATCT
>JAOMDA010000022.1 GCA_028345295.1 Candidatus Nitrosopelagicus sp. | reverse complement strand
TAGTAGCAGACAATGACAGCGTTAATGTGGCAGCAGGCTCAGCCTTCTCTCACATAATGGAAATTACATTCGATGACGAAACATGGGAAGCAAACGGTTGCTCTCCAGCCCAAACCGCACTTGATGCGACAGGATTCACATTAGTGGAGACTGATATGAGTTCAGGTGTATTTACCGGTACATTCCAAGTTCCATCAACTTATTGTAACAGTTCCGACGCTTCAAAGTCAACTACTGCAACTGATATGGAAGTAAACTACATTGATTTCTATGACGCCTCCTCAAACACCATTGAAGTAGGTGCAGGAGCAGCTATCTATGCTGTAACTGGTTCCATCGCACTAGATGCTGATGTATACCCAGTTCCATTCACAGGTAAAACCTCAGGCACATTCGATGCAACTGCTGAAGGTGCATTCGCTGACCATGCAGGTACAGCTGATGCAACCGGCTCATCAGGAAGTGGTGACGTAACCATTTACGTTTGGGTAACAGATGCAGACTTTGATCAATCACCAAGTGGTGAAGACAATATTGCAACTGATGACGCCGACGGTTCAGGTCCAGTACACGTTAAGGTCTATCGATCCAGTGATTACAAGTTAATTGCAACCGCTGGTGGTACAACAATTGGCAACAACAATATTGCCAATGCTGATGCACAAGGAAACACTGTTTCCACACCTGAAAAAGGACCAATGGTTGAGATATGCCCAGATTGTGGAGTTTTCGAACTTCTCATGACAGTGGCACTCGCTGATGGACCAAAGACAGGTTCCAGTGCAACCCAGCAAAACATAAACCAAGGTGATGTACTAACTGTAGAATATACTGACCCACAAGACGCAACTGGTGAAGCTTCATACTTAGCAACAGATTCAGCAACATTCGATTTGAGAACTGGTGTACTAGCAACTGATAAATCAGTTTATGTCATCGGATCTGATGTCGTCGTAAGCATCATTGACCCAGACTTGAACCTAGATAATGACTCAACTGAGACATATGATCTAGATTTGATTGAATGGGATTCTGACGCAGCTGAAGTTGACTTAGATGACGCATCAACAGGCTTTGATCCAGAACCAAACGGATTACGAGAAACAGGTAGCGATACTGGTGTATTCCAGACCGTTATTGAATTCCCAGAAACTGTAGGCTCTAGTTCAACAGCAGTCGACCGTGGTGAGAAAGTAACACTCGAATATACTGATTATGGTCCATCAGGAGCATCATTTTACGCTGATGACACTGAGGACGTAACAACCGAAATTTATTCTTCCAACTTTGGTGCAACAATTGAATTAGACCAAAAAGTCTATTCATGGACTGAAAGAGTATTCATAACCATCACAGCACCTGACCATAATATGGACAGTGCATTAGTTGATGAGATTGGAGGTACTACTACAGATCCAATAACTGCTGCAACCAGAGACACAAAGTTATCTAAATACAAACTAATGGAGACCGGTGCTGACACTGGTATCTTCTACGGTGAGATAACATTGAATGGATTCAAGCACGATGCTGATGGTGACGCCGATACCGGTGACTCCAGTGGTAACGATAAGACTTGTTCCGCAGCTACTCCAGCATCTGGAACAGTTGGCGGTCCAACCGATGGTACACTTTGTGCACAAGATGAAGACGGTGTAACAATCTCTTTCGAGTATACTGAAGACTCAACTGTAATTGGCTCAGCATTAGTTAGATGGAATATAGGTGAAGCAGAATGGTTAGAATCAAGCTATTCCGCAGGTAGCAGCGGCACCGTAAGAATCACTGATCCTGATATGGATTTGAACGCAGATTATGTCGACAACTTCAAAGTTGACGTATGGTCTGACTCAGATTCTGGAGGAATTGATCTTACTGTAACTGAAACAAGTGAAATGTCTGGAGTATTCGAAGGTACGGTATACTTTACCACTACTGACGAATCATCTGGTCATAGACTCAGAGTTTCAGAAGGTGACACAGTTACTGTAGAATACGAAGATAACACATTGCCAAACCCATATAACACATCTGACGAGTTGGAAGTCGCAGGTACTGCAATCATCGGAACAATCACACCACCTCTTGAAAGAGCTCCAGCGAGCAACGCAAGAGTTGTTGACGCATTCGGCAACGCACTAAGTGAAGTAGCCGTTGATCAACAGGTACAGATTGAAGCCGACTTGGTAAATGGTACTGACAGTGACCAGTCATTTGCATATTTGGTACAAGTTCAGAATAGAGATGGTGTAACTGTCTCTCTTGCATGGATTACAGGTTCTTTGGCTGCAGGACAATCATTCAGTCCAGCATTGTCATGGATAC
>JAOMDA010000021.1 GCA_028345295.1 Candidatus Nitrosopelagicus sp. | reverse complement strand
TTGATCCTGAAGGATATTTATCTCTCACCAGAAATCTTTTGAAAGAAAGTGAATTTGAGTTGTAGGTATTAGTCTACTAGATTTTTTTTTAATTTGTGTCTCATAAGGTTTAATACATGTCGACCTAGGATTATCGCCATATGACAAAATACAAGTCAACAGAACAAGTAATGAAGATAATTAGTGATAAAAACAAGATTAGAAATTTTGGTGTAATTGCTCATGTAGATCATGGCAAAACTACAATGAGTGATAGTCTTTTGGCCCACTCTGGAATTATTTCACCTTCCTCTGCAGGGTCTGCACTTGCAATGGATTCAATGAAGGCTGAACAAGAGCGTGGTATTACAATCGTTCAGGCAAACGTAACTTTACACTACCAGGAAGGAGAAAATGATTATGTTATCAATATGATTGATACACCAGGACATGTTGATTTTTCTGGTCGTGTAATTAGAAGTCTAAGGGCAATTGATGGTGCAGTTGTAGTTTGTGATGCAGTAGAAGGGATTATGACACAGACTGAAACTGTAACTAGAATGTCACTTGAAGAAAGAGTTAGACCTGTTTTATACATTAACAAGGTTGACAGACTGATAAAGGAACTAAGATTAACACCAGAAAAAATGCAAGAAACACTTGCAAATGTTGTTGATAACTTTAATGAATTAATTGATACATATGCTGAGGAGGAGTATAAAGAAAAATGGAAAGTATCAATTCAAGATGGTAGCGTGACTTTCGGTTCTGCTAAAGATAGATGGGCAATCAACGTTGACACAATGCAGAAAAAAGGTGTAACTTTCACGGATGTCATAGATGCATATTCAGATTCTGGTAAAGTTGAAGATTTAGTTGAGAAAGCACCATTGGCAGATGCCGTCCTTGGGATGGTTGTAAAACATCATCCACCACCACATGTAGCACAAAAATATAGAATACCAAAAATTTGGAAAGGAGACTTGGAGTCAGATATAGGAAAATCACTTTTGAATTGTGATGACGATGGTCCTACAGTAATGATGATTGTTAATATGACAATTGATCCCGCAGCTGGTCCTGTAGCAATAGGTCGTCTATTTTCTGGAAAAATTAAAGATGGTCAAACCATCAATATTATTGATACAAAGCGTGAAGGAAGAGTACAATCTGTGAATTTCTTTATGTCAAATGTTAGGGAGCAAGTTGGTGAACTTTCTGCTGGAAATATACCTGCACTTTTAGGATTGACTGAGGCACGTGCAGGTCAGACGCTTTCTACCATTAAAGGTACAGCAGTATTTGAAGCATCAAAGTATGTTTCTGAACCAGTTGTTCAAATGGCAATAGAACCAAAACATCCAAAGGATCTTCCAAAGCTTGTAGATACATTAAGAAAACTTACAATTGAAGATCCAAATCTTGTTATAAAAATTGATGAAGAAAGTGGTGAAACAATCATGGCAGGTATGGGTGTATTACATCTTGATGTTGCTGTGAATCTAATTAAAGATGCAAAAGTTGACATTATTACTTCCGAACCTTTAATCAATTATAGGGAGACAATTTCAGGTTCATGTGAACCAATTATGGCAAAATCTCCAAATCGTCATAATAAATTATTCATGAAAGTTGAACCATTAGAACCTGAGATAGCTGAAATGTGTAGGAATGGAACCTTGAGTGAGATGAAAGATAAAAAAGAAATGGCAACAATTTTACGTGAACATGGATGGGATACTGACACATCTAAGAAGGTTATGAGATTTGATTCTCGTGGTAATGTAATGATTAATGGAACAAAAGGTGTTCAATTTATTGATGAATCCACAGATTCAATTCTGTCTGGTTTTGATGAAGTGATGAGAGAAGGCGGTCTTACTAAGGAGCAAGTCAGGAACTGTAAATTCACATTTACACACTTCGTACCTCATGAAGACACTGCTCATCGTGGTTTATCACAACTCGGTCCAGCATCTAGAAGGGCATGTCTTGGTGCATTTCTATCAGCAGAACCAATGATTTTAGAACCTATGTTAGCAATTGAAGTACGTGTACCTACAGATCTTATTGGTGATGTTGCATCAGTTTTACAGTCAAAGAGAGGTAAAGTACTTGATATGCAGCAAAAGGGAGCAAGCAGTATTGTTATTGGTGAAGTTCCTGCAGTTGAAACATTTGATTTATCAGAAAAAATGCGAGGTCAAACTGCAGGTAAAGCTATGTGGAATTCACACTTTAAAGCTTGGACTGCAGTCCCAAAATCAATTGGTGCAACACTACTTGAAGACATTCGTAAGCGAAAGGGTCTTAGTCCAGAACCACCACAAGCTTCTGAGTTTATAGATAAAGAATAACTGTTTATGGCAAAAATAGTTACATTTGACGGAAATGGTTTTTGGAAGAATTCTTATGCACATCAACGTGGTAAATTATT
>JAOMDA010000020.1 GCA_028345295.1 Candidatus Nitrosopelagicus sp. | reverse complement strand
ACTAATAGTGGGACAGGATCGTCACTATGACCTTTGTTAATACATGGAGTTGAATGATCAGCAGAAATTACAACTACTACATTTTCCATATTAATATTTTCTAATAATGTTCCAAAAAATCTCTTATCTATCTCTTCAATATTTTTCATCTTTCCAATTGCATCACCATCATGACCAAATTCATCAGGTCCCTTCAAGTGTACATAAATTGCATTTTCAGTGTCCATTGCTTTTGCAGCAACCTTTGCTTTCTCTTCATAATCTGTTAATCCACCTGCACTGAATGCTTTCATTTGTAAAATATTAGAAATACCTATTTCTACTGGCATATCTACAATACATGAAAAATTCATTGAATATTTTTCATTAATATACTGTACATTAGGAATCTTATTTCCTGCATCACGAAGTAGAATACTATTAAGTAATTTTTTATTTCCTTCATTACGATTTTTATTTATTTCACTATCTTTCATGATTTTTAGTGATTGTTCTGTAAATTCATTCACTAAGTCAGATGTAAGTGACGAAGCATCAGTATCATCCAGTGGTAAGCATCTCTCAATTCTTAGAAAATCACCTACTGCTTTTGCAATACCCATGCCATCTACTCTAGCATAAGCTGGATCAGTGTTTGATATATTTGCAGACAGTGGATGTTTATCCCTAATTCTAATTACCACTCTGTGACCAATTGTTGGTGCAACTACTACTGATACTAATGGATTAGAAAATTTGATTTTTTTTTCAATTTCTTCAGAAATTCCAGTTGCATCTTCTCTTTCAATATTCCTTCCAGCTCTTCTGTCTATTATTACATTTTTTTCATCTAATGTTGCAAAATTTCCACGTAGTGCCAAATCGCCATTCTTAAAATCAATTCCAATTCCAATTGCTTCTATAACTCCTCTGCCAGCATAATCTGCATGATGAAATTTGTATCCTAGCATATTGAAAACTGCAATATCAGATTCTGGTGCAATTCCTTTCCCTACTGATATAACTTGCCCCATTTTACCATTATTTGCCAAGCGATCTAGATTTGGTGTACTGGCTTTTTCTAGGGGTGTTTTATTTTCTATATCTGGATGTGGTAAATCACCTACCCCATCTAATAACACATAAACAATTTTGATTTTTGAATTGTTGATACTCAATTCACTTCTCAGATATTTTCCGATACTTTAAACTTTCCAACATCATTTAACTATTTAGATCGTTTAACACTTTATTACCTAATTATTTTTTTATATTATATCTTGGGAAATATGCGGAAAGATCATGTATCGGAAAGATTTGTTATTGTTAACCCAGAAAATGGGAAAATTAAGGAGTCAAAAAAGAATCCATACAAACCTGGAAATGAATCAATGACAAATCCATCTGTCTTATCATTAGTTTTCAAAGATGGTATGCTACAAAGACTTCAAGATGCTGATGACTATTTTGTTAAGGATTGGGCTGTTAGAGTTTTTCCAGCAAAAAATCCTATAGTCAGTGTTGAATCTAGTAATTCATATTCTGAACATCCGTTATACAGTGAGCCTGCTTATGGATATCATTATGTTATAGTAGCATCACCCGATGAAAAAGAAACATTGTCAACAATTAGTGTGGAGCAATGGTCAAACGTTCTTGTTGTTTTACAAGATAGGTTACGTTGGTTATATACACAAAAAGGTGTTGCATATGTTGCGATTTATGGTGATCATGGTAAAAACTCTGGAGCCACAGTAGAACATCCACATCTAAACATGCTTGCTTTTTCAACTATACCACCTGTAATAGATGATGAGGCAAATTCATCTCATAGAATACTCAATGAAAAAGGAGTCTACCCAATGAGTCAATTGGTAACTGCAGAATCTGGTGGTCCCAGACAGATACTACAAACTGAAGGATTTATTGCAATCTCACCATGGGCACCATCTTTTCCATATGAATTTTGGATTTGCCCAAAGAAGCATTCAACAAATTTCTCGAAAATTTCACAAAAAGAAATAAATGATTTAGCCTTAATATTACGTGCTACTCTTGGTGGCCTTTCTAAAAAAATCAAAGATGTATCTTATAGTTTAGCTTTTCATTTATCTCCAGAAAAGAAAAATAGTAAACAAATTCATTGGCATGTTGAGGTATACCCCAAAATACATTCTTGGTCTGGTCTTGAAACTGGATTTGGAATATTTCATAACTTATTGTCTCCAGAAAAAGCAGCTGAAGAGTTGGGTGTAACATGTAGAAAAGAATTATCATTACTTGTAGGTATATTAGATTAATTACTCATGATTTATTACTTGAGAAAAAAAATGTTGTAGCATGGCAATTGAGAAATATTTGGCTATCGCTGGTCTAGCACTTTGTATTTTTTTTGTAGCTGAGATAATTACAATTTTTAATTTTATGTCTAATCCATTAAATGATGAAACATTTTTGTTTGAAGCAAAGCCAAAGATATTTCAATTTATTTCCATGAGTATTGCACCTGCAGCAATCGTGTTTGGGGTTTCATTTGTTTTATCAAAGCGATATGGTTCAAGATTTAATGGTTCAATGATTGTTATTGGCGGAATAATAGTGTTAATTGGAATGGGTTATGCATATACAATGATCGAAAATATAAAAGAGGAGCTGATTGATGATTCGGTTGAAATAACTCCAATATTATTTATGATAGTTTCAATTCCTATAATTTTTATTGGTTCAAAATTGTTAAAGACAAAACCAAAAAAACCAAGGAAAAATTATCTTGATGATAATTTCTAAATTATACACTCATCTTTCTTTTTCTGTCAGAACTTTGATTTGAAAGTAGATTTTGTTGCTGACGAATTCTTTCAGCTATTAATCTGTAGAGGGATCTTATTCGATCTTTTGTTTTATCTGTTAAAAATTCTGCCTCATTTATTGCAATTTTCTCACAAATATAACGGCAAACTTCTTCACTATCGAAATTTTCCCATCCATCGTCTTTATTTTCATCCCAGATAGATTCTAATCCTTCTAGGATACCAGTTTTACTTTTTGATTTAATGATATCATTTGTCAAATTAACATATCCTTCTTTTCTTAATTTTATTGCATATGTTTGATTTACAGCATGTAAATAGTCATCAACTAGCATATAGTCTTCTATTGATTGTAATGCTTTCCCATCATGCTCAAAGAAGATGGTTTGAACTTTAGAAAATTCATTTGCAACCAATTGTGTTGAAATGTCTCTAGATTCTTTTGTGTTATCTAACAAGACAAACGTATTGTATCCATGATTCCTGTAAAAAATCGCAAGTGGTAGTACTGAATTTTTGTTATATGCTGCAACTATGTTTAATGGATTCATTGAAATATTTGGATCCTCAAGAAACTTATCAAAAGCATTTAGATACATTGTATCTGCAATAGTTTCTACAATTATCACAGGTCTAGAATTATAACCAATCTCTCTGTCAACAATAGACTCTACTAATCCTCTTGAAAGACCATACAGAATAGGAGTCAACGTAGAATCGTCTGCATTCCAATAATCATAATAAATTCTACTTAGATGTTTTTTCTTATCCAATTCTACTACCAATAAATTTCCTGGTGCATAATCAAAAATCATGTATGGTGAATGCGTTGCATAAAGAACTTGATTTGATCCTGCAAGATTTTTTAGTAGATCAGATATGCCACGTTGTTGTGTAGGGTGAAGATTTCGTGCAGGTTCATCAAGTAATAGTATTGCTTCTTTTAATTCTGCCCTTTGTGTTTCTGCAGCAAAATTCACAATAAATGAGAATGTCCACTTGAATCCTTCTGCTCTTCTATTCAATAAACCTGTATTTGTTACAGTTCCATCTTTATGAACATCAGAAATTACTACACTCATAATATTATTAGGATTGAGTCTTAATTCAACATGTATTGGATCCCCTTTCCATGCAGGATTTAATTTGTCAGTTAATCTTTTGCTACAAGTATTCAAGAGTTTTATCAATTGTGAAGGACTAGTTTTAGCTTCTTCTAATTCGTTTACATCTAGTTCTGCTAAATAGAATAAATTATCTACAGTCTCTGTTTTATCAAATTCATCTTCAGAAAATTCTATACTTGGTATATGTATATCTCTAGAATATTGATTTAGATTTATGTTCCCAATTATTTTTTTATAATCAGAAAAATAAACAAATCTTGGATGTAAATTTGTCTCAATAAAATTTTCTAGTGCAATTCTTTCTGTTGTTCCAATTAAAAGATTCTGAAAACTTGTATTAGGATCCTCAGAAATTTTTTCCCACTCTTCTGTTATTTGTGGTTCATCAACAGCTAACACATGCAAATTATTTCCAAATTCAGCCATTTGATTTGTAAAAATTTCTTCATGTATTGGTGGCTGTCCTTCAAAAAATTGGGTATTAAGTTTGATTCTAATATGATTTGGAATTGTATCTAAAAAATTTGAAACTTTTTCTATAAAATTTTCCCATGAATTTAACCCACTATTTTCGGCTTCACTTATATTTACATCCCCAAAATCATACTGTGCAATTGGATTATTGTTAGTACGATAAATTTTTAATTTTTTAATTTCTGGGATATTTGGAAATATATCTTTGATTATTCTTGTTTCATTATTATTTAGATCAAAGTCCCCCTCAGCTAACTTAACCTCATTTTTTAACTCTTCAACCATTTCATCACATAGATCAAGATCTGATAATTGGTGTTCTCTGTTTAGTAATGTTAACGCTTGAAGAATTGTTGTTTTCCCACTTTCATTTCTTCCTACAAATGCAGCTAAGTCACCTACTCTAATATCACCAGAATCATGAATACATCGATACGCCCTAACTCGAAATTTTCTTAGTCTCATCTGGCAAATATGACTGGATCATGGATTTAACTCGTGTAACCAAATTATCTTAGAGCTTTAAACGAATCCTTTTTGTCTATTTACTGATTTTAGCAGTTTTTAGTGAATATTTTTGGTAATGAATTTGCATTATAATATGACTAAATTGATATAAGTCCATTACAGAGTTTAGACGAAGTGGCTACTAAAACACCATTTGTAGTATATGTATTACCAATTATACTCTCAGTTGGATTGGGAGCATTGGTTATGGCTGAGGCTCTAAATGATTCTAATCGCACATTAAATATGTGGCAGTTTGGTGATATTGATACTTCTTCAAAGACATCTACAGACACAATCCAAATTATTGGGTTACAATCAATTTATACTGTAACTGAACCAATAGAATTTCAGATTAATCTTTTAGATAATGCGTTTGATTGTGGCGATCTGTATATTACAATATATGACATATCAAATTCCACAAAAGAAGTAATTACACAAAGTGGATTTTTAAATCAGTGTTATGCTAACGACGGTAGTTATCTGCCAAAAGGTGAAGAATATTCTGAAATATTAACTGAGAAAGGTGAATATGAGATTTTAATTGAAATGTATAATAAGACTTACAAACAATCAAGTTCACTTATTGTAAAATTGGCAGTAAAGTAAAAA